>NZ_FRAG01000013.1 GCF_900142245.1 Paramaledivibacter caminithermalis DSM 15212 | reverse complement strand
GTATTAAGCCAATTTTTTCAAGAAAAGAACGAACTATTATTAACCCTGCATCTGAAGAAAGATTACCTCCACCGAAATCATATGAAAAACTTTTGTTGAAGTTAAGTGAATTTTGATGTAAACTTGTCATAGAAAGAACCTCTTTTCGTGATATAGTTTTTGTTTTAACGCTTTAACTTTAACACAAAATTAGGTTCTTTTCTTTATTTTTTTGTTATTTCACCCAATGGGTGCAAAGTCCAATTTGTTGGACTACTTGTTAATACTACGATTCAATCATTTTTGATGTTTTCTATGAATAATTCAGGTATATATTGATTTATTCTTAAAAAATCTTAGTATAGATAAAAAAGCTTTTATAGACGGATTGGCGATTGAGGTTATTGGAGAAATGGAGAGTTATGATAATCAAAATACATACATATTTCCATATCAAATTATTATAGATGGTAAAGAATATGACAGTTTTGGAATAGGAGGTTTTGAGAGCAACGAAGGACAATATAATACTATTATACTAGAAGATATACTAGAAGATTTTCAGACGACTAATGTTGTAACTGGTAGTATTGATTATGATTTTATACTTGAAAACAGTGAGGATATAGAGTTAGTTAAAATTAAAGGTTATATTTCATCCCTATACATTCCAGATGAGAAGTTCTATAGTAGTTTATATAAGGAACAAACACTTTATAATAATATATTAAATTTAATGGAAAATAAAAACCTTAGCGACATATTTAAAGAAAATGAATTATCTTTCTATGAATTAATGGATGAAGGCACAGGTATAAAGAATATTATATTTATTAAACCAGTTGATATAAAAAATCATGGACAATATTTATTTTTTGCTTCCACTTCACTACAGCCAGTAGATGATGCTATAGCTATTATAAAGAATTATAATAAATATTTCTTTCTCTTGGCATTTATAATGGTTGCAATTGCTGCATATTTCTATTCTAAGATCATTTCACGACCCTTGATTCATATGAAAAATATAGCATGTAAAATGGCAAACCTAGATTTTTCAAGTGAATGTAAAATTGATTCAGATGATGAAATTGGAGATTTAGCAAATAGCTTGAATACTTTATCAAATAATTTAAATACAAGCCTTACACAATTAAAAGAGGCTAATGAAAAGCTTGTTGATGATATTGAAAGAGAAAGAAAACAAGAAAAGATACGAAAGGAATTTATAGCTAACATATCCCATGAGCTAAAAACACCCTTAACCATTATCGAAGGGATTGCTTCAGGTATTAGAGACAGTGTATATGATAGTCACGATGTTTATCATATAAATTCTTTGATCGAAGAAGTAAACCATATGAATGAATTAATATTTGAAATGTTACAGTTATCAAAAATTGAAGCTGATGGTTACAGTTTGAATTGGGAAATATTTGATATATCTGATATTGTATTAAAGGTTCATAGCAAATTTAAAAAACTAGTTAAGGATAAAAATATCGAAGTAATATTAGATTTAGAGGAAGTTTTCGCTAATGGTGATAGTAAGAAGCTTGAGCAGGTAATAACTAACCTATATAGTAATGCTGTTAGATATACTAACGAAGGAGAAAAGATATTAATCAATATTAAGGAAAATGAAGAAAAAATCTTCGTTTTCGTGGAAAATACTGGAGTAAACATACCAGAGAATGAGATAGAAGAAATATGGAAACCCTTCTACAGAATTGAAAAATCAAGAAATAGAGAGTCTGGTGGCACTGGGCTAGGACTACAAATAGTAAAAAGAATTTTAGAGCATCATAAAAGCGATTTTGGTGTAAAAAATAGTAATAACAGTGTAATATTTTATTTTTCATTAGATAAACATGTTGATGCAAGAATTATATAAATATAAAAAAAGCAAGGTTATTATTAAGTAGTAACCTTGCTTTTTTGAATAATTACTTTTCTATAGGTTCACCAGATTCTCCGAATTCTGCCCATGAACCGTCGTAGTTTTTAACATTTTCATAGCCAAGTAATTCAGATAAAACGAACATTGAGTTAGCTGCTCTCCAGCCACCTAAGCAATATGGCATTATTAAATCCTTGTCAGCAGTAACTCCCTTTCCTTCATATAGTGCTTTAAGTTCGCTAGCACTTTTAAATGTACCATCTTCACTTATAGCATTAGTCCATTCGACCCAGACTGCACCTGGAATTCTTCCTTTTTTCCATTCTTTTTCAGAACGAGTATCCAAAGTAATTATATTTTCATTATCATAGCTTGTCTTTATAGTATCCAATGTAGCAAGTACATCTGGATTTTCACCTTTTATTTCATAGCTTGAGGCTTTTCTTTCAGCGGGAGTTGAGTCTGTATTAAAACCAGCATTTTTCCATGCATTGATACCACCGTTTAAAATTTTAACATTTTCATGTCCATAATATTTAAATATCCACCAAACACGTGCTGATAGCAGCATATTTTTTGTATCATAAAGAACTATTGTATCATCGTTATCAATTCCGTAATTTGATAAAGCCTGTACCCATATTTCTGGAGTAGGTCTCATATCAGGTACCCCATTAAGCTCTGTATTAAAATCTTTTTCCTTTAGGTTAACAGAACCAGGGATATATTTTCCTTTTACCATAACACCAACAATGACAACATTTTCATCATCCATTATTTCTTTTAACTCTTTTGCTGATATTAGGCTTTCCGGATGTGCATATTCTTCTTTAGTTTTTTCGTCAGCTTGCTGTTGAGCTGGTTTTTGTTCCTTAGTGGGCTGTGGTTCTTCAACCTTTGCAGTACATCCAGCCATAAGCGCAACAATTAACAGTAATACTAGTAAGAATTTTGCATTGAATTTAAACATGAACGTATTCCTCCTCTTTTCCTAAGCTTTTGCTAGAATATCAAATGGACATTTGTTAATAATTTGTCCAGCGAAACTATATTATCATAACTATTTTAAAAGGCAAGAATTTATAATTATTATTTATAACTATAATAAAAATTTATATTATTATTTCTACATCTTCTAAAGTGGCACATTAGTGCATATTAAATTTTTTGTATAAACAACTTTTATACTTATAATGATTTCATATAAATACTATCAAAAAAATCAAATTAGTTTTATAATTATCATAGATAATAATTTAACAAATATTGTCCATTGCATTAAGACCTAAATGCAAAAGAAAAGAGGAGGTAAAAGAATATGTTAAAATCAAAAAATTTATTTGTACTACTTCTCGTGTTAGCACTAATTTTTAGTGTAGTTGGATGTACTACTACGGTAAAAGAAGAGCCTGCAGTAAAAGAAAAATCTGAACAAGAAAAAGAACCAGAACAAGGTCAAGAAGCAAAGAATGATATGGGCTATGCTAAACCACAAAGCCTAGTATCAGCAAATGAACTAAAAGACATGATAGATAAGGGTGAAGTTAAGGTTGTAGACTTTAGAGATGCAAAATTACCTGGAGGTTATATACCTAGTTCAGTAAAAATAGCTAGAGGCGATATAGCAGCAACTGTAAATGGTGTTAAAGGTATGATAGCACCTAAGGAACAAATAGAAAAAGTACTTGGAGCAGCAGGAATAACTAATGAAGATACTGTAGTAATTTATGATGCTGATAATGAGCTTTGGGCAGCTCGCCTTTGGTGGGTAATGAAGGTATATGGACATGACGATGTAAGGCTACTTAATGGCGGTTTAAAGGCATGGGAAGCAGCAGGGTTTGAAACTGAAAAATCTCCAGCGGATGTTGAAGCTGCAACATATACTGCCAAGGAAGCAAATAAAAGCTTGATTGCGGATTTAGATATGGTAAAAGCCAGCTATGATAATGATAAGTTAATAGTATTAGATACTCGTTCAGAGAAAGAGTGGAATGATGGGCATATTCCAAGAGCAGTTTGGATAGAATGGACAAAGGCTTTAAATGAAGATGGTACATATAAAAGTGCTGATGAATTGAAAAAAATATATGAAGCTGCTGGAATAACAGCTGATAAGGAAGCAATAATTCCTCATTGCAAAAGTGCTGTTAGAGCAGCCCATACAATGTTTGCTTTAACAGAATTATTAGGGTATGAAAATGTTAAGAATTATGATGGTTCATGGTTAGAGTATTCAAAAAGCGGTGAAAAAATAGAAAAATAAATTTAAGAAAGGGTTGGGCCAATCATTAATGGCTTAACCCTTTTAAATTTAAAAAATATTGATAAATTAAAAGCTTTACCATTTAAATTTTCACCTTTGCCCATGAATCAAAAATTACTTTATTAAACTTATCTATATCCTTTATCTTGGTAGGAATATTTATTTCATAGCTATTACCAGATAAGTTATTAATTTTAAGATATCCATTATCTAAGTCCTGAGAAGTAGAGGTAATTTTTTGAATGTTTCTATCAAATAATTCAGGATGCGTTATATATACGGAAGCAACTATATCCCAGTTGTAAAAGCCTTTTATACCAAATTTTTGCATAATGAATTCAAACCAATTTATAGTCTTATCTCTAATATACTGATAAATCTTTACTGAGTCATTTTCCATTAGTCTTTTGTATTCATTTTCTCCGAAGAAGGCTTGAAGACAAATATGTCCAGTAATTACTGTTACATTGGTATTAGAGCTTAAAACTTTATATGTGGCTTCTGAATCGCAAGAGAAATTTAGTTCATCTAAATTTTTACCATTGATTATCAGTGGCTCGGTAATACCACCCATCAAGACAATTTCTTTTAAATTGTTAAAAAAATTGTTATCCAGTTCATATGCTCCTAGTAAATTGGTTAAGGAACCTGTTGCAAGTAGTATTATTTCTCCAGGATATTTTTTTGTCATTTTTGTTAAAAATTCAGCAGCTTCACTTTGTCTATCTTTACTTGAAGAAGCACCTTTGTATAGAGGAATGTCATTAAGTTTTAGTTCATTAAACATCTTTATAGTGTTGTTATAAACGATATCAATTTTACTATTGCCAAAGGTAGTGGTGACACCTAAAAGGTCAATATCCTGTCTACCTAGTAGATATAATAGAGTTAGACCATCATCAACATCACAGTTTTCAACTCCCATAGTGTTGTCACAATCAAAAATAACTTTATGCATTTTAGACCACCTTAATAATTGGATTATTTAACATTTTTATTTTAGCACAGAAGCTGTTAAAATATAAATAGCAAAGCTATATAATATTTAGTTATTCTATATAAACATTTTAAATGCGAAATGTTTTTTATATAATATATAATATAACTAATGGATTGACTAGAATTTAACATACTAGTCTATCCATATAAGGGAGTGAAGCAATTGTCTTCAAGTAAAATACAAGAGTTGAAGAAAAATCGACAATTAAATTATAAAGGCAAGAAGAATCAACTAAAATACGGTTTGATTTTTATAATGATAGTAAGCTTTATATATCTTTATTTATTCAGAAATAACTTTATATATAGCATAATTTGGCTTTTAGGACTCTTTATAGGTTTTACACTCCAAAAATCGAGATTTTGTTTCACGGCTAGTTTTCGAGATCCGATAATGGTGGGAAGTACATCTATATTCAAAGCTGTAATAATAGCATTTATTATTTCTACTGTAGGATTTGCTATCATTCAGTATAAATCTTTAGGAGGAAATATAGATACAGATATAATGAAAATTCCTGGACAAATTGCTCCAGTAGGAGTGCATACTGCTTTAGGAGCAATATTATTTGGAATAGGAATGGTTATAGCTGGTGGATGTGCAAGTGGAACCCTCATGCGAATAGGAGAAGGGTTTATTTTGCAATTGATTGTATTAATAGGATTTGTTATAGGAACACTTTTAGGTGCAAGACACTTTGAATTTTGGGATAAATTATTTATCAGCAAATCACCTGCTATATATATACCACATTATCTAGGGTTTCCTTTATCAATAACTATTCAAATATTAGTTTTGATTATTCTATACTATATAGCTGATTGGTATGATAAAAATAATAATATGATGGCAATGTAATTTGGGGGTTTTTATATGGCAGAAGTCAGAATAGATTGCATGTATGAGGCATGTCCCATACCACTTATCAAAGCATTAAAAAAACTAAATAATATGAAAATCGGAGATGTTTTAATAATGGAAACTGACCACAGCTGTTCAATAACTAATGTCATTGAATGGGCTAAGAAACAAGGGCATGAAGTTGATTATGCTGAAGTGGCTGATGGTGAATGGGAAATATACATTGAGAAGAGACGATAAAGGGTGATTAAGGGTGATTATATGAAATTTTATCAAAAGATAATAAAGAAACCTTGGACTTATGTAGTTGGAGGAATTATTTTAGCAATACTCAATATAATTCTTTTTTGGTTTTCTGGTAAAACATGGAGAATAACCAGTGGATTTTTATATTGGGGAATGGGAATATTAGAAAAATTTGGACTTGAACATTCGAACTGGTATTATTTTAATGTATATGGAAATGAGTTAACAAAGGGTAAGACCTTTTTTAATAATGAATATACGATATTAAATTTGGCAGTTATTTTAGGAGCACTAATAGCAGCATTATTAGCATCAGAGTTTAAATGGAAGAAGATAAAAAGCAAAAAGCAATTAGTATTTGCTCTTTTAGGTGGAATTTTAATGGGATATGGAAGTAGATTAAGCTTTGGGTGCAATATTGGAGCATACTTTAGCGCAATACCGTCTTTTTCCTTGCATGGATGGGTATATGCAATTTTTATGTTTGTAGGAGCATGGATAGGATGTAAGCTTCTATTTAAATTCTTACTTTAAAAAATGTGAGGGGGTAATATCATGAAAAAAATATCAATTATTTTACTAATGATAATGCTAGTTGTTAATTTGACAGCGTGTGGCAATAATTCAAACAAGGAAGAATATAATGTCTTAGATAAGGAGTGGAAAGATATTTTAGAAGATGCTAAGGGTACTACAGTTAATTTTTATGGATGGGGAGGAAGTCAAAAAACTAATGAATGGCTAGATGATTTCGTAGCCAAGAGACTTAAGGAAGAGTATGATATAACCTTTAATAGAGTACCCATGAATATAGATGATATATTAAACAAACTATTAGGTGAAAAGCAAGTAGATGTAAAGAAAGGTAACATTGATATAGTATGGATAAACGGTGAAAATTTTTATACTGCTAAAAATAATGATTTATTGTTAGGTTCTTTCACAGAAAAGCTACCGAATTTTAACAAATATATTGATAAGGATTCTCCAGAAGTAAAGTATGATTTTGGATTTGCTGTAGATGGATATGAAGCACCCTATGGGAAGGCACAATTCGTTATGATTTATGATAAAGTTAGATTGGATAAAGCTCCTAAAAGTCATGAAGAAATACTAGAAATGGTAAAAAATAACCCTGGTAAATTTACCTATCCTGCACCGCCAGATTTTACAGGAAGTGCCTTCGTTAGAAATATAATATATGATATTGTAGGTTATGAAAAGTTCATAAGTATGGAAGCTGATAAGGAAAGGATACAGAAGGAAGTTGCACCAGCAATGGAGTTCTTAAAAGAAATAAGACCATATTTATGGAAGGAAGGTAAGACTTATCCTGCTACTATTGCTCAGTTAGATAATATGTTTGCAGATAATGAAGTTTTAATGACTATGAGCTATAATCCCAATCATGTAGCAAGTAAGATTGTAACTGGTGAATTTCCAGAAACAAGTAGTGTAACAATACTTAATAGAGGAACAATCGGCAATACACATTTCTTAACGATACCTTATAATGCTCCTAATAAAGCAGCAGCTTTAGTAGTTATTGATTTTATATTAAGTATTGAAGCTCAAAGCTCAAAATATGACCCTGAAAATTGGGGGGATTTACCTGTAATCGACAATGGTAAGTTAAATGAGGCAGAAAAGAAAATCTTTGAGAACATTAAGCTGGGAAAAGGGACACTTCCTCAAAGCGTACTGTTAGAACATAGAGTTCCAGAAATGCCAGCTAATATAATACCAATAATAGAAGAAATATGGCAGGAAAACATACCAGTAGAGGGTGAATAGGAAATTGTATAAAAAACTAAAGCCTTATATTATGCTTGCTCCAGTTATGATAATAATCTTGGGGATATTCACAATGGGGCTTGTATTAGGATTTTTTCAGAGCTTAGGATATTTTCCAGTTATAGGACTTAATGATTTCACTTTAAAATATTATAAAGAGGTATTGTTAGATAAAAGTTTTATAGATTCCTTCAAATTTAGTATATATATATCCCTTATATCTTCGGTTTTATCAGTTATTATTGGAGTATTACTGGCTTATTCAATTTTTCAAAGTAAGCATAAAAAAGGAATTGAAGAGATAATTTATAAATTGCCTATAATAGTACCCCACTCCATAGCGGCACTGCTTGTATATAATATGCTGACCCAGAGTGGGGTTTTAGCAAGAGTATTATTTTCATTAGGATTTATAAGTGAACAGGCTCAATTTCCTTCCTTAATATTTGATAAAAATGGAATTGGTATAATAGTTACGTATATTTGGAAAGAAACACCCTTTATTGCAATGGTGGTGTATACTGTGTTAAGTAATATAAACGAAAAATTAGCTGAAGCAGCCTTGAATTTAGGAGCTAATAAAAGACAGGTTTTTTGGAGAATCATTTTACCTTTAATTATGCCAAGTATATTGTCATCATTTATAATAATTTTTTCATTCTCCTTTGGATCTTTTGAGGTACCTTATTTATTGGGACCTACTAATCCAAAAACGTTGCCAGTAAAAGCATATATTGAATATACAAATCCTGATTTAACCCATAGGCCTTATACTATGGTTATAAATATGATTTTAACATTTTACTCATTCCTTTTGGTATGGCTTTATAGTAAAACCTTTAAGTTGATTTCAAAATTTAATGGGTGAGTTATGGCTAACTGGTTATTGGTTGACGATTAACAGTGAAAAAGGATAGCCATTTAAGATATTAGAAGCGTTTCAAGGATATAGAGAAAGGAAAATGAAATGAAAAGAAATAGCTATATATCCAAAGTTATAATGTGTGTTATCATATTTTTATTAATTTTTCCACTTGGTGTAGTATTATTATGGAGCTTTGTTAAAATATGGCCTTGGCCAAACCTGGTTCCTAGAGATTTTGGAATAAGAGCATTTGAATATATATTAAATCCTAATAATAAATCCATAAGAATTCTTTGCTTTAGTGTATGTTTATCCAGCGTAGTTACTGTTATTACTCTTTTGATAAGTATTCCTGCTGCAAAGGCATTAGGAGTATATAATTTTAAAGGTAAAGACTTTTTTAAGATATTAGTTCTTGCACCTATAATTGTTCCAACGATAGCAGTTGCAATGGGAATTCATGTTGCTTTTATTAAGCTTGGATTAGCTAATACTGTTTTAGGAGTTGTGTTAGTTCATTTGATTCCTTGTTTACCATATGGTATAAGAATACTTACAAATGTTTTTGAGATAATCGGAGAATCTATGGAAATGCAGGCTAGAGTATTGGGAGCAAATTCTATCCAAACTTTTATAAGAATTACTTTGCCATTAATTGCTCCAGGGTTATTGTCGGCAGGAAGTTTAGTATTTATAGTATCCTTTAGTCAATATTTTCTGACATTTTTAATAGGTGGTGGAAGAATTATAACTTTTTCGATGTTGATGTTTCCATATATACAAAGTGGAGATAGGATGATGGCTTGTTCATATAGCATAGTATTTATATTATCAACTTTAGTTATTCTTCTGATAATAGAAAAAATAGTTAGATCTTATTATAAAGGGGAAAATTATTTCTATATGTAGCTATTTAGGTAGGAGAATGGATAATGTGTAAGATAGAATTAAAAAATATATCTAAGGTTTTTGAAAATAAGAGAGTATTAAATGATATAAATTTTACTGTAAATGAAGGTGAGATGGTTTCTTTACTTGGTCCATCGGGCTGTGGCAAAACGACAACCTTAAAGATTATAGCAGGTCTTATTTCTCCTGATTGTGGAGATATACTTTTTAATGAAAAATCCATTGTTAATATCCCTGTGGAAAAAAGGGGCGCTGTAATAGTTTTTCAAGATTATCTTTTATTTCCTCATATGACTGTGGAGGAAAATATAGGCTTTGGACTTAAAATGGCTAAGATAAAGAGAGCTAAAAGGATAGCACGGATAAAGGAAATGATTGAATTAGTTAAATTAGATGGGCATGAGAGAAAATATCCAAACGAACTTTCTGGTGGACAAAAACAAAGAGTTGCAATAGCAAGGGCATTAGCTATAGAGCCAAAGGTACTTTTGCTAGATGAACCTTTTTCAAATCTTGATACTAGACTTAGGGAATCTATGAGAAATTTTGTTTGTGATATACAGAGAAAGCTTAAGATAACGACTTTACTGGTAACCCATGACAAGGAAGAAGCATTGATGACATCTGATAAAGTGGCAGTTATGCTTGATGGAGAAATAAAACAGTTTGGAAGTCCTTGGGAAATTTATGAAAAGCCTGTTTCCACTACTGTAGCAGATTTTTTTGGTGAGAAAAATTATCTGACAGGTGAAATAAAGGAAGGTATTTTTTATTGTGGAATAGGAAAGTTTAGGACTAGTTTTAACAAATATTCTAAGGTGATAGCTATGATTAGACCTGAAGAAATAGAAATAACTGATTCTGAAGAAAATTGTGGTTTGTGGGTGAAAATATTATCAAAACAATATGCTGGTGACAAAATTTATTATACACTAATAGCTGATAATATACAGTTAAAATGTATAACTAACTCAAAAAATATTTTTGAAGTAAATCAGAAAGTATGGTTAAAGGTTGATTTTGATAATATCGTGTTTTTTGAATCAGAATGACTCTTAATATGAGGTGCTAAATATGATATCTATAATTGTTCCTGTTCTAAATGAAGAAAAAAGTATAGAAAATTTATTAATAGAGTTGGACTCATTGAAGGGGGAAAAGGAAATTATAGTTGTTGATGGTGGAAGTCACGATAAAACTGTGGAGAAAGCATTTAAATACGCTAAGGTTATCCACAGCGAAAAGGGTAGAGCAAAGCAAATGAATGAGGGGGCTAAAGTAGCTTTAGGAGATATACTTTGGTTTCTACATTCGGATTCAAAGGTTCATAATAGTTCATTGGAATATATTGAAAGAGCCATACACAAAGGTAGTATAGGTGGAGGATTTTCCTTATATTTTTATGATTATGATTCATTGTTTATGAAATTTGTAGCAAAAACGTCGAATTTAAGGGCTAAGTTCCTCGGGTTGATTTTTGGAGATCAAGGCATTTTTGTAAAAAGGGATGTTTTTACAAAAATAGGAGGGTATCCAGATATAGAGCTTATGGAAGATTGGAAACTATCTAAGAAACTTTATAAGTCAGGAAAAGTTAGTATACTTAGCTTACCTATCGGAACATCAGCGAGAAGATTTAAAAATGGGGGACAGCTTAAAACTCTATTACTGATGCATAAAATAAAAATATTATATGTACTAGGTGTATCTCCCTCGAAGCTAAAGGAAATATATAGGGAGGCAAGATGATGAAAGCTTTAATACTAATGACAAGAGTACCTATGCCAGGTAGAACTAAAACGAGACTTATGAAAATTTTATCTGGAGAAGAATGTGCAAATCTCCATAAATGTTTTTTATTGGACTTGTTTAATGTATTTGAATTTATAAAAGAGGATATAGATATATATTTAACCTATACTCCAGAGGAATCATTTTTTTTGATGAAAGACTATATTCCTGGTTATATAAAGTGTTTTCCGCAACATGGCAAGAATCTTGGAGAAAAAATGTTCAATGGTTTTAGATATCTTTTTAATAAAGGCTACACTAAATTAGCCCTTATGGGAGCTGATATCCCAGATATTCAACCTGATGATATTAAAAAATCCTTTGAAGTTTTAGAAAATTCCGATGTTGTATTGGGTCCAACGACTGATGGGGGATATTATTTCATTGGTATGAAAAAGGCTTATGAGAATTTATTTGAGGACAAATTAAAATGGGGAAACAAGTCGGTTCTAGAAGGTACTATTGATATTGCTAATGGTTTAGACCTAGAAATAGGATTTGCAAATAAATTTAGAGATATAGATACTAAAGAGGATTTAATAGCTTTTATAGAGGAAATTGATAATAAGAAAGATAGATTAGATGTTGTGCCATATAATACAATAAATTATTTGAATAACTTGTGGAGTGATAAACACTATGTTAAAGGATACTCTAAAGGATAAAATAAAAGAATATATATTAAAGAAAAAAATTTTTTTGGATTTGAAAATAGATAGAAGTTTTAATGTGGATTTTTTAGCACAGGGAGAATATAATATAAACTTTATCATAGATGACGAAAAAACCAAGTATGTTTTTAGGGTTAACACGGGAAGCCAACTAGAACTTACTAATCAGATAAGCTATGAGTATAATGCCATAAAAGCTTTAGAAATAAGTGGAGTAACTCCAAAGGTCTATTTTGTTGATGATACAAAGGAATTTTTTGATTATGGTATTTTGATTATGGAGTTTTTAGAAGGCAGACCCCTTGAGTACGATAAAGATTTAGCAAAGGCTGCTAAAATATTTGCTAAAATACATTCTATAGATATAAATACTATTGGCGATTGTTTTATTATTGAAGAAAATATTTGTAGTGATAGGATTTTAGAAGGTAAAAGACTATTAAAGAATTATTTAGAATCTCCCATAGTAAACAAAGAATTAAAGAACTTTTTCTATAATTTTTTAAACTGGGCTGAGAAAAATAGAAATCGAGAAAAGTATTTTATTAAAAACAAATGGCATGTTATCAATAATACCGAAGTAAATTCTCATAATTTCATTATTGGAGATAGAAGCAGCTATCTAATAGATTGGGAAAAACCTGTTATAAGTGACCCATGCCAAGATATAACTCAATTTTTAGCTCCAACAACTACTCTTTGGAAAGCTAATTATATACTTACTAAAGAAGAAAAAGATAACTTCTTTAAGACCTATATAAAAAGCTTAGACGGAGGAGATAAGAACATCAGAGAAAGAGTACATCTGTATAGCCCATATCTATACTTAAGAGCATTATCATGGTGTGCCTATGCATGGCTTGAGTATCAAAAACCCGATAAAAATATTAAGAATATGGACACCTTTAGGAAGATAGAACAGTATCTAAATATAGATTTTATGAAAAGCTTACTTAAAGGGTATATGTAAATAAAAAAGTTGAAGGTTAGATGTTGTATGTTTATAGGATAAAGCTCTGAGGATGTCAAAGTTTTTAAGGGCTTTTCTAATATATAGATAACCAACTCTAAAGTATTATAAATTTGGTTATCTATAATAATGAATCAAATTATTGAGCATGTAAAAAGAATAAAGAGTACTATTCTTTTTTATTAAAATTTTTCTAAAAGCTTTTTATATAGATTTCCAATAGTAAAACTTAATTTATGCATATCAAAATATCCAAAGCTTTTGGGGATTTTTGATGTGTATAAATTAATTGTTTTACTAGAATATCTATAGTTGTACTTTACATCTATATACTTTAAACAATGAACTGAAAACTTGTAACTTAGAACATGGAACTTGTAACTCTATTAACAAAATCCTCGTTTTGATGATTTTATAAAGTTTATGAAATCAGATTCAAAGGGAGTGAGATTATAATCTTTTCTATATGCGATATAGAAATCGCTATGAATCTTTAATCCTTCTATTTCAATAGGTTTTAAAACTCCGTCTTTTAAATCTCTTTTAATTGTTAATTCTGGTATAAAGGATATACCTTTACCTGCAATAACAGAAGTTTTTATGGCTTCCATAGAGTTAAGCTCGTAAATAATATTCAGGTCATTATCTTTTATCCCATGGGGTTTTAGAGCCTCAAGTATAGTTTTTCTAGTGCCTGAACCATCTTCTCTGAATATTAAAGGCAGACGTTTTAGTTCATTTATTGATATCTTATCTTTTACTAAGGGTAGGGATGTAACTAATAATAATCTATCTGAGGTAATATTTTGAATTATAAGATCTTTATTGCTTTTATAACCATGCAATACTCCAATATTTATTGTTCTGCTAATGAGGGCTTGAACCACTGCACTTGTATTACTTATCTCTAAATTTATATCTACATCCTTATTATTTTGTTTATACATGTATATGCTACAAGGCAGGGCATATTCACCAACGGCTTTACAAGAACCTATAAGAAGGTATTTTTTATCTGATTTTAGATTTGCTAGGTCTCTTTCTATATTATCCTGCAAAGATAATATAGTTGTTGCATAATCGAAAACAATCTTACCAGCTTCAGTAAGTTCAACTCCCTTATTACTTCTGTTTAGGAGACTAACACCCAGCTCTTTCTCTAATGATTGTATTTGCATACTAAGACCTGGTTGTGTCAAATGTAGAAGTTTAGCAGCCTTTGAAATACTATTTGCTTTTACAGTCATATAGAAAGCCTTTAAATATTGTATATTCATATAATCCTCCATTATATAAAAAACTATTGGAAAACAAGTAATTTAAAATTTTGTTTATATATTATTATAACATAATTAGTTGTGGTATTTGTTACTTTTATATCAAAAAGAATATATAAATAAATTAAGGTCTGCTATGGGGAATTTATATAGATATTCCAGTAAAACAGTTAATTTATACATATCAAAAATCCCCAAAAGCATTGGATATTTTAATATATATAAATTAAATTTTACTATGGGAAATCTATATAATAAGTGATTATTATATATCATAAATAATACTTATTAAGTATTTGTGAAAAATTATATTATAATTATATTATAAATTGTAGAGTTTTTAACAAAGGTTGTTTTTATATAAACAATCCGTGTTGAAAAAGAAGGGGGCAAAGGTATGAAAAAAATAACTTATCCAAAACAAGTTTTGGATAAAATGCAGGATATAGTAGATAATTGTATGGGTGATGCACCGCCCTATTGTCAAGCTACATGTCCAATGCATACAGATGTAAAGGGGTATGTAAACTTAATTGGAGAAGGAAAGCATAAGGAAGCTATAAATCTAATTAGAGAAAAGCTTTTTTTGCCAGCTACGCTAGGCAGAATTTGTGCCCATCCTTGTGAAGAAAAATGTAAAAGAGAAGAGGCATTTAGGCAGCCCATGGCAATTGCAGCTTTAAAAAGATTTGCTGCTGATAACTATGACGATAAAAAGGATTGGAATCTAACAATTGAAGTAGAAAAGCCTCAAAAAATAGCTGTAATTGGGGCAGGCCCAGCTGGAGCACAAGCAGCACTGGATTTAAGGAGAAAAGGCTACAAGGTAACGGTATTTGAAAGACTTCAGGTAGTTGGTGGAATGATGAGGGTTGGTATACCTGAGTATAGATTACCTAGACATATTATTGACCATGAATATAGCTTATTAAAGGATATAGGTGTTGAATTCAAAATGGGTGTTGAAATCGGAAAAGATATTTCCTTTGAAAGCTTAAAAAACGACTTTGATGCAGTAATAATAGCAGTAGGAGCTCATAAAGGAGTAGTTATTCCAATACCTGGACATGATTTAAATGGGGTACTAAATGCAGTTGACTTTTTAAGAGAAGTCAGCTTGACTAGAAAATACGATATAGGAAAGAAAATTGCAGTTATTGGTGGAGGAAATGTTGCTATAGATGTTGCAAGGAGTGCTAGAAGAGTAGGAGCAGAAGAGGTACACCTTGTATGCTTAGAAAGTAGACCTGAGATGCCTGCCCATGATTGGGAGATTGAGGAAGCAGAAGAAGAAGGCATAATTTTACATGATGGCTTTGGGCCTGTAAAAATCGTAGGAAATAACGGAAAGGTATCAGGCTTTGAAATAAAGAAATGTGTATCTGTTTTTGATGAAGATGGTAAATTTAATCCTAAGTATGATGAAAATGTGAAGAAAATATTGGATGTTGATAATGTTGTTTTTGCTGTAGGACAGGCAGTAGATAATTCCTTTGATCAAGAGGGTGACCTAGAAACTATAAGGGGCGGAAAATTTAAAGTAGACCCTATAACACTTCAAACCAAAATAGAAAATGTTTTTGTAGCAGGAGATGCCAGTGGCAGATCCGTTATAGCTATAGAAGCCATGGCAGAAGGTAGAAAAGCTGCAATATCTGTAGATAGATTCTTTAATAATCAAGATATGCTAGAGGACAGAGAATATGAAGGAGCTTATGAAACTTGGCTCGAAACAGATTTAAAGGAAGACGATATTGATATTCCAAGAATAAAAACGACCCAAAGGGATCCAAAAGAGAGAGTAAAAAGCTTTGAAGAAGTTGATTTAGGTTTTACAGAAGAACAGGCTATCAATGAAGCTTCTAGATGTCTAAAATGTGAATGTAAGCTTTGTATGAAGGAATGTGAGATGCTTGGTGACTATTGTGAATGTCCTAAGGATTTATTTGAAAATATCTTAAAAACTGGTGAAGTAGATCCAATAATACCTTATTCATGTAATATGTGTAGTCAATGTACTATTGCTTGTCCAAAGGATTTTGAGATAAAGGATAGATTTATGGATATTAGAAAGCTTATGATTAAAGCCAATGATGGGAAGTCACCTATTAAGGGACACGGAGCTATCGAGGTTCATCAGGCTCTAGGTTTCTCAAAATTATTTAATACTGCTAGACCAGCTAAAAAATAAGGGGGGAGGCACTATTATGACTGTTAAAACAAAGAGAGTTTTTATTCCAGGATGTAGTTTACCATCCTATAATCCAGAAGCAGTGAAAAGAACTTTAGAATATTTACAGGAGAAACTACCAGGTACTGGAGCAATATTAAAGTGTTGCGGTAAGCCAACGAAGGCTCTAGGGCAGGTGGATAAATTTAAAGAAAGATATAGTCAATTTCAAGCAGAAGTTGATAAGTTAGGAGCAGAAGAAATAATAGTTGCTTGTCAGTCATGTTACATGACTATGTCTGAATATAGTCCAAATCAAAAAGTTACTTCATTATGGCAGCTATTACCTGAGATTGGTTTGCCTAAAGAAGCCATTGGAAAAGGAAAAGATAGTGATATCGTATTTGCCATCCATGATTCATGTCCCACTAGAAATGTAAAGTCAATTCATGATGGAATAAGATGGATTATGAATGAATTAGGATATAAGGTTGAAGAACCACCTCATACTAGGGAAAATACAAGATGTTGTGGCTTTGGAGGAATGGTTGTGCCAGCTAATCCAGAGTTAGCTTTAAGAGTTATGAAGAGAAGAACATCAGAAATGAAATCAGATTATGTTGTAGCATATTGTGCGGCATGTAGAGAATCAATGGTTAAGGGTGGTAAGAAAGCTGTTCATATACTTGATTTAATATTCGGAGAAACATGGAATTCTAAATCTGAATTTCCAGGAGTGCCAGGCAGTCCTGTTACTAGCTGGGCAAACAGATATAAATCAAAGAAAAATATAAATAAAGTGTTAAAGTAAGGCAGATCTATAAGGGAAAGAAAATTTTTCCCTATAAATAAATATTAATATGTTTAATTATTAACAACAAAGGAGAGGAAGAATTATGAAGAAGTTTTTATTATTAATTTTAGCCTTAACGTTAGTTATTGGACTAGTTGGATGTAATACACCTGTTCAAAAAACAGAAGATGAATTAAAGAAGCAAGAAACAAAATATGATAAGTATGCAAATCCAGAAGTTATAGTAAGTGCTAAAAAAGCAAAGGAACTGATTGAGTCAGATGAAAAAGTTGTAGTAATTGATATTAGAAAATCTGCTGAGTACTTACTTGGACACATTCCAAAGGCTGTAAATATATGGAGACCAGATTATAGTGCTGATGAGGGTGAATATGAATTTGGTGGTATGAGAAGCAAGTCAGAAAAACTTGTTAAGCTTTTAGGCGATATTGGCATAGATAATGATACGATGATACTTCTTTATGATGCAAAGGGCGACTATGATGGAGCTAGATTTTTATGGCAATTAGAGATTATTGGACATAAAAAGATGGCTTTAATCGATGGTGGTATAAATGGTTGGAAAGCTTCAGGATTTAAAACAACTACTGAAAAGCCAGAAATAACTAAAACTGAATATAAATTTGATGGTAAGGAAAATTTAAGTAAATTAGCTACTTTGGAGGATGTTAAAGCAGCTATAAATGATCCAAATGTAATAATATTAGACACTCGCTCTATTAAAGAAGCAACAGGCGAAGATTTAAAATCAGGTGCTTTTAGAAAGGGAAGAATTCCATCAAGCGTATTTATAGAATATAAAAATGCTATCAATGTAGGAGAAGGTGAAGATACTACTTTTAAGACTGTTGAAGAGTTGAAGGAAATATACGAGTCCAAAGGTGTAACACCTGATAAAACTATAATTGCATATTGTCAATCAGGAGTTCGTTCAGCTCATACAACTTTTGTTTTAAGTCATCTTCTTGGATATAAAAATGTAAAGAATTATGATGGGTCATGGATTGAGTGGAGCTATAATAAAGACTTACCAGTTGAAACTGGAGAAATAAAATAATATGTATTGATATAGGTGGGGGTCCCCCTCCCCTTATATTTTAATTAGGAGGTGTTTTTCATGTCAAAGACACAAGATAAAAAGAAAAGTTCAGGGAAATTAGTCATTGCAGTACTTGTAATCGCAATAGGCTTTTTCATAGCTTGGAAAACTGGTTTAGTTAGTAAGATTCAAGATGTTGAAGCCATGCAAGCGTTTTTTAAGTCATTTGGTGTATGGGGTTATCTTGTTTTTATTTTAGTATTTATAGCATCTTGTGTATTCATGTTACCAGGATCAATGCTTACCATAATAGCTGGAATAGCCTTTGGACCAATAATAGGTGGTGTTGTATCATTACTAGGAGCTACTCTTGGTGCCACAGCAGCATTTTTGGTTGCAAAGTATGTGGCTAGAGGTATGATTGAGGACAAAATTGGACAAAATGAAATGTTTAAAAAGATAGATGATGGAGTTGAGAAGAACGGTACAAGTTTTTTAATACTAACTCGTTTAGTTCCTGTATTTCCATTTTCTTTCCAAAATTATGCCTATGGATTAACTAAAATTAAATTAAGCACATATTTTATCGTATCATTGATTTGTATGGCACCAGGAGCATTTATCTATGCATATATGGCTGGTGAAATAGTAACAAATGGATTTTCAGCAGGATTGTTAATTAAATTTGCCGCAGCGGGTATTATATTATTTTTGATCTCATTAATTCCTAAGTATATTGCAAAGAAAAAAGGTATTAATATGGATGAGTTGAAATAAAAATAGGTTGAAGGTAAAAGGTTGTTTTTGAATACTTTGTCTATTAAAATCCATGGGGGATAGACTACAACCTATACTACCTTCAACCTATAAACTACAACCTAAAATCATGCTGTTAGACAGATTTATTATTTTTTATCATTTTAACAAAATATCTATGAAAAGCTCTATTTTCAGTAAGCTCAGGATGAAATGATGTGACAAGGATGTTTCTTTGCTTTGCGGCTACAATATTTCCGTCAACCTCACATAAAATGTCTACACCGTTATTTACACTGTTTATATAAGGTGCTCGAATGAAAACCAATTCAATTGGCTCATCAGAAATCTCAGGGATTATTTTTTCAGTAGAAAAACTACCCAGTTGTCTACCATAAGCATTTCTTTTTACATCTATATCCATTACTCCAAGATGAGCCTTATTTTCTCCATCGATTTTTTTAGCAAGTAGTATCATACCTGCACATGTACCCCAAGCTGGAAGACCGTTTTTGATTTTATTAGAGAGATTCTCCTTCATATTAAAATCTACAAGTAGTTTTCCCATGGCGGTACTCTCACCACCTGGTAAAATGATTCCATCTATGCCCTCTAGGTCTTTATTGCTTTTTACAAGCTTACCATGAATACCAATTTTTTTGAGGCATTTCATATGTTCTCTAAAGGCACCTTGTAATGCTAAAACACCTATAATCATTTTACCACCCACGATCAGCCATTCTATTATTTGCATTTATATCACTTACTGAAATGCCAACCATTGCTTCACCAAGATCTTCAGATACTTCAGCTAATACCTTAGGGTCATTGTAATGAGTTACAGCCTTAACGATTGCCTCAGCTCTTTTCTTAGGATTACCTGATTTAAAAATTCCCGATCCAACAAAAACACCATCACAGCCTAATTGCATCATTAAGGCAGCATCGGCAGGAGTAGCAATTCCACCAGCAGCAAAGTTAACAACAGGTAATTTACCATGTTCATTTACATATTTGACTAATTCATATGGAGCACCCATATCTTTAGCAGCAGTCATTAATTGTTCATCAGTCAAGGACTTGATATATCTAATCTCTTCATTCATTCTTCTCATATGAGTTACAGCTTCAACAACATCACCGGTACCTGGTTCTCCCTTAGTTCTAATCATTGAAGCTCCTTCCCTGATTCTTCTTAAAGCTTCACCTAGATTTTTAGCACCACAAACAAATGGTACCTTAAATTTACTTTTATCGATGTGGTATACATTATCGGCAGGCGTTAATACTTCACTTTCATCTATATAATCGATTTCCAAGGCTTCAAGGATTTGAGCTTCAACAAAATGACCAATTCTCACCTTAGCCATTACTGGAATAGAAACAGCTGCTTGAATTTCTTTGATCATTTTTGGGTCGGAAGCCCTTGAAACACCACCTTTAGCTCTAATGTCTGCAGGAATTCTTTCTAATGCCATAACCGCACATGCTCCAGCAGCTTCAGCAATTCTAGCTTGCTCTGGATTCATAACGTCCATGATAACGCCACCTTTAAGCATTTCGGCTAAGTTCTTATTTAACTCATATCTTTTACTCATTATAAATCCCCCTTATATTTTAAAATTGTAACTATAATGTATCTATAGAAACACAATAGATACAAATACAATAACATCACAATTTTATTTTTGCATAAAATTGTATCCATGTCAATATGATTTATAAATTTAATATAGAAAAATATTTACGGAGGATTATGGGTTTAGTAGCTAATAATGTTTATTTAAGATTTGTTTAAATTTTTAGTAACTCCAAATTTGTTTGAGGGTGAATAGAGTTTTATTCAAAATTTTTATGTCTAATACAAATTAAGTAAATATCAAAGAAATTGTTTATATTTAGTACGAAAATTTCACTTGGTGTACAATCTTTGCACCAATAAAAGATTTCTGCATAGTTATTTAGCGGATTCTAAGTTGGCATTGTTTTTGCTCAATATATTAAACAAGTATAGAAAAAGGGTGAAAGGAGTGCTAATTTTGAACTTTAAAAAGATAAGGTATTCTGTTTCAAAGGGAATAGCTTCAATTGTATTAGATAGCCCCAAAAATTTGAACGCATTAGATGAAGCTATGATTGATGATTTATTAATTGCTTTGGATATGTGTGCAGAAGATGATTCTGTAAAGGTTATAGTTATTTCTGGTGCAGGAAAAGGTTTTAGTGCTGGTGGCGATATCGGAATGATGTATAAAGGCATAAAAGGAGAAGAATTAGACTTTGTTGGAGCAATTGAAAAGGTTGGGAAGGTTTCACTAAAAATAAAGAAATTATTAAAACCAGTTATAGCAGCTGTAAGTGGACCAGTAGCAGGAGCGGGCTTTAACGTAGCATTAGCTTGTGATTTTAGAATTGCAGCAGAAAACACTAATTTCATACAAGCCTTTGTAAATATTGGATTAGTTCCCGATGCTGGAGGAGTATATTTGCTCACTCGTGCTATAGGTGTGGCTAAGACTACTGAATTAATCATGACAGGTAAACCGATAGATGCTAATACTGCCCTTGGTTTAGGATTAGTTAATAAGGTAGTGGTTTTAGAAAAGTTAAAGGCTACTGTAGAAAATTTTGCACTTAAATTAGCTAGTGGACCTTCTTTAGCTTATGCAGGAATGAAGGATTTGATTTTTGAAAGTGAATATAAGGAGTTTGAGAGCTTTATAGCGAAAGAAGTAGAGCATCAAGTGAGATGTGGACAATCAGAGGACTTCAAAGAAGGTGTAACTGCCTTTATAGAAAAAAGAAAAGCCAACTTCCAAGGCAAATAAAAGGGGGATTAATTGTGGATTGGAAAAAATATTATGAGAGTAAGCTAGTGTCAGTTGAGGAGGCTGCTTCAAAAATAGAATCTGGAGATAAAGCATGGTTTGGATGTTGTTCAGCAGCACCTATTCAATTGTTAGAGGCAATTTCAGATCGTGTAGGAGAATTAGAGAATGTGGACTTAATGTCAGCATTAGTGCTTTATCCATTTAAGTTTTTGAAATCACCTGAATATATAGGTCGTATTAATTATCATACAACTTTCTATGGAGGTTATGCTAGAGCCTTTTATAAAGTTGGAAATGTAAATATAAACTCAGTTCATCTTTCAAGACTAGATAAAGCTATAATTAATTTTCAACCGAATGTTCTACTAGCAGATGTTTCTATGCCCGATGAAGAAGGTTATATGTATTATGGACCTATGGGGGTTTCTGCAAATGGATTAGTTGCTGATTTAGCAGATAAAATAATAGTTCAAGTTAACAAATATCAACCAAAGGTTAAGGGTATAAAGCATAGGATTCATGTAAGTGAAGTAGATTATATATGTGAATTTGATCATGAACTGCCAATATTACCACAACCCGAAGCAACTGAAACAGATAAAAAAATTGCAGAGTTAATTCTTCCAAATATTTCAGATGGATCAACCATTCAGATTGGACTTGGTGGTTTAGCTAATGCAATAGGCTATGGACTAGAGTCTAAAAAGGATTTATCTGTACATACTGAAATGTTTACTGATTCAATGGTTTATCTTGCTAAAAAAGATGTTATTAATGGAAAAATGTATGCAGGATTTGGTTTAGGAAGTAAAGAGTTATATGAGTTTGTTGGAGAAGGGAAGGTTGAACTTGCTCCTATCTATGTTGTAAATGAACCATATGCAATTGGCAAAAATGAAAATTTTGTATCAATTAATGCTTGCTTAATGGTTGATTTAACAGGACAGGTTTGCTCAGAATCTATTGGATTTAGACAATATAGCTCTACTGGTGGACAATTGGACTATGTAAGGGGTGCTGGAATATCTAAAGGTGGAAAGAGCTTTATTTGTCTAGCATCTACAACTAAAGATAAGGATGGAAAGCTTAAGTCTACAATAACATCAGTTCTTCCTCCAGGAGCAGTTGTTACAACCCCTAGAAGCGATGCTATGTACATTGTAACTGAATATGGTATAGCTGATATATTTAATAAACCAATTAAAGATAGAGTAAATGCCTTAATTTCTATAGCACATCCTTATTTTAGAAATCAATTAAGAAAAGAAGCTATTGAGGCAGGTTTGATTAAAGAATAGTAATTAAATGGGATTTCTTAACTAATAATTTATATTTAAGATATGCACTTTAGAAAGAGAGGGAAGACTAATGGATTTTAATATAAATAAAGTGGCAGTGTTAGGGGCAGGTGTTATGGGAGCTGGAATTGCAGCCCATATAGTAGGAGCAGGGATACCTGTTTGTCTATTGGATATAGTGCCTAGAGAATTAACTGAAAAGGAAAAGGCTAAGGGGCTGACACTAGATAGTCCTGTAGTTAGAAATCGTTTTGCACAGGCGGGAAAAGATAGAGTTACTAATCCTAAAAATAGAGCAATATATGATGAAGCCTTTGGAGATATGATTGAAGTAGGTAACTTTAGTGATAACATGGATGTGTTAAAGGATTGTGACTGGATTATTGAAGTTATCGTTGAAAATTTGGAAGTTAAAAAGAATTTTATGAAACAGATAAATAAATATCGTAGACTAGGTAGTATAGTGTCATCAAATACTTCTGGAGTATCAATAAATAAAATAGTAGGAGATATGCCTTTAGAGTTTAGACAACACTTTTTAGGTACACATTTCTTCAATCCACCTCGTTATATGAAGTTGTTTGAGCTAATACCTGGGGAGCATACTTTACCTGAAATAGTTGATTTTATGACTGAATTTGGTACTAAAAAATTAGGTAAGGGAGTTGTATTGGCAAAGGATACTCCTAATTTTGTAGGTAATCGAATAGGAACATATGCTATTGCTAATACGATACAGCTTATGGAGAAATATAGATACGACATACCTAAAGTAGATCAATTAACAGGTAATGTTATGGGTAGACCAAAGAGTGCTACTTTCCGTACTTTAGATATGGTTGGATTAGACATTTTTCATCATGTTGCTGAAAACGTTATCAATAATATAGATGATGAAGCAGAAAAGTCAGAGTTTAATGTTCCCAAATTTGTTGTTGATTTAATTGAAAATGGACAATTGGGGGATAAAACAAAACAAGGATTCTATAAGAAAATTAAGACAGAAAGGGGTAAAGAAATCCTTGTTTGGGATAGACAAAAAAAAGAGTATGTAGCACTAGTTAAAGAAAAGCTTGAAGCTATAAATGAAGCACTTAAATCATCTAATAAGTATGAGACCTTAGTTTATGGTAAAAGAGAAGAAAATAAATTTGCTTGGGAAGCTATTAAAAATGTCTTACTATACAGTGCTAGAAAGATACCAGAAATAACAGATAACTACAAAGAAATAGATAATGCTATGATGTGGGGCTTTAACTGGGAATTAGGACCTTTTGCTATTTGGGATGCAATTGGATTAAAGAAATCTGTATCAAGAATGAAGAAAGAAGGAGAGGTCATTCCAGAGTGGATTGAAGAAAGATTGGCAGCTAATAAGGTTAAATTTTATGATGAAGTTGATTTTGAGACTCCTTATATAACTATTTCATCGCCTAAAAATAATATTGTAAAGGATAATGGACATGCTGCTTTAGTTGATATTGGAGATGATGTTTTATGTCTACAATTTAAAACTAAAGGTAATACAATTACAGATGAAGTCATGGACATGATATATGATGCAGTAGAAGAAGTTCAGAAAAATTATAAGGGATTAGTAATTGGTAATCAAAGCAAAAATTTTTCAGCAGGTGCCAATTTAATGCTTGTAGGTAAATTAGCGTCTGATAAGAAATGGAATGAATTAGAGGACATGGTTAACAAGTTTCAAAGGGCTAATATGGCAATTAAATATTGTAAGAAACCAGTAGTTGTAGCTCCCTATGGAATGACTTTAGGTGGGGGGGCAGAAATAACTATGCATTCTCATTTTGTTTCAGCTCATGCTGAGACCTATATGGGACTTGTAGAAGTTGGAGTAGGCCTTGTTCCAGCTGGTGGTGGAACTAAAGAATTATTGGTTCGTAGTATAGAGAATCTAGGTAAGGTTAATAATGGAGAGATGCTTTCCCATATTAAAAAGGCTTGGAAAAATATTGCTACGGCTAAAGTATCAAGCAGCGGATATGATGCAATTAAAAATGGCTATATGAGAAAATGTGATAATGTTGTAATGAGCAAGGAATACTTGATAGATGAAGCTAAGGCAAAGGTCCTTTATTTAGCTGAAAGTGGATTTAGACCACTACAGAAAAATACAATTAAAGTATTAGGAACTAGTGGAAAAGCTTCATTACAATATGTCATAGATTTTATGCTAAAAGGCGGCTTCATCTCAGAATATGATGCCTATATTGCTGATAAGGTTGCTCACATTTTAACTGGTGGAGAGGTTCCCGCTGGCATAGATGTTACTGAAGAACAAATTCTTGAACTAGAGAAAGAAGCCTTTGTTAGTCTTTGTGGAGAAGAAAAAACCTTACAAAGAATTGGGCATATGCTTAACAAGGGTAGACCCCTTAGAAATTAATGGAGGTGACAGTAAAATGAGAGAAGCAGTTATAGTAGCCTATGGTCGTTCTGCAATAGGTAAAGCGCCAAAGGGAAGTTTAAGATATACTAGACCAGATGATATTGCAGCTCAAGTTATTAAAGGAGTTTTAAAGAAAGTACCACAGTTGAAGCATGAAGAAATAGATGATTTTGTTATGGGATGTGCATTTCCCGAAGCTGAACAGGGATTTAACGTTGCTAGAATTATTGCCCATAGGGCTGGATTACCAAACTGTATGCCTGCTCAAACGATAAATAGATTTTGTTCCTCTGGACTTCAATCAATAGCAATAGGAGCAAATAGCATTATGGCTGGTCAAACAGATATAGTAATGGCTGGTGGAGTAGAATCCATGAGTATAGTTCCAATGGGAGGAAATATTATTACACCAAACCCATATCTTATGGAAAATTATCCTGAGGCATATACTGCAATGGGATTAACAGCAGAAAATGTTGCAGTAAGGTATAATGTAACACGGCAGATGCAGGATGAGTTTGCTGTTGAAAGTCATAGAAGGGCAGCTAAAGCACAGGCTGAAGGAAAATTTGATGAGGAAATAATTCCTATAGAAGGTGTTAGACCTGTTACTAATGATGCAGGAATAGTAAAGAATGAAACCTTTATATTCAATAAGGATGAAGGAGTCAGACCAAATGCAACTATTGATGGTTTAGCAAAGCTAAAACCAGTTTTCAAAATGAAAGGATCTGTAACGGCAGGAAATGCATCGCAAATGAGTGATGGAGCAGCAGTGGTAGTACTTATATCAAGGGAAAAAGCAGAAGAACTTGGAATAAAACCATTAGCTGCGTTTAGATCATTTGCTTCTAAAGGTGTAGATCCTGAAATTATGGGAATCGGTCCAATTAAAGCAATTCCTAAAGCTTTAAAAATTGCAGGCTTAAATAAAGAGGATATACAGCTGTTTGAATTAAATGAAGCCTTTGCTTCTCAAGCTATAGCATGTATCAATGAGTTAGGTTTAGATAAAGAAAAAGTAAACGTAAATGGAGGAGCTATTGCATTAGGACATCCGTTAGGCTGTACTGGCTCCTTTTTAACCGCTAAGCTGCTTTCAGAAATGAAGCGTAGGAATAATAGATATGGTGTTGTGAGTATGTGCATTGGCGGTGGTATGGGGGCAGCTGCTGTATTTGAGCTTTTATAGAGCTCAAGTAATACTATTAATTTATACATATTCTAAACTCTTATAAGCACTGTGTATTTGTACATGTATAGATTAAGTTTTACTATTGGAAATCTATATAGATAACCAGTCTCAAAGATCAATAAATCAATAGTATGTGTCATAGCCCTGGGACATTGAAGAGATGCACGGGAGTGAAGCCTGCACCTAAGAAATATATGGCTTAGGTGCAGAGTTGACACATTAATATAAAAAATTAATATAAAAAAGGTGGGAATAAGAATGTCAATTAAATCAGTATTGTTAAATCCAAGTGAATATAATGTAAAACATGCTGACCCAAAAACCCATGACGCAATGATTAAAACTATAAAGTTTTTTGAAAATAAAGGCTTACGGGCAATAAGAGAAGATCATAAGGCTTATAGATGGCAGGAGGATTGGATAAAATATCAGGCAGAGCATAAAATATTTGCAACAATGTTAACTGCTAAAGGATATGGTGCAGATGACTCTCGTTTTGATTTAGCAAGAATTTGCGAAATGAGTGAGATACTTGCATTTTATGGTGAAGCTTATCAATATCCTTTTCAGGTTTCAGTGCTGGGTGTAGGACCAATTTGGATGAGTAAAAATGAGGAACAAAAAAAGGAATTGGCTGCTCAATTAGAAGAGGGACATGTATTTGCCTTTGGAATGTCTGAAAAGGAACATGGTGCAGATCTCTATTCTAATGAATGTACAATCAAACCAGTTGGTGATGGAAAATATGTTGCTAATGGTAATAAATACTATATAGGAAATGCTCAAATAGCACCTAAGATAACTACTTTAGGTAAAAATTCTGAAACAGGTGAGTGGACTTATTGGGTAGTAGATAGCAGACATAGGAATTATAAATATATAAAGGATATAGAAACTCCATCAATAGGGCAGGCTAGAGTTGGAGAATATGAAATGATAGAGTATCCTCTTACTGATAGGGATATTTTAAAGATTGGGGATGAAGCCTTTGCCGATGGATTATCATCAGTAAACATTGGTAAATTCCAGTTAGGCTTTGCAGCAGCAGGGATAGCTGCCCATGCATTTTGGGAAGCAATTACCCATGCAAATAGACGTGTTATCTATGGTAGAAAGGTTACTGATTTTCCACATATTAGATCATTTTTATCTGAAGCCTTTTGCCGTACCAATGCAATGAAATTATATGCACTTAGAAGTCTTGATTACTTCAGATCCATGTCTGAGAATGATAGACGTTACTTATTGTTTAACCCAATTCAGAAGATGAAGGTTACAACTCAAGGTGGAGATGTAGTTAGACTTATTATGGATGTTGTGTGTGCCAAGGGCTATGAAAATGAAAATTATATATCTGATGCCTATGGAACTATGGATTATCTATTTAGACTAGAGGGTACTGCCCATGTAAATATGGCATTAGTACTTAAGTTTATGAAGAATTATTTCTTTGGAAATATACATTATCCAGAAATTCCAATACGTGACGAAGCTAAGGACGATTCTAATGTATTTGCGCAAAGAATGGGTGGACTTAGAAAGGTTAAGTTTCCTGATTATAAAAAGGCATATGAAGGTGTAGAAATTCCTAACGTAAAAATATTCTTAAACCAAGTAGAAATCTTTAGAAAAATGTTGGCTGATGCTGCACCAGACGAGAAATTAGTTAAAAATATGGATTATATGCTTAACTATGGAGAGATATACACAATGATAGTATATGCTCAGCTCGTATTAGAAGGTGCTAAATTAAGGAATGTACACGAAGATTTGATTGATCAGATGTTTGCATTGTTTGTTAAAGATGTAAATAGATATGCATTAACCCAGTTAAATAGCCAAAATAATACTGAAGAGCAAGAAAAATTCTTAAAAGAATTAGCTTTGACTAAGCCTATTATAGACAAGAAAAAAGACATGAAGTTTTGGAAGGAATTTGTTGAAATTCTTGATGGTGCATATATAATGAATGGAGCTGTAATTGGTAAAGAATAATCTTAATTGAATAGACTCAATAGTGCAGAAAGACAAACTCCTATATCAGTGATAGGGAGTTTGTTTTTTTTAGATATAAATAAACGATGTTTATATTTTAGAAAGTAAATTGAAGGGATTGAACATATTGTATAGAATAATAGTAAATAAAAGTATAAATTCAAAATATTCAAAATATTATTACGGAGGATTGAAAATGATTTATTCTGACGTTAGCTGCAATGTAAAGAATACTTTAAAAAAGCTTATAAATTTAGATTTCGATAAAATAATAAAATCCGATTATTTTGCATTAATTACTATAACAAGATATGGAAGGATTTTAATAGACGGAGATATTAATTATTCAAATGTTGATAGTAGTGTATTAGCAAAGCTTTTACAAGGGAAAAGAAAGGAGTTATATATACTTGAAGAAGGTAAGATTTATAGCTTTAATGAAAATGGTAAAAAGCTAGATATTATTGTGGTTCCATTAAGAATGCAGGACAATTATAAGGTGTTTTCCATATGCTGTAGTTTGGATAAAGATTATACTGAAAGAGATTTATCTATAATGAAATTTGTTACAAAGGTCACTTACGAAAATGTATTATTAGATAATGAAGTTATAAAAGAAAGAAATTATTTACAAAATCTTTTTGATAGTGTAGATTCCTTTGTTATTGGCATAGATATAGATGGCAAGATAACATCTGCTAATAGAGGAACCTTTGGGATGTTTGGATTGGAGCCAGATAAAATTGTAGGTAGAAGCTATAGTGATTTTATTACAGAGGAAAATAATATTAAAATACAAAACACAATAGCGAAGGTAATAAACAAGAATAAGAGTTATAGTGGTAAGGAAGAAATTTTTTCAAATTTAAATCATGAAAAAATATATGTCAATCTCACTATTTCACCTATTAATAATAATAAAGAAGAAGTAGTTGGTGTTGTAATTATTGGAAGAGATGTAACAAAACAAAAGATATATGAGAGGGAGATAGAACAGATAAAGCAATTTGCTCTTTTAGGCGAGTTAGCAGCAGGTCTCGCCCATGATATTAAAAACCCCCTTATGAGTATTAGAGGCTGTGCTAGGATTTTAGAAAAAAAGCTGTCAAAAGATTATAAGTGTAAAGAGTTTATTGAACCTATTATATATGAAGTTGATAGAATAGATGAAAAAATAAAGCAAATGCTTTCCTATTCCTTTATAACGCAGGAAGAATTATATTCATTATTAGATATAAATGAAGTATTAGAAAAGTGCTTTAATGTTGTGAGTTTTCACAAAGAATCAAAGTATATAAATATAGAGAGGAAATTTTCAAAGAATTTACCACTTATAAGAGGAAATAATGTCCAATTGCAGCAGGCTTTTATAAATATTTTATTTAATGCAGTTCAAGCCATTGAAGTAGAAGGAACAATATATATAGAAAGCCATAATGTAGAGAAGGAAAAAAAAGTTTTAGTTATTATTTCTGATGATGGAAAGGGAATAAGCGATGATGAAATGAATCGGATATTTAAGCCCTTTTATTCTACTAAAGGTAGTGGAACAGGATTGGGATTATCTATTGTTAAGAGAGTAATAGAAAAATGTGGTGGACAGATAATAGTAAACTCTAAGTTAGATGAAGGTACTGAATTTAAAGTTTACTTACCTTACTAGGAATGAGGAGAGGATACTATATGTATATGAGGAAGAAGATACTTGTAGCTGATGATGAAGGGATTATATTAAAGATTATAAATGAAGAATTAATTAATGAGGGCTACGAAGTAGATACAGCTAGTGATGGAGAAGAGGCAAGTATAAAGATTAAGCAAAAAAAATATGATTTAGTTATACTTGATAATAAAATGCCTAAAAAAAGTGGTATTGAAGTATTAAAGGAAATTAAAGATAATAGACCCAATATAGTAGTTATTATGATGACAGCATTTGGTACAATTAATAATGCAGTAGAAGCTATGAAGCTAGGGGCCTATGACTATATAACCAAGCCCTTTGAGAATAATGATTTAATATATAAAGTTAAACAGGCATTTAAAGTTAAGGAAAGTATAATATATAAAGCCGATAGTAGGGAAGAAGAACCCCAATTAGTGGGGTCAAGTAAAGAAATTCTTGAAATAAAAAGAAAAATTGAGAAAATCAAGGATTTAGATACGACAGTATTATTGACAGGTGAAAGTGGGACTGGTAAAGGTGTTATAGCAAGGGAAATTCACAATTTAAGTAATAGAAGCAAAGCTCCTTTTATTCATGTGAATTGTGCAGTGCTGCCAGCCAATCTTATTGAAAGTGAGCTTTTTGGACATGAAAAAGGTGCTTTTACAGGTGCTAATGAAAGCAAACAAGGAAAATTTGAATTGGCTTTAAATGGAACTATTTTTCTTGATGAGATAGGAACCCTTGATCATAGCTTGCAGGCTAAGCTCTTGACTGTGTTGCAGGAAAAGAAATTTGAGAAAATTGGAGCTTCAAAAACCATTCCTCTAAGGGCAAGAATTATTGCGGCTACAAACGATAACCTTGAAGAGGCAGTTAAATATAGGAGATTTAGAGAGGATCTATACTATAGACTAAATGTTATTTCTATAGAATGTCCACCTTTACGATTTAGAAAAGAAGATATAGAAAAATTAGCACTATATTTTGTAAAGAAAATGAATACAAGATTGGGAAAGAATATAGAAAAAATTTCTCCAGAGGTTTGGGAGATATTTATGAACTATAATTGGCCAGGAAACATTAGAGAACTTGAAAATACCGTTGAAAGTTCAATAGCTTTATCAAATGGGAAGATATTATTAGCAGAGGATTTACCCCTTAGAATCAGAAAAAAAGTGGGTAGTTTAGATGAACCAACCAAGGAAGATGGACATAGCATCTTAGAAATTGAAGAAATTAAAGTTATAAAAAAAGCATTAGAAAGAAATAATGGACATCGTCAGAGAACAGCTAAAGACCTTGGAATATCTAGAAGAACACTTCAATATAAATTGAAGAAATTTGGATTATTATAAGAGGACAGCCTAGCTAGATATGATTTATTCTAATCGATCATATCCTTTTCTAAGTGCTACAAGGACTATGAAAAACATTGTATTATAGTAATTGAATATGATAAAATCTTCATGTATGTGAAATATCAATAATGGGGTGGTAACAATTAAGGGTAAATTATGTGAAATTATAGATAAAAACAGGGACGAAATAATTAATATTGGAAATGATATTTTCAGAAATCCTGAGTTAGGATTTAAAGAGTTTAGGACATCAAAAATAATGGTTACATATTTAAGAAATATAGGCTTAGATGTAGAAGAAAATATATCTGTAACAGGTATTAAATCGTCCCTAGGAAATAACGAAGGAATAAATATTGCTTTAATAGCTGAACTTGATGCTGTTCCAACACTTGGACATAAATATTCTACACAGGATAATGGAGCAGCCCATACATGTGCCCACTCAAATCAGATAGCTATTATGTTGGGGGTAATGAAGGCATTAAAAGAAAGCAATATGATGGACAGCTTAGGTGGGAAAGTAACATTGATAGGAACTCCAGCCGAAGAATTTACAGATTTTGAATATAGAAGAAGGCTAATAGAAGAAGGAAGGATAAACTTTATGTCGGGTAAACAGGATATGATTAGTAAAGGTGTATTTGATGATGTAGATTTAATTATATCCTGTCATACTATGGGAGGAATAAAAGAGAGGAAAGCAGATGTCAATTCATCCCTTAATGGATTTATATCAAAGAAAATAACCTACTATGGTAAAGCTGCCCATTCTGGTGCTGCTCCTCACCTAGGTATAAACGCTTTAAATGCAGCTACCATTGGTCTTACAGCAGTAAATGCTCAGAGAGAAACCTTTATGGATGAACATAACATAAGAGTACATGGAATAATCAAAGAAGGTGGACAAACCGTAAATACAGTGCCAGAAAGGGTTGTTATAGAAGCCTATGTAAGAGGAAGAACTCTAGAATCAATTTTAGATGCCAATTCCAAGGTGGATAGAGCATTTGAGGCAGGAGCCTATGCTGTTGGAGGAAAGTGCGTAATAGAGGATATTGCTGGATACATGCCATTTGAGCAATGTTTTGATTTATCAGAGGTCTTGAAACAAAATCTTAGCAGACTAATAGGTACAGAAAATATTTTTGATGGTCAAAAATCTATGGCATCGGGAGATATAGGAGATTTGGCAGCTATAAAGCCCACGATTCAGTTTGGTTTTGGTGGTTTTATGGGAAATGTACATGGGCCAGATTTTGAGATAGTTGATGAGGAAATGGCCTATATTGTACCTCAAAAAGCAATAATTATGACAATAGTAGATCTACTAGAAGATGACGGAAAGAAAGCAAAAAAAATTATTAAGAGTAATCCGTCAAAGCTTACAAAGGATGATTATATAAGGAACTGGCTTAAAAATAAATCTGTGAAGATGTTTCCACAACTCCAAAAAATTTAAAAATTCTGACTTGTTCAGCAAAGAATTTACAAATTGATTTAAATGTGATATTATTAGCATAGTTTGGCGAAAAAAGTATAAATATGTAGGAGGATGTAGAATGAAAAAGGTTTTATCTTTACTATTGGTTGTATCAATGATTTTTATTTTTGGTGCTTGCTCTGCTCAAAAAACTGAAACAAATACTGATAATTCAGCAAAAGAGGCAAATACTGAAGAACCAGCAGATGTGACAAAGATTGTGCTGTTGGTTTCAGGTTCATTGGGGGATAAGTCATTCCATGATTCATCACAAGCTGGAATGGATATGATTAAAGAGAAATATGGTGATAAAGTAGAAGTAAAAACAATAGAAATGGGTTCAGATAAGACTAAGTTTATTCCTACTTTAGAAGATGTTTCTGAAGAAGAATGGGATATTATCATAACAGGAACTTTCCACATGAAGGAGCCTGTAGAAGAAGTTGCTCCAAACTATCCTGAAAAGACTTACATATTATTTGATACCGCAGTAAGCTATGATGAAGTTGAAGGATTAGATAATGTATACTCAATTACATATAAGCAAAATGAAGCAGGATTCTTAGCTGGTGCTTTAGCTGCTCAAATAACTACTAGAACAGATGTAAAAAATATAAATGAAGAAAAGAAGATAGGTTTCTTAGGAGCTATGGATATACCAGTAATCAATGACTTCTTAGTTGGCTATATTGAAGGTGGTAAATATATTGATAAAGATATAAAGGTAGATATATCCTATATAGATTCATTTAGTGATGCTGCAAAGGGTAAAGAATTAGCATTAATTCAGTATCAAACTAAGGGTGTAGATATTGGATTCAATGTTGCTGGTAGAGCAGGATTAGGACAAATAGAAGCAGCACATGAGACAAATATGTATGCTATTGGTGTTGATTCAGATCAAGCTGAATTATTTGCTGACAATGAAGAAAAAGCAAATAAGATTTTAAGTTCAGCATTAAAGAGAGTAGATAATTCATTATTAAGAGCTGTTGATATGTACTTTGATGGAACTATTCCAACAGGAAAAGCAGAAGCAGTTGGTCTAGAGGAAAACGGAATTGGCATTGCTAAAAATGCTTACTATGAAAAGCTTGTACCACAGGATGTAAGAGAGAAAATTGAAGAGATTGAAAAAGAAATATCAGCAGGAAATATCAAAGTAAGCAGTGCATTTGGTATGGATAGTGAAACACTTGCTAAATTAAAAGAGTCTGTAAAATAAAACTCTAAGATATAGAAATCACGAGCCAGCTTATAGCTGGCTTTATTTATAATCGAAAAGAGGTGTATTAAATGTCAGAGATACTAAAAATGGATAAAATCACTAAGATTTATCCTGGCGGTGTAGTAGCCAATTATCAGGTCGATTTTTCTCTACAAGAAGGAGAAATACATGCTTTAGTAGGTGAAAACGGAGCAGGAAAATCAACACTTATGAAGATACTTTTTGGCATGCAAAAGCAAACTGAAGGTAAGATATACTTAAGAGGAAAAGAAATAAATATGAACTCTTCACAGGATGCACTTGAACTCGGTATTGGTATGGTTCATCAGCATTTCATGCTAGTACCAAGTTTAACGGTTGCAGAAAACATTGTTCTTGGTCATGAAATAAAAAAGGGAATATTCCTTGATAAAACAAGAGCCATAGAGGCTACAAAGGAACTATCTGAAAAATATAATCTTCCTATAAATCCTAAAAACAAGGTTCAAGATATATCTGTATCACAAAAGCAAAAGGTTGAAATACTTAAAGCCTTATATAGGGGAGCAAAAATATTAATACTAGACGAACCTACTGCTGTTCTTACACCTCAAGAAATTGAAGAATTGTTTGAACAATTGATGCTATTGAAAAAATCTGGACATACTATAATATTTATCTCCCATAAGCTCCACGAAATTAAGAAGCTTTGTGACAGACTTACTATTATGCGAGATGGTCTTTCAGTAGGTGTACATAATGTAAATGAAGTTTCAGAAGATGATATTTCAAGACTTATGGTAGGTAGAGATGTAAAATTAGAAATAGATAAGGCTAAGGCACAGCCTAAGGAAGTACTACTAAGAGTAGATGGAATTAATTATATAAATGATTTTGGTAAAGCTGTAGTTAAAAATGTCTCTTTTTCAGTTAGAAAAGGTGAAATTGTAGGTATAGCTGGAGTAGAAGGAAATGGACAATCAGAAATAATAGAGATCATAACTGGACTAAAAAAAGCTACTAAGGGAAAGGTTTTAGTTCATGGCAAGGAGATAAGCAATCTGAGTGTAAGAGAAATAAGAGAACTAGGTATGGCTCACATACCAGAGGATAGAATGCACACAGGTATAGCTCCTAATATGAGCATAGAAGAGAATTTTATATCTGAAAAATATAGGAGTGAAGAATTTAGTAAAAACGGATATTTATTAGATAATAAAAAGATAAGTGATTTAGCAAAAAGACTAATACGGAAATTTAATGTAAAAACAGACAGTGAAAAAACAGCTGTTAAAGGACTATCAGGTGGGAATATACAGAAAGTAGTAGTTGGTAGAGAATTTAGTTCTGATACGGATTTGTTAATAGTAAATCAACCAACAAGGGGTATAGATGTTGGAGCTATCGAGTTTATAAGAAAAATGATAGTGAAAATGAGGGATGAAGGAAACGCAATATTATTGGTTTCAGCTGATTTAAATGAAGTAATGACATTAAGTGATTCTCTCATTGTAATGAATAGTGGCGAGATAGTAGGATATTTCCCTGATGCAAGTAAAGTTATGGAAAAAGAACTTGGACTATATATGTTGGGAGTAAATAAACAATCAGAAGAGGAGATAAGGAGGGCTGTAAATGAGTAGTTTAAAATTAAGCACCAAAATTAATAAATATGATACTTTAAGAACAGTGATAGCTATACTTATAGCTCTGATAATCTCTGCAATAATTATTTTTGCAACCAGTGAAACACCTATCTATTCTATTAATAATTTTCTTTTTGGTCCCATACAGAAGCTTAAATACTTCTCCAATGTCCTTGAAATGATGATTCCTTTGACTTTTACTGGATTAGCACTTTGTATAATATATCAGTCGAAGCATTTTAGTTTGATTGCTGATGGCTGCTTTTTTATGGGAGCAATAGTAGCATCCTATGTTGCCATAAACTTTACATTGCCAAAGGCAATACATCCAGTAGTAGCCATGATTTTTTCAGGTATTATTGGGGGATGTATAGGGGTATTACCAGGCATCCTCAAGATAAAATGGAAGGCAAATGAACTAGTAACTTCACTTATGTTCAACTATGTATTTTATTTTTTTGGTTTATACATAGTAAATTACTATCTAAGGGATCCAGAGGCAAGTGTATTTGCATCCTATAGATTCAATAAAAGCTTTGCACTTCCAAGAATATTACCAGGAACAAGATTACATGCTGGTTTTTTAATAGCTATACTATTTATAATTTTAGCTTATATATACATATACAAAACTAAATGGGGATATGAAATACGTACTGTTGGCGACAACATAAACTTTGCAAAATACTCTGGTATAAATACTGCAAAGGTTATAATAAGCTCACAATTTATTGCTGGTGCTGTTGCTGGCATAGGTGGAGCAATAGAGATGTCAGGAATGTATAAGAGATTTCTCTGGGATGTTACTCCATCATATGCTTGGGATGGAGTTATCATTGCCCTACTTGCTAAGAATAATCCTAAATATGTACCTTTAGCTGCATTTTTCTTATCCTATTTAAGAATAGGTGCAGATATGATGTCTAGAAGGGCAGATGTGGATAATGAAATTATTTCTATTATACAAGCAGTTATGATACTTTTAATTGCAGCCGAAAGATTTTTAGCTTATTGGAAGCAAAGAGAAGAAAACAAATTAGCAAAAGAGAAATATCTAAATGCTAAGAAGGAGGTACAATAATATGGATTTGTTACTTAGCATGATTTTTAAGGATGCATTTTGGTTTGCAGTTATAAGATCTACTACACCTATACTTTTTGCTACATTAGGAGCGGTTGTAGCAAGCAGAGCAGGTGCTATTAACATAGGCATTGAGGGAACTATGCTGACAGGTGCATTGATGGGTGTGATATTTAGTGCATACACGCAAAATGTATGGATAGGACTTTTAGCAGCAGTTTTATCAGGGATTTTAGTAAGTATGCTTCTTGGATATTTTGCACTAAAGCTTAGGACTAACATTGTACTTACTGGTATAGCTATCAATATATTGGCTGCTGGAGGTACTGTGTTTTTACTTGCTGAGTTGACAGGAGACAAAGGAATATCTACATCATTAAATAGTTTAGTTTTGCCAAATGTTAATATACCTATAATAAACAGCATACCAGTAATAGGAAATATATTGTCGGGACACAATATACTTACATATGTTGCAATATTATGTATAATACTTATGCATATACTATTTAATAATATGTCCTTAGGGCTTAGAATAAAAGCTGTTGGAGAGTCCCCAGAGGCTGCTGAATCTGTTGGTATAGATGTATTTAGAATAAAATTTATTGCTTTGATAATAAGTGGCATATTTGCTGCATTGGGTGGAGCTTTCCTATCAATGGGCTATGTTTCTTGGTTCTCATCAGGAATGACTGCTGGGAGAGGTTTTATTGCATTAGCAGCTAGAGCCATAGCAGGCAATACCTCACTTGGTTCACTTTTTGCTTCATTTTTATTTGGATTTGCAGATACATTATCAAATTATCTTCAAGAATTTTCTATACCCGTTGAATTTATCCATATGACGCCTTATTTAGTTACTATAATAGGATTTATTGTAATCTCGATAATAAATGACAAGAAGGAATTAGAAAGAAAGAAAAAGCAAATGAATTAGAGCAAAGGAGAGTAGGAACAATGTCCTATAAATGTATTTACAATGGTACCATTATTACTATGAATGAAAATAGGGAGATTATGGAGTCTGGAGCTGTAGTAATAAATGGAACTGAAATATTAGAAATAGGTACTACAAGTGAATTATTAAACAAATATGATTATGATGAGAAGATAGATGCAAAAAATGGTATTATTATGCCAGGATTTATTAATGGACATTGTCATGTATCTATGTCTGTATTTAGAAGTCTTGGAGAAGATATACCCGATAGACTTACAAGGTATATGTTCCCATTAGAAGATATGCTTGTAGATGAAATATTGGTAAATATTGGAGCGAAGCTAAGTATTGCTGAGATGCTTCTTGGGGGAGTTACCACCTTTGTAGATATGTATTATTTTGAGGCTGAAGTTGCAAGGGCTGCTAAGGAATTAGGAATGAGAGCAATAGCAGGAGAAACAATTCTTGAAAAAATTGCTCCAGATACCAATGTTCCATATGGCGGAATAGAATATGCTACTAAGTTCATAGAAAAATGGAAGGATGATGAACTGATTATCCCAGCCTTTGCTCCACATGCAACCTATACCAATGATGAGGAACATCTAATTGAAATAAAAGAATTATCTCAAAAATATAATGTGCCAATACTCATGCATATATCTGAAATGACCTTTGAGATGGAAGGGTTTAAAGAAAAGTATGATATGACACCAGTACAATATCTTGATAAAATAGGTTTTTTGTGTGATAAAGTTATAGGAGCACATCTAGTATATACAAATGAAGAGGATATGGATATATTGCATAAAAATGATGTTGGTGTAATACATAATGTAGCTGCAAATGCTAAAAGTGGTAGAAAAGTAGCTCCAGTTCCTAAAATGTTAGAAAAAAAAGTTAAGGTAGGTTTAGGAACAGATGGGCCTATGAGTGGTAACCATCAGGATATAATAAATGTATTGGATCAATACACTAAAATTCAAAAAGTTGCTGCCAATAACAATAAAATTTGTCCAGCAATAGAAGCTGTTGAGCTTGGAACTATTGGAGGAGCAAGAGCTATAAAACTAGACAATATCATTGGATCGATAGAAGCTGGGAAAAAGGCAGATATAATAATAATTGAAACAAACACACCTAATATCCAGCCTATATATGATTACTATTCAGCCATAACCTATGCAGCCTATCCCCATAACGTTGTAATGACTATGGTAAACGGTAAGGTTGTCATGAAGGATAGAAAGCTCCTAACAGGTGATTTAGATAAAATAATTGCTGATGTAAAAGGGATGCAAAAAAAGATAAAAGAGGTTGCATTAGAGCTTGAAAGAAAGGCTAAATAAAGGTTTTGACTTTTTAAGGAGGTGGTTATATACTGCTTCCTTAAAATTTTTTATGGAAAAATTTATTCATTATATAGAAATATTGATAAAATAAAGGTATTCTTAATATAAGAGGAATGGTTTAAGATATTCTTCTGATTTAATATGATAAAAGTTACGATATTAAAAGTCTTGGTAAAATAATTTTAGCTTAGATATAAAATATAATCCTATTATGGAGGGACTATATGAAAAAGCTAACAATAGTAAGTATGGGAAAGACTACAGGAAATGCAATAGCACAGCAGATTAGAAGTCTAATAGGTAAACATATTATAGTAGAAGCAGTTCTCATGTCTGAGGTATCTAAAACCAATATGAAATGTGATCTTGTACTTTTTACAAGTGAATTCACTGCAAGATTAGCTTTGAAGCGCTATGAGGGAAATACTCCTTTTTTGATAGCCGATAGAGTAATAAATCATAAGAACATTGAAAGAGTTATTTCCCTTCCTGTGGGAATGGAGGTACTTTTTGTAAACGACGGTGAGAACTCTGCTTTTGAAGCTATAGAGCAGCTAGTTGAATTGGGGCTTGATCATGTAAAATACTATCCATTTTATCCTGGTTGCACATATTATCCAACACTAGAAACAGCTATAACTCCAGGTGAGGTGCCCTTGGTGCCTAATTTTGTAAACAACATAATTGATATAGGAACGAGGATACTTGACATAAGAACTATATATGAAATTATTTCAAGGCTTGACATAAGAGAAACATTAAGAGAAAGTCTTGTTACAAGATATATCAAGGATATAGTCCGAATTTCAAAATCTATAGATGACAGTAGAAAGTCTGCAAAAGAATCTGAAAAACTTCTTGAAACAATTGTTGATAGTGTGGAATCTGGAATAGCCTATGTTAACTCTCTCGGAAGAATTGTAAGAGTGAATTCAAAATTTCAGTCGATTTTTGAAAAAAAGCAAAAGGATATTCTTAATAAGAAACTCTCAAAGGTTATAGATTCTATAGATATCTTATCTAATGAAAATAAAACCCTGATTACAGAAATAGAGGGAAGAGAAGTGCTTATAGATATTCATCAAATAAATTTGGAGGATAATTTAGGTCATTTGGTGACAGTTGACTATACTGATAAGATATCAAAGCTTGATCACAAGATAAGAAGAAATTATGAAAAGAGGATAACAAGAAAGCTCTATACTTTTGAAGACTACCTGAGTGTAAATAGAGAAGTAAAGGAAATGATAAAAAAAGCTGAAAGATTTTCGAAAACCGATGCTACAATACTTATTCAGGGAGAAAATGGAACTGGTAAGGAGATAATTGCTCAGGCAGTCCATATGAATTCATTTAGAAGAAAAAATGCCTTTATCCCAGTAAATATTGCAGCTATAACTCCAAATCTTCTTGAAAGTGAGCTTTTTGGATATGAGGAAGGGGCATTTACTGGAGCTAAAAAAGGAGGAAAAGTAGGACTTTTTGAGATAGCAAATGGAGGAACAATATTTATAGATGAAATAGGTGATGCCCCTATTAATTTTCAAGTAAAGCTTTTGAGGGTTCTTCAGGAAAAGAGAATAAGAAGGGTCGGAGCTCTTGAGGAAATTCCCATTGATGTGAGGGTTATTGCAGCTACTAACAAGAATTTGCTTAACCTTATAGATAAAGGACAATTTAGGGAAGACCTATTTTTTAGGCTTAATATTCTTCCACTTAAGACTATACCTTTAAGACGAAGAAGAGATGATATATTATATCTTTTTATGCACTTTGTAGGTATCTACTTTAGAAGAGAAAAGCTAAAATCCCTTGACGAATTGTTTGAAGATATAGTAGTGGAGTTTCTTCAAAATTATCGCTGGAGAGGAAATGTAAGGGAGCTTATGAATCTGGTGGAGTATCTGTCATTTATATATGAGGGTAAAAGATTTGAACTGTCATCTCTTCCTTATTATATGCTAGAGGATACACAAAATAGTGAAAGGATAATTCTTGATGGCAATGAACTGTGGGTTCTTAGAGAAATCGAAAAGAACAGTGGAATAGGAAGAAGTTCTTTAGCACAGCTTGCACAAAAACAGAATGTAAATCTTGGGGAAGGAAAGATAAGAGGGATAATGAAAAAGCTTGAGGATAAGAAACTGATAGACTATAAGAAAGGTAAAAGAGGATGTATAATTAGCGAAAGGGGAATAAGAGTTTTGGAAAGTTATGAATAAATGGATAAAACCATCCTGATAATGGACAAAAAAAGCCTGAAATTATTTTTGGGCTTTTATTTTTAATTATTAAGACGAAAGATTAATATTTGGATTTTTATGAAAATTCCCCATGAAATAAATGGAAAGGAAAATATTTTTATATTAATTTCTTTATTTTTAGCATTTGGCACATTAATTGCTATTATAGATAATTGCTAATATATTTTTAATAATAGATGATTGCGAAACTATTTAGAGAGTTATCCACAATCAATTTTTAAGTTTTTAAATATTGACTATTAGAAATACTGTATTTGCTAAGATAGCAAGTTAATAAAATAGCTTTAGCGATACTTAAAATTGAACCATATATGTATTCTGTGGATAAATTTTATGTCAAGTGGAGGAAAGTTTTCGTTTTTCTCTATGAAAATCTTGAAAATACTAGCTTATGAATTTTGCAATCGACTATATTTTTAATAATTTAAGGAGGAAATTTAATGAAGCAGAAAGAAAAGAAAAACCCAACAATTGGGCAGGCAGTTATTCCTATTATTTTTATGATTATATCACTTGCAGTAGGGTATGGTTATTTTAAGCTTAGGACTGAACCACTTCTTATAATTTCAGCATTTGTTGCAGGCATAATTGCCATGAAGCTGGGATATACATGGAAGGATATGCAGGAGGCAATTATTGAAAAGATAGCAAGGGCTTTACCAGCTACGCTTATCTTGTGGAGTGTAGGTTTCCTTATAGGTTCATGGATGTTTTCAGGAACGGTACCTATGATAATATATTATGGTGTACAGATAGTTAATCCTAAGTTTCTGCTTGTGACAGCTTTCATCATAACTGCAATAGTATCTATAGTTACAGGTACTTCATGGGGTTCAGCAGGTACAATTGGAGTTGCACTTATGGGTATTGCAGGAGGACTTGGAGTATCACTTCCAGCAACTGCTGGAGCTGTAGTTGCGGGTGCATATTTTGGAGATAAGATATCACCACTTTCAGATACAACAAATCTTGCTCCTATAGCAGCAGGAAGTGAGCTTTATGAGCATATAAAGCATATGCTTTATACTACAGTACCAGCATTTATAGTATCTCTTATAGTATATCTTGTAGTAGGTCTTGGAGCTTCAGGAAACGTAAATACACCTGAAACAGTAAAAACAATGCTTCAGCAGCTCGATACAATGTTTGATTGGAATATTGTTCTTATTTTGCCTGTTCTTATTATAATAACAGGTTCACTTAAGAAATGGCCTACAATACCTACTATGCTTGGGACAAGCTTATTTTCAGTTTGTCTTGGTGTGCTTATACAAGGCTTTACATTTAAAAATGGATTTACAGCTATTGTTAAAGGATTTAATGTATCAATGACAGGCTATGAAGGTGAAGTTATTTGGGAAGTTACAAGACTAATAAACAGAGGCGGAGTGGTTTCAGTTACAGGTACAACTGTTCTTATTTTCTGTGCCATGGGCTTTGCAGGAATAGTTAGCAGATCGGGGATGCTTGATACAGTACTTCAAGCATTAATGTCAAAGGTAAAATCAACAACTGGAATAATTCTTTCAACTATAGCATCATGTTTTACAGTAGCATTTGTGACAGGAAGTTCATATCTTTCAATATTGCTTCCAGGAGAACTTTTTAAGGATGTATATGTACAAAGAAAGCTTCATCCAAAGAATCTATCAAGAACTTTAGAAGATTCAGGAACAGTTTTAGTTCCTTTGATACCTTGGTCAGCTGCAGGAGCCTATATGACATCTACTCTTGGAGTTTCAACGGTTGAATATCTTCCATGGGCAATTCTGAACTATATGGGTATAGTGTTTGCAATAATACTTGCTATTACTGGAATTGGAATAGCACATATTGATGAAGATAAGGAAAAAGTGGAAAAATCTATATAGCAGAGGAGTAGGATATGATGATTTTAGTAAAAAATATAGAAATATATGATCCTAAATATATAGGTAGAAAAGATGTATTTATTTGTGGAGGAAAGATTGTTCTTATAGAGGATAGAATTGAGATTCCCAACAACAAGGTGAAGGTGATCGATGGAAGTAGAAAAAAAATGGTTCCAGGCTTCATAGATCAGCATGTACATATTACTGGTGGTGGTGGTGAAGGAAGTTTCAGAACAAGGGTTCCTGAAATAACTTTATCAAAGCTTATAACAGCTGGGATAACAACTGTAGTTGGTCTTCTTGGAACTGATTCAACTACAAGGAGTGTTGAAAACCTTGTGGCAAAAGCCAAGGCCTTAAAGGAAGAGGGAATCACAGCATATGTTCTTACAGGTTCATATGAATACCCTACAAAAACACTTACTGATTCTGTAAAGAAGGACATCGTATTTATAGAGGAAGTAATTGGAGCTAAAGTAGCACTTTCAGATCACAGATCCCCCAGTCTTAGCAACGAAGAATTGGCTAGATTAGCTTCAGATGTAAGGGTATCAGCAATGCTTTCTGGGAAGGCAGGTATTCTTGTAGTTCATATGGGCAATGGTGAAAAAGGATTGACACCTATAAATGAAGTTATTGAAAGCACTGATATACCTATCAGAACTATAAGACCTACCCATGTTAACAGGAATAAAGACCTTCTTCTTGAGGCCTTCGATTATGCAAGAAGAGGAGGAGTAATAGATCTTACCTGTGGTATATATGAGGAGTTAGGTCCAGGAAGAGTGATACTAAAAGCTACAGAATCGGGTGTACCTCTTGAAAACATTACTATTAGCTCCGATGGATATGGAAGCTGGTCAAGATATGATTCTTTGGGGAATATGACTGAAATAGGAGTTTCACAAGTTGATAGTATATATAAAGAATTTATAACTATGGTTCAAAATCTTGGGTTTGATATTGAAAAGGCCCTTAGATTCGTTACAAAAAATGTATCAAAGGCATTGAATATTTATCCCCAGAAGGGAACTATAAAAGAGGGTTCAGATGGAGATGTACTCATCCTTGATGAAAATCTTGAGATAAAAACTGTCATTGCAAATGGAAGGCTTATGATTTATGAAGGAGAACTATTATTAAAAGGAACATATGAATAAAGGACAGGGGTACAGTTCCTCATGGACTGGTTCGAGCTAGAGGGTACGGTCTAAAAAGCATGTCTATACAAGCTAAAATTACTGAATTAGCGGTAAATTTAAAGAGGATAGCCAATCTAGTATTCTCTTTAAATTCATTCGTTTTACACAAAATGGTAATATTCTGCTAAGATGATAAGATATTCGAAAATTTCAAAATTAGATAGGGAAAAACACCCACTTTTTCAGTGGTTTCAAATGTTTAGCTTGTCGTGAAGTGGTAAAGTGTGTAAAATAGTGTGTAGTCAAATTACACACTATTTTGTTTTTTTTATAATAAATATATGAATATATTTTTAAGTTTTTTATGTATTTATATTTTGAAAATGGCTCAAATACATGTTTATGAAAACTTGGAATAAAATAACTGGAAATTTTAAGAATAAAAGATACTTGGCATCATTCATGCGTATATAATATGATGTATAACAAATGAAATAAGTTTTATTTATCTGGAATGTTTTCTTATTTGAGAAACTTGAATAATTCACACTAATAATTTTGAAATACAATATGCAGATAGCTTTCTTGACTTTCTCTACTACATTTTGTATCCCAAAAATTCTTTAAATGTATTATGCAATTTCTTCATTTGATTTCTAATCTATAGTATTTTAAAAGTTTTTTGAGGAATTAAGGTTTGAAGATTGATATTGATAGATTTAATATAGTAAAACTTAATTTATACATGTAAAAATACGCAATGTTTATGGGTGTTTTAGATATATAAAGAAAAGTTTTTACTAAAATTTCTATAATTGATTTTGGAAAACCTTTATCCACAAAATACATATAAAATATCTTTTTATGGATAAGCAACTAAAGTTTGAAGTTGTGTATCTCTAACTACAATTCGCAAATTTCTTAGTATAGTACAAATCATTATTTTCATAATAAATGTTCAAAAATTCAAAATTATATTGTGGATAATTCTTAAAAGCATTTTGCAAAGGAGGTGTTTTTTATTAGATAAAGTTGATGATTATGAGAGTTTATAAACATAGACATTGTGTATTGAAAGTAAAATAATGAAACTATTCATTAAAAAGAAAAAGGAGTTGAGAATACCATGAAAAAAATTATTAAGAGTAAATCAATAGTGGCTTTAGTATTGATGTTATTGTTAGTACAATTACCATTTATTTCAGAGGCTGCTGAAACATCTTCTAGTAAGAATATTGTAGTATATTTTCCAAATTGGGGAATGTATCAGGCTGGGCATAACAATTTTACAGTTTCTATGATACCTTGGGATAAGGTAACAGTGATAAATCATGGATTTTTTACTGTAGATAAGAGCTTTAAATTAGCAAGTATTGATCCCTTTGCAGATTTTGATAAATCCTTTGAGCATTCGGAAGGTTGGGAACAGGGAGCACTTAGAGGTCATTTTGGAGAGTATAAATACTATAAATCCCAATATCCAAATGTAAAGGTACTTGTATCTGTTGGAGGCTGGACTAGAGGAGAAAATTTTCATGATATGGCATTAACAAAAGAGAGTCGAACTATATTCATTAATAGCTGTATTGAATTTCTTCAGAAGTATCCTTTTATTGATGGTATAGATATTGATTGGGAATATCCAAGTATTGATAGACCAAAGGACCCCAATGATCAGTATGACCGAGGATGTCCAGGAGGCCCAGAAGATAGGGAAAATTTCACAGCGCTGCTGCGTGAATTAAGGCAGGCATATGATACAAATAATATGGCTGATAAGATGTTGACAATAGCTGCTCCAGCAGGCTATGATAAGCTTGAAGGGAAACAAGACCCTAATATTTATCACCAGTATTTAGATTTCATTAATGTAATGACATATGATTTCCATGGGGCGTGGGAAAATAGAACCAATCACCTTTCTCCATTATATGCTAATCCTAATGATCCTTCACCAGAAGCACCGATTGACATAAAAAATAAATATAATATGGATTCTGCAATGAAGCTTTATAAAGATACCTATAATGTACCATCCTACAAACTGAATGTAGGTAGTCCATTCTATTCACGTGGATGGAAAAATGTAGATCCTAATACTGGAACAGATGGATTATTTGCAAATGCAAATGGTGCACCTGTGGGTACTTGGGATAATCCTCAAGCTCCTGGTGGGCAATATCCATATTTTAAGTTAAAGGAATTAGAAAATACTTCTGGTTATAACAAGTATAGAGATGATTATGCAAGGGTTCCATATTTATATAACCCATCACTGGGTGTAATGCTCACCTATGAAGATGAAGTATCCCTTGGTGAACGTTGTGATTATGTAAATACTAACAATTATGGTGGTATTGTAGTTTGGGAAATTTCAGGTGACGATATTAATGGTTATCCGATGACCAGTTTAATATATGAAAAATTGATTGGAAATGTCCCAAAACAGAAACCTGGAATACCTGTTCTCAATGTTGAAAATGTAGAAAATACTACAGACAACATTGATAACAATGGAAATTATACTATAAAAATGAACATGAATTCTGGTAATAATGGAACTTCATGGAAATTATATGAAAACGGACAATTGATACATACTGAAGCACTTACCGACAATTCGCCAAACCCACAGACCGCTTCTTATTCCGTTGCAAACAAACCGAATGGCAAGTATACCTATACCTGTGAGCTTATTAATAAATATGGAGCCACCTCCAGTACACCTGTTACCGTTACCGTAAATAAAGATGGTGGAGCTACTGGAGTACCTGGGACACCCGTTTTAAATCACGATAACAACGATAACGACGGAAATTATACAATAACAATGAATATGGCTTCTGGTAACAATGGAAGCTCATGGAAGCTATACGAAAACGGGCAATTGATACATACTGAAGCACTTGTCGACAATTCGCCAAACCCACAGACCGCTTCTTACTCCGTTACAAATAAACCAGATGGGACTTATGTTTACATCTGTGAGCTTATTAATGAATTTGGATCTACTAGCAGTGCTGAAATTTCCGTTACTGTAGGGCTTCCTCCTAAAGCAACAGATAAACCAGCTACTCCTGTATTGTCCCATAATAACTGGGATAACGATGGAGATTATTCTATTACAATGAATATGTGGTGGGGAAACAATGGAACTCTTTGGAAGCTTTATGAAAACAACGAACTAATATATTCTGCTCCGCTTACCGACAATTCACCAAATGCACAAAGTGCTTCTTATGATATTACTGGAAAATCCAGTGGGATTTATACCTACAAATGTGAACTTATCAATGCTTTTGGCAATACAAGCAGTAATGAAATTGAAGTAACTGTTAAATAAAAACTTAAAGATACCAAGCCTTCATTTTCCCCCAAATTATTATTATATAAGCATTTTATAAGAAAAAAAATTTAGATTTCTAAGAAGACACATATGTTTTATGAAGGATTCCTTTATAAAGTAAGTTTTATCCTTATGCTATTGAGGTGGAAAATTTACTTTCAGGATAAACTGGAGGAAAACATATGTGACTTCTCTATATATTTATATTATTTTATATTATGTAAATTATCGTAAGTCTGAATTATATAATTTATTTAAATAAATGAAAGGAGTCTAATAAAATTATGAAAACAACATCAAAAAAATATCTATCTTTTTTATTAATTTTAATCTTGGTATTTTCACAAATATCGATAGCATTTGGAAGTGAAAAGAGTACATTGAAAGCTGATATAATCACTGCTAATACAACTCAAAGTCATGGTTATTATACGATTATTATAACCATACCTAAGGGGAATGCTGCTTCTTTAATGAAATTGTACGAGAACAATGGGGTTGTTAAAACTGAAAGGTTGAATTCAAATTCAAAAACTGTCAAAATCATATATTATCCTGTTGTAGATAAAGCTCCTGGAACTTACACTTATAAATGTGAATTATTGGATACATCTCAGATCATATTTAGTCAGGAAATTACAGTAACTGTAACCCCTGGTGGACCATATATGGCAACAGGTGTTCCTGCTATACCACAGCTTTCAAAGGATAAGTGGAATGGTGAAGCAGACTATAATATAGAAATGAATATATGGTGGGGAAACAATGGATATGCATGGTTGCTTTATGAAAATAATGAATTGATTTATGCAGAGGATCTTACCGATAATTCCCCTAATAAGCAAATTGCATCTAAAGCCTTTACAGGTAAAACAAATGGAACTTATACGTATCAGTGTGAACTTGTAAATGCTTATGGTGCTACATCAAGTAGTACACTCGATTACACAGTAAACGTTCCAGGTGGTGAACCTGAACTACCTATTACAGGACCTGCACAAACTGAACCAGCTTATGGCTATGTGGTAGTAAGTGAAGACGATAAACAATTTGAATGGCTGTTTTATATCTCCAATCCAAACAAAAAATATGTTTGGGATGGTACGAGCTTTGACGTATGGGCAATCAGTTTTGATACAACATCAGATATTAGCAGTGTAGAAGGTTGCGATTCCTTTATAAAAAAAGGAAATACAGTTACTATCAATCTTAAAGGGTATGAAAGAGTATTTCCCTATGATACTACTAGGACAATAAGGGTAAAGGGTAATAAAAGTGGAAATATAATAAATCCTCAAAACATTAAAGTAAATTTAATGAGAGGTGATATTCCTTATCCTCAATATACAGGACTTCCTTCAAGCTGGTATAAGGGTAAGACTGATTTGAAGCTGTCAGACCTTGTTGCTGACTCCAGTGCTTATTATAACACAGGTGTAGCTCCAAGTACTGACCACCTAATTGCCTATAATCCTGTAAGTGATACACAGCTAATTATTGCTGAACCTCATTCAGTAAACTATCCAGTCAATGGCGTAGAAGGATTACGCATGTGGGTGCCGTCGAAATTTATAGCAATGGGGCTAGGATTTGCAAAGGAAACTTTTAGAATTAATCCCCATTACATGTGCGGTCTTGGTACAAAGGAAAACTTTACCTTTGGGCTTGTTCCTGCAAGTACAGGATCTACTACTAATCCTGTTGTTATAGATGGGGAAACATGGTATTGGCCTATTCAAAAAGAACACCCAGATGGACCTTTCCAGCAGGAAGCAGGCAATTTTAACGAATGTAAAGGGGAATATCCAGATTACCTCTCTCCCGATGCAAAACACGATGAGTATACAAAGCTTATAACAGGTGATCCAAATGATGCAAAATTTGCTACTGCAGCTATTTCATCTGCGATTAGCTTAACTATGACAAGGGAATTCTTATACTCGATACCAAAAATAAAATTTAAGGAGTTTGTAGAAAATGCAGCAGACCCTTGGGCGGAATTTGTATGTATAAATTATGCATATAATAGAGGAGTGTACGGTTTCCTGCAAAAAGGCATATTTACTGAGCATAGGGCAAGAGCTTTAGCTACAACGGATTTTGCAGCGGAATTTGGTTTATCGGGTTTTGCAAGTCATGTAGAAAATGTTCGTGCCATGATTGAAGCTGCTAATGCTGATACAACTCATATCTATGATTCACAGTTAACATGGGATGACTTTGAAGCCTTCTTTAAGGAACTTAGATTGTTCTATAGACAGGGAGTACCGACAGATGCTGAATGGAACGCTATGAAAGAGGATGTTCACAGAGCCTTTAATGTACTTGCGCAGCACTGGGGCGGTTCAACGGTATCTTTGAGATATGACTTCCTTACACTACTTAGAGTTGCAAAAGCACATTTACCATATCCAGATACACCCAATCCGACAGGACAAAACTGGGCAGATCATATAAATAGTTCAAATCAAAAACTTAAATGAGGGGGAAAAAATTCGTAGTATTTAAGTAAAACTGTTCTTGAAAATCGGCATATGCTATACAACAATAATGAAAGATGAAACAAAAATTCTTTCAGCAGAAGATTAGATAAAAAGAAAGATATCTGAATAAGGTATCTTTCTTTTATCGAGGGTTTATAGCTGAAATGGAGAAGTTATCCCCTATAATTTTTATCAAATTTATAATAAAATTACTAATATTCAAAAAAATATTGAAATTTATAAAATTTTACATTAAAATAATATATAGATATTGGTAATTAATATACAAATATCCAATATTTCGAATTTTATGTATTGATTAGAGAATTTTTATATTTTTCTATAGGGAAAAGGAGTATGGCATTAATAATGTATGAAAACTTTTTTAAAAATATTAAAAAGCAAATTCAGGCATCATTTAATTTGTACTCTAAGGAAAATTTTATTGAATTCCATATAATTTTAGATTCTAATGACCAATGTTTATTTTCAGATAAAAAATGGATAAGTCAAAGATGGATGTGTACTGAAGGCATTCAGTGCAGAGTTTATACAAAACGTGGAGCAGGTGTAAGCTATAGGACGTTGGATGTGGATATTGAATTTGAGAATTTGATTGAGGAAGCAATGATTATTGCTGATCAGGAATTACTTGATGATATTTGTGAAATATTTTGGGATGATTATTTATCAGAAATAAATATTTCTGATTCAAGAGAATATAGTCATTTTAAAAAAGGTTTAAACGAACAAATATGGTTGATTAATTCTCATTTGCCAACTAATAAAAGCATTGACAAAATTAATATTGAATTTTGTAAAAAATATAGGATTGAGATTTACGCAAATAATAGGGGAGTATTTTTTATTCATGATAAACCATGTAATCTTTTTATGTCGAAAATGATTTCAGAGAAAAATGATATTTCATATTTTATAAGAAAAGCATATAACACTACGGCAATGATAGATGAAAAAGAAATAGATAAATTTTTTAATATAGGAGTATATCTGATTAACGAGATAAAGGATGCACGAATTTTATGTGAATGTCCTGAATATGACTATTTGGCGGTTGAATATAGTCTTATGGGAATGATAGTTCATGAAGCATTAGGACATGCCCTAGAAGGAGATAACATATATAATGGTTCTTCTAAGTTAACCGAACTAAAAGAAAAAAATAATAGGATAGTCCATAAAAATTTGAACATAATTTGTGATTCTACAATTGATAACTGTGGCAAGCAAATTATAGATTCTCATGGCATAAAGGGGGGACCGAAATATTTAGTTAAAAATGGTGTTTTGATAGGAGCTATGACAGATAAGATTTTATCAAAATACATATCTTCAGATGCTAATGGACATGCACGAAATCAATATTATTATGAAAGACCACAATGTAGGATGACAAGTATATATTTAGCTCCAAATGATTATGATGAGAAAGTTGATTTAAATATATATGATGTGGAAAGTGTTAAAAAAGTTTTAGGGTTGAAGGGGTATTTACGTAATAATAAAAAAATATTATATTTATTTGATTGGATTGGTGGAAATGCTAGCTGGTCAAGCTTAAATTTTAGGATAAGTATTCCATTAGCTTATCTAATAAGTGCAGCAGGAGATATACAAAGATTTAGGAACATAGTAATTACTGGGAATGCTTTAGATTTACTAAATTCTTATGAAAAATCTTTTGGGAAATTGAGAGTAGATACATTTGGATATTGTTCAAAACAGAAAACTTTAATCTTAACCTCCGATGGAGGACCTGAATTAACATTATTTAAAAAACCAGATACAATAAAGTTTTTTTAACAAAGGTGATAAAAGTGAAAATTGAAAAGAAATATAACGAATTGATTAATTTTTTGAATCAAAATTCAGATATAAAAAAATGGTTTTTTAACGTAACAAGATACTATACCTTAGATTTGAGGCTAACCAATGGGAAAATCAATTATTATAATGTGCCAATGGTAGGATGTAGATATATATTTGATTTCGTTATTGAGACTAATGAAGGAAGATTAGGAACTATATCTTTAGAGACAAATGTAGTTGATCAAATTAAAATAATGTTATCAAAGTTACTTGAATCTTCTTTGCCGAAAGGGAAAATATATTTTTCAAAAAATAATGAATATAATAATTTGGATTTTTACAATCAAGAAATTAAAAGTATTATTGAACAGAAAAATTTAAAAAAAATGAAAGAAAAATCATTAGCTATTTATCAACATATTCAGAAAACTCAATGTGTTAGTTCGGAATTTGTCATGACATTACAATTAATGAAAAGGCATTATTTCAATTCTATAGGTATTCATTTGTACTTAGAAGATACAAATGTGAACATTTTAACATATTTATTTTATAAAGATGGAACCAAAAGGTTTGAATATCAAACAAAGCAATGGAAGGAGGTAGAAAAGGAAACAAGTAAGCTTTTTACTAGTAAAAAGACAAAGACTAGTACTGTATTATCAGACCTTTCACGAATAGAAAAAGTTGTTTTTTTACCGAAAGCTTTAACTTGGATATTTAAGCTAATATTAGAGCCAAATTTAAACGGTTTAATGATTTCTCAAGGATTAACATTTATAAGACCTGAAATGATTGGGAAAAAAATTTTAGGAAACCTTACAGTGATCGATAATGGATGCATGAAGCATGGTACAAAGTCATTAAAGTTTGATTTTGAAGGAGTTCCTAGAAAGGAGACTATTATTTTTGAAAAAGGAATATTTATGACACCATTATTAACAACTCAAACAAAAAAATACTTCTCTAAATGGGGGTTGAATGAAACTGGAAATGCTGTAAACTTGTCACATACTGAATTGAGTAATTTGATTATTCGTGGTTCTGATAAAAAGGTTGAGGACTTACTAGAAGATGAAACACCGATTATATTGATAGAAAATTTAGCTGGATATAGCGGTGACATAGCAACTGGCAATTTCAAGTTTGATGTAGAAATGGGTGAATTGTATATTAAAGGAGTTAAATCTGGCTTTTTAAACTTTTCTGTAAGCGGTAATATTTTTGAAATTTTAAGAAATCCAGCCACGTTATATTCAGAAACCTTAAAATACGAAAACTTCTATATTCCAGCATTAAAAACATCTAATGTTGTTTTATATTTATAAAGATAAAATGTGGTTTTAAATAAAGAATTATTAGGGGTGTTTATATGCATGCAGTTTTATATAAAAATAGTCAAAATGAGTTTGTTATATTAGATGCATATTTTAAAGGGAGATGGAGTGCTGATAAAGAATCACTTATAATATATTTGAATTATTTGGATTTAAGGGAAAAATACAATGAAAGAGATCAGCATATTTTTAAAAAAGCACTTGGAGATAAATGTTTACAATATGATATATCATTGAAAAAAACACAAGAAATATTGAATTTTATTTATAAAGAAAATATGCCAAGATTATGCAATTATGATCCTATATTTATTTTAAATATGCTTGATAAAAAAGAAAACGGGATTATAACACCTCCAACACCAATTATCGAAGTTACTCCATATTGTAATTACGGATGTACATGGTGTTATATTCCACCTCGTAACATTGACAGCAAATTATTTTATAGAAAAGACGAACTTCAAAAAAATGTCATTGATCCTATGCTAGAAGAATTTGGACTTTTAGAATGGTGTCTTACAGGAGGTGAGCCTAATATAGAAAAAGAAAAAACTATGGAAATAGCAAATTTAATAAAAGAAAGATCCCTTGCTATATTAGGACGAAAGCCTGTGAGCATATACTTGTTAACAAATGGCTATAATCTTGAAAAATATGCAGAAGATTATAAAAAAGCAGGAATAAATTGTTATCAAGTATCATTAACTTCGCCAATTAGAGAACATGAAAACCTTTTAAGAAAACCAAAAAAAGGAATTGATTCATTTGAACATGCAGTCGCTGGACTTAGAAAAATTGTTTCTTTAGGCATGAGAGCTGAAATAAATATGATTGTACAGCCAATGGGAGTACATGATGCTAATAATTTACATGATATTGATAAAATGTTTGAATTGGCAAAGGAAATTGGTGTTAAGATGTTAAGGATAATTCCAGCGGTACCGTGTGGTACAGCTAAGGAAAATCATATTTGGATGAGTAAAAAAGAATATGATATTGTTCGGAACTATGTTCGAGAAGGAAGAAAAAAAGTCAGTAATATGGAAATTGATTGCCCAATAGATCAAGAAATTGAAAAAGATCGAGAAATATTCTGTAGAGCAGGAACCTTATGGGTATATGTTAATTTTAAAGGAGAAGTTTATCCATGTAATAACATTCAAGATAGAGAAAGTATTTGTTGGGATAAGACTATAAAAGAAGATAAATTGACTGATATTTGGAGAAATTCAAAGCTATTAAATTTTATGCGGGATTATAATGTTAAGTCTATAAATGAAGAATGTATGGAGTGTTCATATAGAGTAGAATGTGTTGGAGAATGTAGGGCTTTAGCATGGTCGAGGTATAGGACTTATAACTTAAATATGAAGCCAGAAGTTTGTTTTAAAGATTTAAATATAGAAGAATTTCGTGGATATTAAGCAGGGCATATAATGCAAACAAGAAGAAAAATTATAAAAATTTAATGGTTTTGGAAATTGCATAATTTTTCATATAAATTCTTTTTACACAATATAAATCTTCTATTTAATCAGTGAAACTGAATATATTGTGTTGAAGAATCAATAAAATGTAATTATGCAAAATCTTAAGAAAGGGGGTTAATGGGATGAAAACATTAAAAAAACAATCTACTAAGTCACTAGAATTCTCATGTATGAGGATTTCAGGTGATATTGTTAAACCTGTTTCTTAAAACTTTAAAGCAAAGAAAGAAATTAGAGAAGGAATTACCTTCTCTAATTTCAAATTTTAGATAGAGTTTACAGGATAGGTTATCATCAAAAAATATTTATAATAATAAGAAAGGATGAAGTAATGAATAGATATAGGATATTTAAAAACAGCAATTTTATCAAAATGTGGCTAGCTTATTCAATTTCAGCGTTAGGCTCATCAATAAGCTTTTATGCGATTATGATTTATTTATATCAACAAACAGGTAAAGCACTGGATATTGGTATATACACCATGACAAGTATTCTAGCTAGTATAATATCAGGACCTTTTGTTGGGCTTATAGTTGATAAATATAACAGAAAAAGATTAATGGTATTTTCTAATTTGATAAGTGGTATATTGATTTTATTATTGGTTGTAAATAAATATATATTTGTAGTTTATATTGTAATCTTTTTTATGACAATATCTAATAAGGTTTATATTTCTGCTAGAATGTCATCCTTGCCCAATATTGTAAAAGAAGAGGAATTAGTTAAGGCCAATGGGTTAATAAGTGGTACTTCTTTTACTATTAGAATAATAGGACCAGGTCTTGCAGGTATTATTACTTCTTTAGTTGGCAGTAGGATTATATTTGTATTTGATAGTGTTTCATATTTTATAGGAGCTATAATAATAATGATGATTGTCTTTTCAAATGAAACAGATAAAGAAGGAAGTTTGAAAAAAAATCTACTGACAGGTATTAAATACATGTTTACTCATAAAGTTCTCAAATTTTATGTTGTTCTAGGGATTTTTTTTAGGTTGTTTTTTTCAATGTTATCTCCATTAATGCTAATTTATGTAATTAAGTATCTTGAAAAAGGAAATGCTGAATATGGAATTTTGATGATGATGGTAGGAATAGGAGGTATAATAGGGAGTTATATAGCTCGAATTATTGAAAATAAATATGATGTCAATACAATATTTGGGAATGGTTTAATTGCTTTAGGATTTATAATGGTACTTTTTTTAAATGTAAAAAAATTTTATTTAGCAACTATTGTTTATTTGATTTACAATATTACATTATTTAGTACAATTATAAATATACATACTAATGTGCAAAAAATAACTCCTGATAATATGAGGGGACAAGTATTTGGAAATATTGGAACAATTTTTGGACCTTTTCATTTAATTTCTATGAGTTTAGGAACATTTTTAGCAGATATATTTAATGTTAGAACAGTATTATTAACTTCAGCAATTTGTTATACTTTTTTATCATTTATAATAATTAGAGTACAAAGATATAATTTATTAAAGGAAGAAAAAGAAAATATTGCTTAGATGGGGGGAAAAATTTGATTATTAATGATATTCGTAAAATAATAAAACCACATATGGCTAATTATGGAATAAGCTTGTATGATGTTAACTCTAATAAAGTGATATTTGAAGAAAGAGAAAATGAACGATTTCATTTGGCTAGTGTTGTAAAAATGATTATTTTAATTGAGGTTTTGAAATTAGTTGAAGATAATAAAATTTCTTTAAATGAACAAATTGAAAGTAGTAAATTAGGCTTTTTTAAGGGGACTATATTTGATTATTTTGATAATAGAAAAGATTTTTCTATAAAAGAATTATTATATCTTATGATAACCTTTAGTAACAGTATAATAGCTGATTATTTTATAAATCTACTAGGGAAAGATTATTTAAATAAAAGGTTTCATAAGCTTGAACTTTATGATACAAAAGTAAATCTTACTATTTTAGAACTAAATATACTTTCATATGGTTTAGATGAAACATATTGTGAAAAGCTTAATACATGGAGGAAATTTTATGATTTCTTTATAGAAAACAAGGATAGTTTTAATAGAAAAGAATGTTTTCAGCGGAATAAAGAATTTGATTATTGTAGATATAATTACTCAACACCTTTAGAAATTAGAAAATATATTAACGATTTTTTAAGCAGTAAAATTATTAATCAAGAATTAACTAATATTGCAAAGGGAATTTTAAAACAACAAAGTGCAAGATTTAGAATGCGTTTTATGGTACCACCAAATATCGAATGGAATATAGGCAACCAAATTGGAACGATTGCAGAAGACAATAAATTTATAGTAATAAATGATTGTGGATTCATTGACGTAAATGGAAAGCAAATAATTTTAGTTTTTTTTACAAATAATATTAGAACAGATTTTTATAAAATTAATCTATCTATAGCTGAAATTACTAAGTTGGTTTATGAAAAATATGTATAGCAGGGGCTTAGGCTTGGAATATGAAGGACATGGGGATAGTTCATCTGTCCTTTTATTTTTATATAGAAACTGAAACTTTTTGCAATAAATTACATAGCTTAAACAGAGTACTAGAAGAAAAATTAAAACTATTACCAGTAAAATATTAGCATAAAATATTTTCTTTTCTTCTTCTTACCCGATTTTAGATTTTATAACATTACAAAAATGTAAGCTTCAATAAAACAATTGTAATCTAATTCAATTGTACCTATTTTGATGTATATATATAATAAAATTAATAATACGGATATAAAGAAAGTGAGGGATACTAAGATGAAAAGAATAATTATGTTTATAATAGCATTGGCAATTTGTTTTATGGGTATTATCTATTGTGTGTATCAAGATATAAATGAATTTTATTTTGCAGATCAAGACCTTATTAAGAAAGTTTCATCCAGTACCCCTGACTATACAAAGATAGATAAAATTCCTAAGGAACTTGTGGATGCTATATTAGCTGTTGAAGATAAAAGGTTTTATATGCATTATGGATTCGATATTTTAGGTATAGGAAGAGCTTTTATATCAAATTTAAGGGAAGGAGAAGTTGTTCAGGGTGGAAGTACGATAACCCAACAATTAGCCAAAAACTTATTTTTGTCCAGTGAAAAAAGTTTGAAAAGGAAATTAAAAGAATTATTTATAGCGGTTAAAATAGAAAGCTTATATACAAAAGAAGAGATTTTAGAAATGTATCTAAATACAATTTACTATGGAGCTGGAGCCCATGGAATCCAAGCTGCAAGTAAGACTTATTTCAATAAAAACGTCGAAGACCTTACAGTAACACAGTGCACTATGCTGGCTGGACTTCCTCAAGCTCCCAGCCTTTATAATCCAAAGAAATATCTTGAAAGAGCTAAGAAAAGACAAGAAATTGTGGTGGATTCAATGTCTAAGAATGGATATATAAGTAAAGAAATAGAAAAAAAGATCAAAAAACAAATGATATGTATTTTTCAGTAAAATATCCTATGGATAGATTTATAATGCAGGTTATGGTAATTGAAGAAGTGACTTGACATAAACAGTGAAAACTAATAGACTATTCTTAGAGAAGAATATATAATAAATATAAATATAATAAGCTAAATGCTGACTAGAGAACTAGAGGCATTATCTATATAAAGGATATAGGTAATGCCTCTAGTCTTTGTTTTTAGGAGGTATTAACAGTTATATGAATCAATTGACAAAGAAATTACTTATTTTTTTACTTATTGTTTTTATGACTCTTTCTTTATGTGGATGTAAAAACGAAGATAAAAGGGTTATTACAAATATAGATGAGAAACAAGAAGAAAGAAAGGAAAGTAAAAATAAAGAAGAAAAAGGATTATCTGTAATAATAGACAATGTAACATACAAAGGATATAAGGGTCCTGTACAAGGAGAAATAAAATATCAGGAAGGAAGACCAGCAGAAGAAAATTCTAGGATATATAAGGCTTCAGGAGATATAGAAAGCCCATATCATGTAAATCTAGTTGTCACAAGGGATTTTGGACATACAAAAATCTTTGGTAAGAATGTAGGATTGGTAAAGGATGAGGTTGGAATGGAGGTCATGTTCCGAAATCTAGATATACAGACGGCATACGGTGGAGGTTTTGTTAATGCTATCAATGGTTTGGAATCAAAATTCACTTTTTATACTGGAGCTGAAAGGGAAAAGATGGATTGGTTTTATTGGGTAAACGGTATACTAGCCCCTGTAGGAATTGCAGAATATCGTCCTCAGCCCGATGATGTAATTTGGTGGGATTATCATGATTGGAGTACTTCTATGTTTATACCAGCAGTTATAGGTTCTTATCCACAACCCTTTAAGAATGGATTTGGAGGAAAAAATCCAGGAACGGTAATTATGTATACAGAAGACTTTGAACAAGAAGCTCAAAAATTAAAGGCAAGTTTAATAGATAAGGGCGTTAAGGAAGTAGAAATAACTCCATATAATCAGTCGGTTTTGGGGAAAATCAAAAAGTATTATATTCTTCTGGGGAAATGGAAGGATTTATCTAATGATAGTAAATTATTACAAAAAATCAATACAAAGAATAAGCTTATTGGATTTTATGTTAAATTCCATGAGGACAAGCTTTACTCTTTAAACTTTAAAGGGAAAGTAATAAAAGTCTACGATGAAAAAGCAGGGGTTATACATGCTCATTCCTCTGGAATGGGTAGTACTAAACCGATTTGGCTTGTAACAGGAATAGATGATGAAGGAGTAAATATGGCTCTAGAGATACTACTGAAAAGACCAGAAGAAATTTATCAGCATTTTGGAGCAGTAATAACCAAAGAAGGTATAGAAAATGTACCATATTTGGATTAAAAATAAAAAATCTTTATTATTTTTGAATCCTTAAAGTAAGGAAGTGAATCGTTATAAATGAATAATAGTAGGATGATTTTTTTACTTATGACGCTAGCCTTTATAATCCTTTATGGGCAAGTTTATGCTGATGCTTTAGTATCTATGGATGTAGAAATGGGATTTGAAGGAATATGCAGGATAGGAGAATTTAATCCTATAAAAATAACTATAAAATCAAAGGAACAAGAAGTCCAAGGTCATTTAATGGTAGAAGTAGATGGAATGATATATAGTCATCCAATAAATATATCTAAAGGAGTTAAAAAGGTATATAGATTTTCAATACCTATTATAAAGGCAAATACAGAAATTAAGGCAAGTATTTCAAGGGCAAAGGATACTATTGTTACTATGGATATTTCTCCTAAAATTTTAGTCTCCAATTCGGTACTCGTAGGATTTTTAAGCGAAGCTTCTGAAAAATTGTATCATATAAAAAGTATAGAGGGTATTCTTATGGAGAAAACAGATTTTATAGGTGTAAATTTAAACGAAGATTTAGACTATAGCTTACAAGAATTGAATAACTTTAATATAATCGTTGTAGATAATTTTATTATAGCTAATCTAAAAAAGGATAAACAGCAGATGCTTATGGATTGGACAAATAATGGAGGATTATTACTAGTTGGGGCAGGAAAATATAGGCATAAAACCTTGACGGGAATCTTATCAGGCCTAAATGGTAGAAAAAAGACAGGTTTAGGTACTGTCGTTCCTATAAAGGAAGGGCTTGAAGGCAATAAAAATATAGAAATGATAAAGGATATAATCGACAGTAATATTACAGCTAAAGGATTGGATAGGATAATTAATGGAAGTAGAATAAATGAGCAGCTTCAGTCTGCACAAGATTTGCAATATGTGGCAGACAGTTTGTTTAAGCCAGATCTAAATTATATGTTGTCTTTAACAGCTTTTTTAATTCTATATATTCTATTAATTACAGGGGCTATTATCTGGCGTAAAGGATCAAGAGGAATAGTTTTAGCAACAGTATTTGGAATCATAATGTTTTTTTATGCTTTGATTTGGTCAGGAGTAATACAGAAAAATAAAGTGGTGTGTACAGGTATTAGTACATATGAAGAATATGGTATATCCTATTCCCTAAATAATATATACCCATATAAAGAAAAAATGCTTTTAGATTTGACTCCCCATTTCTACAGTAGAGAATTGACAAATTCGAAATATGCTATAGATCCTGTTGATGGCAGGATAATATATGATACCAAAGAGCCCCATTATCTGTTCCAGAAAGGAATAATAAAACAAGAAAAACCGCAAATAAAGCTAAAATTAAATGAAGAAATACTTCGGGGAGAAATATTTAATCCTCTGGCTGTAAAGCTATATAATAGTTTTTTAATAGTAGGTGATACTGCTATAAGTATTGGAGATATAGATGGTGGAGGAAAAATAGAAATAAAGTATCGACTTGACCATAATCTTTTTAATATAGGTAATTATAATTATATTACTTCTATATCCCAAAATGCTGGATTAAATAAATATCATATAGAGCTTTTAGAGTACTATCATGAACAAATAGGAGAAGGAGCATTAAATTGTAAGCTGCTTGGATTTAGCAGTGGAGATAAAAAAATAAATATAAATGGCAAAGCTGAAAAGATTAAAGAATTAAGATTAAATGTATTTCCTGTTACTCTAAGCTCAGAGTCAGATGAGGTATCTATACCCTTTAGACTGATTCAACCTGTTGTTAAGTGTAATAAGAAACCTCTAAATAGGATTAAAAACGAATATACGCTTAAAAAAGGAGAAGAACTAGAGCTTTATTATGTAATGCCTATAAATATGGAGCCTAGTGAGATTACAATTCATACTAGGGTTGAAGGTGGCATGATGGAGTTAGAGGTTTACAATTACAATGAAAAACAATGGGAAACAGTTACATCGGAAAAGCTAAGAGGTGATAGCTTAAAGGATTTTATTCAAGATAAACCCTTAACAATAAAAGTAAGGGGTAGTGGCAGAGTATTGATTCCTCAAATAACCGTTAATGGATTTATAAACCTAGGAGATGAGTTGAATGGATAAAGTTTATAATAGAAACTTAATCTTAATTCTAGTCTACTTAATAGTAGACACTATATTTTTAGCTGGATATATGTTTATGGTAATTTTTCAAAGAGAAGGCTATGAACCTCAGGTATATAAAGATGCATATGTATATTTAGTTACCTTTAGCTTTATTTTTTCCAACTTTTTATTCATGCTATGGGATAAAGGAGAATTAGAAAATTTACTTGATAATAGATTAAAAGGATTAGGGATTACAAAAACAATCCTCAGGTATTATAGGAATTTATTTATAGAAATAATTATACTTGCCTTTGTATTAGTTCCCCTTATAATTGCTATTTTTATAATTGGAAATCTAAACCACATTAACTTTGTATTACCGCTATTTATACAGGCTGCATGGGGAATGGCTGTATTGAGCATACGGGGATATTTAGTTACCTTAAAATGTGACAAGCTGTGGAAGGAATTATTTATTATTTTATTTATGTTTACTGTGATTATTTTAACAATAGTATTTTTGTATTTTTATAGCCAATATGGAAGACTGGTTATTACTACAGTCTATGATAATGACATACCAATGGGATTTTTTGTAAATCCTTTATTAACAATTGTAGGACTGCTTTACTTACAGACAGGGTCACCCACCTATATAGGCTATATTCCAGTAATTTATACTATAGGATTCTGCGTTTTTATATTTATACTTAGTTTGCTTTTAACAATTAAAAAGGTGTCTTATGAATTGGGAGGTAAGAATATTGCAAAGTCATCCAGCGGAAAAAACATTGAAAAAGCTTAAAGGTAAAATTTGGGGAGAAAGAATTCTGAATCTGATGATACAGGGTTTATTGGTATCGTCAATATTTTTATTTTTAAGTATACTATTTTCTCATATATATCCTATAGTCTATGTTTTTAGGAAGGTAGTTTATATGGCATTATTTATTCTTATAATTTTTATATCTATAGGATTATTCAAAAAACCACTACTGCAAGAGGCAGCCACTATTGGAGATAGTCTAGGTCTTAAGGATAGGCTTGTAACCTATATAGAGTATAAGGACAATAAGTCACCAGTTGTTGAGGTTTTTATGGAGAATTTAGAGCATATCATAGAAAACATGGATATTGTAAAAAAGTATAAAGTAAAAATAAAATTTAAAAACCTTCTGATTGCCGCATTGATTAGTTCATTATCCCTTGGGGTATATTTTTTACCTTCTAATGCAAGACAGATAGCTGAGGAAAGTGAAGATATAAATAAAATGATAAAGGAAGAGGCAAAAAAAATAAGGGATATAAAGGAAAAGAAAATTGATTCAGCTTCCGATGATGCTTCAAAAGATTTGATTAATACCCTAGAGAAATTAGAAAAGAAGCTTGAAAGCTGTTATAGCTTTAATGAGGCAGCGACAGAGATTTCACAAACACAGAGGAAAATAGAAGGAATAGACGTGAGAAATACATATGATATGATAGAAGCTTTATCGGGAGTTTTTAATGGTACCTTAGCTATGGAGAATAGCTTTGAAATTTCACTAATGAACGATGATATAGACAAGAATTTAGACATAGGATTAAATACAAATTTTTCTGAGGAAGACCAGCAGAAATTTCTTAAAAATCTAAAGAAAGAAATGGATAAACCCCATAATTCAAATACAAAGGATATCTTAAAAAAAATAGAAGCTGAATTAGCCAACAATTCTTTAAATAAAGAAAAATTAAAAAGAATGATTAAGTATAATAAAGAAAATATAGAGGAAGATACACTGATCAAACTTCAAGAAGCAAAGGAAAGATTAATGGCTCAAGATGACAATGGAATGAAAAATCAAGTTGGTGATTACCAGTTTTCCACCTTTGATAAGGGAAAGAATATGGATTATAGAAAAGGAGAGGTTTCCGATAGTGATGAAAATAAAATGTTCATAGGAGGTAGGGGAAATAAGTCAGTTACAAGTTCCTGTGGAATAGGAGGAGGACACCAAAGAGCTTCTGATGAAGGGCGTGGAGAAGAAACCTTGGGTGAACTTGATAAAAATAGTAAAAATGAACGCCTTGGTGATGATGGAAGTTCTGTATCCAATATTTATGGTCAGATCAATGATTCGGGAACTATTATCCATCAGGTTTCAAATAAGGTTTTAGCTATAGATGGAGAGAGCAGCATATTGGAAGCAGCATTAAAGGAGTTTCAAAAAGATGGGTTGAAGTATGTTTATAAATATAAAATACCTTTGAAAAGAAGAGAACTTATAATGGATTATTTCAGTCGGCTAAATGGAGGGGAATTAGATGGAGAAGAGATACATTAGAAATTTTCAGCAGAGCTTTGAAGCCATAGAGGAAGAAATTAAAAAGGCTATTATTGGGCAGGAGGAGATAGTTAGAAATATGCTCATTGGCATAGTTGCGGGAGGAAATGTTTTGATGGAGGGTACCCCAGGTCTAGGTAAAACTCAACTGGTAAAGGTTTTATCCCAAGTTTTAAATGTATCCTTTGCTCGAATCCAATTTACACCAGATTTAATGCCCATAGATATATTAGGTACGGTGATAGTTAATAAGAAGGAAGAGGATTTTGGTTTTACCTTTCAAAAAGGTCCTATATTTAATTCTCTAATATTGGCAGACGAAATTAATAGAGCTACACCAAAGACTCAAAGTGCCATGCTTGAAGCAATGCAGGAAAAAACCATAACAGTTGGAGGAGATACATATAAATTACCAGAACCATTTTTTGTATTAGCCACAGAAAATCCTTTAGATATGGAAGGAACATACCCACTTCCTGAGGCACAATTGGATAGATTCTTGTTCAAGCTTAAGATTTCTATTCCAAATATGGAAGCGCTATCTAGAATAATAGATATTACTACTGGTAAACAAAATATCCTTCAAATAAAAAAAGTTGCAGATAAAGAAGCAATACTAAAAATGAAGGAAATTGCGATGAAGCTTCCTATAGCTTTACCTATAAAGGAATATGCCATAAGGATTATGCTTGCTACTCACCCCCAGCAAAGTCAGTTTCAAGCTGTGAAGGACTACGTGAAGTGTGGAGTTAGTCCTAGGGGTGTACAAGCCATGATAAAAGCAGCTAAGGTTAGAGCTTTGGCTGAAGGAAGATTTAATGTTTCCTATGATGATATAGAAGATATGGCATATCCATGCCTTAGGCATAGGATTTTCATGAATTTCCGTGGATTAGCCGATGGAGTAGATACTGATGACATAATCAAGGATATTGTTAAGAGGGTGAAATAAAATGGAAGAATTCTTAAGAGAAATAGAACATCTTATAATATCAACTAAGAAAAGGTTGATTACAGGGGCAGTCGGCAATCGTAAAGGAAAGGGACTTGGAAGTTCCCATGACTTTTATGGTCATCGCATTTATATTCCAGGAGATGATATAAGAAGGATTGATTGGAAGGCCTATGTTCGTACCGAGAAATTTTATGTACGTGAGTTTACAGAAGAAAGAGAAATGAAGGTGAATATAATTTTAGATAGCAGTGCTTCCATGGATTTTGGTATACCTAATAAGCTAAATACAGCTAAGATGATAACCTTAGGAATTGCTTATATAACATTGAATCAATTGGATAGTCTTAGTATTTATACAATAAATGAAAAAATCGAAATTCTTAGAGAAGATATTAAAGGTAAATACAATTTTTATCAGTTGATAAATCCTATAAAGGAAGTTAAGGGAAAAAGAAAGACTGAATTTGGCTTATTAAAGGGCTTTAGAAGCCTTAGATACGGAAAGACCTTCATAATATCGGATTTATTTAGTAAAAATCTATCTCTTGCGTTAGACTATCTTTGCTCAAAGGGGCAAGATATAGTAGTTTTGCATATATTAGCCCCTGAAGAAATAAACCCAAATTATAATGGAGAGATAAAGCTTATAGACATTGAGACCAACGAAAACAGAATGATACAAGTAGATAAAATAATCAATGATATATATATAAAGAAGATAAAGAAATTCGTAGAAAAGAATAAAGAAATATGCCAGTGTAGAGATGTAAAATATGTTTATTCAACTACAGATATGGATTATATTAGTATTTTACATAAGATAACTGAGGTGACTTAGATGAGTTTATTATATCCCCTTGGACTACTATTATCCTTGTTGCTACCTATTATAGTAATACTTCATTTTAAGAAAAGACAGGCTGTTGAAATAAAAATTTCAAATATAGGATTGTGGGATGAAGTAATAAAGGAGGTACAAGGGATAAGATATAAAAAAATCAATAGATATCTACTACTTTTAATACAGCTTTTAATAGGAGGCCTAATAGTAATAGCTTTTTCCAGACCAGTAAGACTAGAGCCCTTTAAAGGACAGAAACTGACAATAGCTTTAGATTGTTCAATTACTATGCAAGCTGTGGAAAATGGAAAATCTAGGTTTGATATGGCAAAGGAAGAAATAAAAAAATATATTGAAGAAATAGATGATGATGTCCTTATAGACCTTATAGCTTTAAAAAGCAATAGTGAAATAGTTATAGAAAATGGACGAAAAAGAGATGTGAAAGACAAGATTAAAAATATAAAATGCACATATGAATGTTTAGATACAGAAAAGGCAAATAAAGTATTATCTTTAAAGCCTAACCTATCCTTAGTATTTAGCGATAAGAAGCTACCCTTTGGAGATAGAAATATAAAGATAGGCGGTGAGTTTAAGAATATTGGCATTATAAGTGGAAAATATGATTATTATTCAAATACTGCCCTATTTAGCATTAAAAACTATGATAAAAAAGAGAACTCCTTTGTGGTTGAATTAAAGGATGAACAGGGAAGAAAAGATATGCAAAAATTGGAGGTTAAAGGAGATGAAATTGCAAATTTAAGCTGGTCAAAGGTTTGGGAGGACTCAACAGTATTGTGTATGTCTATTCTTGAGAAGGATATGCTAAAGGAAGATAATTGCTTTTTCTTACCAATAGGAAATCAGTATAAATATAGGGTTCTTATGGTAGGAGAAAATTATTTTCTAAAAAAAGTTATCCTCAGTATTCCTTATATAGATGTAGAGTTTGAAAATGATTATATAGTAAAAAATGACTATGACTTATACATAATAAATACAAAGCTATCTGAGGATAAAGTTCCTAAGGGAGATAACATATGGTTTTTAAATCCCGATGACAGTATATTGGATGGAGCTATAAAGGAATCAGGTAGAATTGAAATTTCAAATGATAGTTTTTCTGATGATTTAGACCTTGTAAATACATATGTTGAAAATATTCCTATAGTTAAAGATTTAGAAGAAATGGAAACTATCCTTAAGGTTTCTGGTAAACCTGTAATGGGATTTAAGGAAACAGAAGATTCAAAGAAAATATACTCCACCATAGATTTTAATAAGACCAATTTACCTTTACAGCCAGATTTTCCTATACTAATAGAAAATCTGATTAAATGGTTTTTAAGTGAAAAAAGGAAAATATACGAGCTAGGGGATAAAGTATATGTGAAGGAAGAAGATTTAAGTTTAATAACTCCTTCTGGTATAAAGGAGAAAATTTCATCTAAATCAGTGGCTTTAAAGGAAATTGGAGTTTATAAATTGGTAAAAGAAGATAAAGTAGTCAAAAACTTTTTTGTTAATCCGTCTAAGGAAGTAATTTCAGATTATAAAGCAGAAGATTCTAAAACTGTATATAAGGATGATTGTTTATATCTTAAAAACATAAAGAGATTTGATTTTAGAAATATAATAATATCAATTCTGCTACTGCTGTTGATTGTTGAATGGGAGGTTTATAGGCGTGATGTTAAGCTTAGATAATAACATAGGACTACTTATAATACCTCTTATAATATTAGGATATTTTATTATTCAAGGATTTAATTGCTGGAGACAATTACCCTTTAAAAGAAAAAAACTGTGGGTTATATCAAGAATATTATTGATACTTTCCTTGGCAGGGGTATTGAGTGGAATGACTTTAGAATTAAATTCAAAGAATACTACCACTATATTTTTAGTAGATAGATCCCTGAGTATGAAAGATTCAGTAGATGAGATAGAGATATATATAAAAAACCAGCTTAGCAACAAAAAAAATAGGGACAAAGCGGCAATAATCAGCTTTGCAGGAGATACTATGATCGATATTCCAATACAAAGGGTTATAGATAAGGTAAACTTATCCTCGGAGCCTAATCCCAATTTTACAAATATAGAATACGCTGTGGATTTTGCATTGGACTATTTTCCAAAGGACACAAATCGCCGTTTGGTATTAATTACCGATGGTAGAGAAAATATGGGAGATGTTGCATCCATACTTGATAGGCTAGAGGACAATAAAATAAATTTATATGTATATCCATTAGGCTCTGGTGTTAATCAGGATGTACAGCTTACCTCTTTAGATATACCTGAAAATATCTACCAAAGAGGTAAAATTCCTGTAACTTTAAAGCTAAATAGTAATGTTACGAGTAAAGGGACGTTCTTCCTATATTCTAAAGATCAGCAGTTGCTTATGAAAAAGTTAAAGGTGAATCCTGGAGAAAATATATTTAAATTCCATATACCCTTAAAAAGTAGAAAAAGCATAGAAATTAAAGGGGAGATAAACTTTGATGGAGATAAAAATTTAAGAAACAATATAGCTAATAAAATCATAGAGATTGATAAACAGTCTAAAATTTTGATAGTTGGATATGAGGAAGATATAAAAATTATTAATTCACTTGTTAATAGTGCTGGTTTAGATGCAGTTAAATATTCTCCAGAGGAAGTACCAGATAATATGAATTTTATATCAAAATTTCAGGGAGTTTTTATAGTAAATGTTCCTCACTCCAGATTAACTTCTAATTTTGAAAACAACCTAAAAAAATGCGTAAAGGAGCTTGGAACAGGGCTTATGATAGTTGGAGGTGAAAATAGCTTTGCCTTGGGAGGCTATAGGAATACTGTTTTAGAAGAAATACTTCCAGTTAGCTGTCACATGAAGGGAGATAAGAAAAAGCCCAATACTGGACTAATATTAGCCATAGATTGCTCAGGAAGTATGGAGGATGAAAGCCATGGTATAAAAAAAATCGAAATGGCTAAGGAAGCTGCCATTCGAGCATTGGAAATCTTAGAAAGCAAAGACTACTTAGGAATACTTGCATTTTCAGATACTTTAGAATGGATTGTACCCTTTGGACCAGTGGATGATAAGGAAAGTATAATACATAATATTGAAAAGCTTTCTTCAAAGGGTGGAACTTTGATTTTACCAGGTCTTAAGAAAAGCATAGAAGAACTAAAGCATGCTCCAGTGAAAATAAAACATCTCATACTTTTGTCCGATGGGCAAGGAGAAAAAAAGGGCTATGAGCCTTACTTTCAACAAATGAAGGAAAACAAAATAACACTTTCTTCGGTGGCAGTAGGGAGTGATGCCGATTTAGAAGTACTAAAAAAATTGTCGGATAATGGAAAGGGTAGAAATTATATAGCTAAAAGCTTTGAAACAATACCTAAAATTTTCGCTAAGGAAACCTATTTAGCTACTAAGAAATATATAAATAATGATGAATTTCAGGCAATACAAGTACAGGATACGGATTATTTTCCAAGGCTTCCATTGCCAAGCTTGAAGGGATACATCGGTACAGGTATAAAAGAAAATGCCAGTATAATTCTAAAGACTCCCTTAGATGATCCGCTCCTTGCTTATTGGAGATATGGGTTAGGAAAGGTTATAGCATGGACTTCTGATTTAAATGGTAAGTGGAGCCATGAATGGATTAAGTGGAGAGGATTTAGGGATCAATGGTTAGGATTAATTAACTGGTGCATATCAAATAATTTTAAAGAAAAAATGGAAGTACAACTAGAAACAAATGGTGGTGAAGTGAAGGTAATAGGGTCTGTAGCTTCACCTGAACAAGATGAATATATGGAAATAGTAGTTCTGCAGGATTCTGGGAATTTAAGAGATGAGATTTTAATGGATCAGATTTCGCTAGGAAAGTACAGTGGTAAATTTTATTTAGCTCAAGCTGGAGATTATTTAATTACTGTAAGATTAAAGAATAATGATGAAATAATTGATAGCTTAAGCAAGAAGATACATTTGAGCTATTCAATAGAGTATTCAATAAACAATGGCTCTGGAATAAAAAAGATACAATCCTTAGCTAATATAGCCAAAGGAAAGGTTATAAATAAAGATGACAATGTATTCCAACAGCCCATAATTAAAAATAAATCTAAAACTGATTTAAACTTTATATTATTGCCCTTATCATTATTATTATTCATATTTGATATTGCTTTAAGAAAAATATAATTCCAGAGGGGAGGGGTTTTCATGTCTAATTTATTAAATAGAAAAAAGCTAATGGGTTTTTTAATGACATTCTTTATATTTATGCTGATATTTAATTATTCAATTGAGTATACCTTTGCAGCTCCATCTAAGATTGCCAGAGAAGATATTAAAAGGGCAGCTGAAAAAACCATAGATTATTACAATAAAACATATAGAAAAAAAGAGTTTAAAGGTATACTTGATTGGCCAGCTCTAGGACTTTTTGGATTTGGAGAAGATGTCAGCGGTCCTAAATGGACGGTTAATGGGAAAAATGGTCCATATTTTAGAGAAGAGCAGGTGAAAAGGGGTATAGGGCTTAGTAAAATTAAAAATACCGATTTTCAAAGAACCATCATAGGAGTATGTTCAGCAGGCAAAAATCCTAGAAGCTTTGGAGGTATTAATCTAGTTGAAATTGTAAAGGGAACCATGCTACCCAATGGTCATTTTGCTGATTCAGTCGAAGATAGAAAAACAGGAAAACCCGTTGGAGAAGAACTAGTAAATGCCCATATCTTTGGTATAATATCACTCCATTGTGCAGGAGAGCCTATTCCTAATAGAGATAAATGCCTTGAATGGCTACTGAATCAGCAGCATCATGATGGTGGATTTACATGGGATGTAAAATATTTTGATGATCCAGAGGATTACAAATTGATAGAATCTGATGTTGATATGACAGCAGGAGGACTAATGGCAATGGCAATATTAGGATTAGATGAAAAGCATCCAGCAGTAAAGAAAGCATTAAAATTTTTAAAGGAAAAGCAATTGGATAATGGAGGCTTCGATTCATGGGGAACCGAAAATCCAGAAAGCTGCGTATGGGTGATACAAGCTCTGACCTTATTGGGACAAGACCCCATTGGTCCTGAGTGGACAAAACAAAATGGAGAAAATCCTGTAACTGCAATGCTAAGATTTCAGCTAGAGGATGGAAGCTTTGCCCATGTACTTGATGAGGAAGAAATGCTTCCTATATATGACAATGGAATGTCTACAGAGCAAGGACTTTATGGTATGGCAAGCGCATATAACAATAAGTGTGTATATGATATGCTTCACGAAAAATATAGACTAGAGGCTCAAAAAAATATATTTGATGATTTTAAACCAGGAGAATTTGGCTTTGATGAAGTAATGGAACTGGTATATGACTATGTATTAGCTGGATATACCGATGGTACATTTAAACCTGAAAAACCTGTAACAAGATCAGAATTTGCAAAGCTTTTAGTATGCAGTTTAAATCTCAAGGATGAAATAAAGAATTATAGAGGTTCAACTAGGTTTAAGGATATAAATGAAGGGCATTGGGCTGATAATTATATAGGAATGTGTGTAAATAAAGGCTATGTAAAAGGAACTTCAAATAATACTTTTATGCCAGACGAAAATATAACTGGAGAGCAGTTAATGGTAATACTTGTAAGAGCTATGGGCTTAGAGGATGAAGCTAAAAAAAGAAGTATAGGGGGAAAGGAATTGACCTATGGATATATGCAGATAGCTAAAGAAAAGGGATTTATATATGAAGGCTTTAAAGCAAAGGAAAATGTAAATAGAGCTGAGTGTGGGTGGAGTCTTGTAAGGCTTAGAAAGGCTTTAAATTAATTCATTGTTTAAATTTTAACTCTAGTAGTTTTAATATTTACCTTTGGATTATATCAATAAGCTGATTATGAAATTATTAAATAAATAATACAAATTTTATTTAAGAGGAGGAATAAAATTGAAAAAAACAATATTATCAATAGTTTTAGCAGCTTCTTTTATAATACCTTCATTTGCAGAGATAAATATAGAAACAATAAGGGACAGTTTAAATCCGGAAAAGATAGTATTAAAGGGAAAATCAGATTATTATGGAAGACTTGCATCAATAAAAGTTTATGACAAAGAGAATAATGAGAAAATGTATTATCTAGACACATCTAAAACCAACTTAAATGGGAATTTTGAATTTAGCTTTAATATACCAAAAGGTAAAACAGGTATTGGTCAAATAGTAATAGGAGATGAAACAAAGAACATAGAGATATCTGTAGATGAAGAAGATAAAGAAGCTCCTGTTATAAAGGTAGAAGGAATAAAGGATAATATGACCGTTAAGAAAAAGTATATAGGCTTTAAAATAGAAGTAAAAGATAATAAGGATAAGAATATAGAGGCAGTAGTAAAGGTGAATGGGAAGGGGATAAATAAGAATGATAATGGTAATTATAATGCAGAATTAAGCAGGGGGGAAAACAAAATAGAAATAATAGCAGAGGACAAAGCTGGAAATAAGACAAAGTTAACATATGAAATAAAATATAAAAAGGATAAAGACAAGGATGAAGATAAAGACAATGACAAGGATATAGACGAAGATAAGAAGAAAAATAGAAATGATAATGATGAAGATAAAGCGACTGTTGAAGCATATATGAGTGGTGTTGAAGAAAATATAGGCTTTAAGGATATAGTAGGATATGAATGGGCAGAGGAAGCTATTAATAAGATGTGTGAAAAAGGGATAATTAAGGGAAGAAGTAAGGAAATATTTGATCCAGAGTCAAGCATTACAAGGGCAGAATTTGCTACATTAATTACAAGGATTTTAAATGTTGAAGATAATCATGACTATACAATAGCTTTTAATGATGTACCACATGATAAATGGTATTATGAATCAGTAAGAATGATTTGTGCAGCTAAGCTAATGAAGGGAAAATCAAAGGAATTTTTTAATCCTGAAGAAAAAATAACTAGACAGGAAATGGCTGTGGTTGTGGCAAATATCTTACATAAGCAAGGATATAAAGCTTTAGATATAGCTGAGGTTGAATTCAAGGATAAGGATAAAATTGCACCATGGGCTATTAAAGCAGTAGTTACATCACAGCAAAGGGGCATTATAAAAGGAATCAATGGAGAATTTAAACCAAATGAACCACTAAATCGAGCTCAAGCAGCTATTATAATCTATAGATTATATGAAATATTAAATTAACCTATTGTGCTAGTTTCTATCACTAGAGTTTTAATATTTTCTTTTCGCTTATGTAATAAACCTGTTTTTTTATATTGATTTGAAGGAAAAAACAGGTTTATAAAAATCACTTAAATAAAATATTAAAACTCCCTAAGGCATATAAGAAACAGAAAATTTATTTTATAGCTTGGCGGGTTAAATTAATCTAAATAAATGGGAGGGTTTTATATGAAGAAAATAGTAAAAGCTTCTATACCATACATAATAATTTTTTGTCTTATCTTTTCATATTCAAGCATTGGTTTAAATGTATATGCTGATTCATCAAGTGATGATTTATATGACAAGGTTTTAGCTGCAATAGACAATACATCAAATTATATGATGAATAATAGCACCTTTAGCAGCGACTGGAAAGTCGTAGGATTAGTAAATGCTGAAATGCCGATCCCAGAAAGTTATCTAGAGGATACCGAGGAAAATATCAAGCAAAGAAACGGATATTTCATGAAGGTAACAGATTACGAGAGGATTGTAATTGGAATTACAGCAGCTGGGGGAAACCCAAGAAATATTGGAGGATATGATTTACTAGAAAAAATATATAACTTTGAAGATGGAGATAAGGACATAACCTTTCAAGGAATAAATGGTGTAATATACGCATTGATCGCATTGGATTCTAAAAATTATTCTATACCACCTAATAGCAAATATGATAGGGCTTGGCTGATTAATTATATATTGGATAGTCAAAATCATGATGGAGGTTGGAATTTAAGCGGAAATCAAGGTGACAGTGATGTAGACATAACTGCTATGGCATTAATAGCCCTTGCACCATACCATGATTATCTAGGGGTTAGTGAGAAAGTAGAAAATGCTGTTAATTGGCTTTCTGCTGTTCAAAGGGAGGACAACGGAGGATTCAACTCATGGGGATCATATGATAATTGTGAAAGCGTATGCCAAACTATTATAGGTCTTTGTGCAAATGGAATAGACCCTACTTCAGAAAAATTTACTAAAAATGGATTTAATGCAATCCATGCTTTATTATCCTTTGCTAAGGAAGATGGAACATTTGTACATACAAAGGACAACGACGACAACATAGGTATGTCAACTGAACAAGCCTACCAAGCACTACTTGCATATGATAAATTTGTAGAAATGGGTAGTGAATATTGTGATGGTAAAAATTCCATATATTATTTTGGAGAAGAAGAAAAGCCCGTTGAAGATGAAGACTTTAAAGAATTTGAATCTAGAGAGGATATTAAGGCAGATAAAATATGGAGTATAATATTCAATCAAAAAATTCAAGAAGGATGTGTAGACACAGAAAATGTCATTATAGTAGATGAATATGGAGAAAAGCACCCTATAGAAGTAGAAATAATTGATGATAATACTGCAATAAAAGTTACTCCAAAGATCCCATATTATTCTGGTGAGAAATATACGCTATATGTAAAAACTAAAAATGTATCTAATATAATAAGATCAGAAAGTGGAAAAGAATTAAAGCAAGGCATAAAAATGAGTTTTACAATTGAGAACTAATATGATTATTATGTATACAAAGAAGGTGAAGCCATGAGAAGCTATAAGAAACCTTTAATTCCTTTAATGCTTGCAATATGTATGATTTTATTAAATTTTACATCAGCCTTTGCAGCATATAGTCCTAAAGGCAAAGTGCTGCAAATTGCAGACCCAGAGTCAGAATTAGAAGTAATTGAAATTATTGAATATATAGACCCTTCAAGCTATAGTATAGAAATTGAAGTAGAAAATAATAAAATTGAGGAAAAGGAAAAAATAAAACTAAAAGCAAAGGTTTTAGATAGTCAAGGAAATGAAATTGAGGATAAAAGCATTATTTGGACAAGCGCTGATGAAGATATAGTAAAAATAAATAAATATGGTGAAGCTATTGGAGTTAATCCTGGAAAAACAACCATAAGGGCTTCCCTTAAAGAAAATAGGAAAATATATGGAGAAATAAAGCTTGAAGTCGAAGAAGGTAAAGGAAATATTTCAAAAATAGAAATCCATGCAGCCTCTAAAACGTTAGAAATTGGAGAAGAATTAGAGCTAAATGTATATGATAATAAGGGTACAAATGTTAAAAATAATAGAATAATATGGTCAAGTAGTGATGAAGAAATATTAGAAATAAATGACAATGGAGTAGTAACGGGTATAAATAAAGGAACAGCTATTATAAAAGCTGTTCTTAAGGAAGATGAGGAAGTATCTGACACTGTAGAATTAAAGGTTTTAGAAAAGGAAGAGGTTGAAGTTAGTATTCGAATTGAAGGATATGAAGAAACAATAGTACCTGAAAGAAATATAGAAGTGGACAATTTTGATTTGACGCCCTATTTAGGACCAGCTTCTGGGGAGTCAGCAGAAGAGTCAGATGGATGGGGTCTTGACCGTTTAAAAGAACCTACAGTAGCCCATGCCTTGATACAAGCCTTAGAGGATGAAGGGATAGATTGTAAAGACCATAAAAAAGGACTAGATCTTCAAGATTATGGATGGTCATTATATGTTGCTATGATTGATGGAGAAAGGGAATTTGATTATAGATCAACCTCAGGATGGCTTTATAGGGTAAATGGCTGGAATCCAAATTATGGATGCCAACAATATAAATTAGAAAAAAGAGATGAAATACTATGGTATTTTGGTGCCTATGGATTTGATACATTGGTTACAGAAATAGAAGCAGATAAAAGAGAAGTAAATATAGATGAGGAAATTACATTAACTTTAGAAGGCTCAAAGTGTTCAAGGGGGAGTAAGAAAAAAAATAATAACAAAAAAATAGAGGGTGCTGCAATATATGTAGATGGCGACAAATATGAGATTGATGGAGAAGAGATATTAACAGATAAAAAGGGGAAAGCAATAATAAGGTTTAATGATGCTGGTACCTATGAAGTATCGGCAGAAAGATTTGATAGTAAAGGTATAAGAGATATAGTAAGACCTAAGCCCATAGAGATTAAAGTTATAAACGAAGCTGCATATGATGATGAAGATATTGAGGATATTTGGAAGCTGATAAAGAGTAAAAAGTCAACAGAAAAACAAATCTGTGAGAAAATCTGTAACACCATTGAAGGTTTATTAGAGTATAGCGAAAGTACTAAAAAGGAAAAAGAGGTAAAAGCTATTATAATAGATATTGAAAAGCTATTAGAAGCTATTGGACAAGCGAGGGAGAGATTAGAGAATGAGGCTTCAATTAAGAAAGTTGCAAATGCAAGTCTAAAGCTTATAGAAATATTATTACAGTATTCCCATAAGTATGAAGACCTATTAAAAGACATAAATGAAGAAACTTTACAGGCTGCAGATGTGTATTTTAACCTAGTATGCAAAATAGAGGACAATACAAAGGGCGATTCATCATTGAAGAAATTAATTGAGCTACTAGGTGAAATTATTGAAAATTGTGGAGCCTTAGACCAAAACATGATGGAAAATGAATTAGTTGTATTTTTAGAAGAATTTATTAGAAATAAATATAAAATAAAAGTAGGTAGTAAAGATATAGAAGAAGTTGACGGAAAAGTCATAGTAAATCTAAGTTCAAAAGATATATTAGTGAATGTAGAAAAAATAATTAAAAAAGCAGAATTTATTGAAGAACAATTGAGCTTAAATGATATTGAAGCCATGAAATTATTAACTAATGAATTAGTGATAGAAGTTCCAGATTGTAAGGATAAGGAAGTTGAAATAGGCTTTAGCAGAGATACTATTGAAGAGCTATTCTTTAAGGATATAGATAGAGTTAAGGTAATAACCCCTAGTGTTTCTTTCAAAGTGTCTACCGATTTTGCTAAGAAAAATACAAATTTTAGTAATATGAGTATTGGCATTAAAACTTTAGCAAATTATAAACTAAATGGGATAGAGCTAGGTATAAAGCTAGATAATGAGGAGCTAGGCAAGTGGAATAGTCCTTTGATTATTGAAATGCCATATAAAGTTAAGGAAGGAAAAACCCATGAAATAACGGTTTTCAAAAAGGAAGAACATAATAATATAAAAAACGTTGGAGGCATTTATTTTGAGGATCAATACATGGTAAAGTTCATGGCAAATGAATCGGGAATATACATTCCTATGGTAAATAAAAAGATATTTACAGATTTAGAAGGTTTTAAGTGGGCTGAAAAGGAAATAGCAAGTATGTCATCAAAGGGATTAATTAAAGGGAGAGATAAACAGAAATTTGATCCAGCATCCAAAATAACTAGAGCCGAATTTGCAGCATTGATTTCTAGAGTGCTAAGATTAAATACTCATCTACAGAATAATTTAATCTTTAAAGATGTTACTAAAGATAAATGGTATTACGATGTTGTAAAGTCAGTATATAAGAATGGATATATGAAAGGAAGAACAAAGAAAATATTTGACCCTAATGGAAAAATAACCAGAGAAGAGATTGTTGTTGTAGTTGCAAACATATTAAAAAAGGAATTTTATAAATATGTAAAGAAACAAAATAGTTTAGAAAAATACTTAGATGGTCATGAGGTTTCAAGTTGGGCAGAAAGCTCAATGGATATGATTATAAAATTGGGAATATTAGATGAGATTAAAGGCCTAGAATTAAGACCAAAGGAAGAACTAAACAGAGCACAGGCTAGCATTATACTACATAGGTTATATCATATATTAATGGATAATTACTAGAATATTTATAATATGATTATAAATTGAACTTCAAAGATAAATTTGATTTATTGACATATTTTTATATATGGTATAGAATGTTCTTGTAAAGAAGTTACATCTTTTAAATTTCATAATAGATTATTTAGGTTTTTCGATGAAATACCGAAAATTAAAAGGGAATCTGGTGAAAATCCAGAACGGTCCGGCCACTGTAAGTGGGGAGTGATCCTTCAACATGCCACTGTTCAATACTAGCTCAAGTATAGGATGGGAAGGTGAAGGCAAGCTATGATCCATAAGTCAGGAGACCTGCCTAGATAACTTTACATTGTACCTTCCGGTGAAAGGGAATATGTAGAACATAGAGTGAAATCATCTGTGTCCAACATTTATGGTGAAATATCTGAAAATATCCATAAAGCCCTAACTTTCATTGGAAGCTAGGGCTTTTGTTATTGTCTACAGACTCATATGTTTCTGAAAAAAATTATGGATTAGTACAAAGTAAGAAGTAATCTAAAATACTTGTTTTGATGTTTAGAAATTTTATCCCATAGTAAAAATATATATTATGATAGATATAAAAGGAGTAAAGGGGGATAATATCTTGAATAAGAAACAGGTTCAAATGCTTATCAATGAAAAGGAAAAACGTTTGCTAGAACTAGTTCGTAGCACTGGATATGGAGAATTAAAGGTGGTTATACAGGATGCTTTACCCATAAGAGTAGAGGAGCTTAAGAAATCTATAAAATTATAATTCAAAAGAAGAGCTGACCAGAAAACTGGAGGCACTGCCATATTATATGGTAGTGCCTTTTAGTTATAAAGAATAATTAGCCATAAAAGGGGGGAATTCAGGGGGCAACACAATTTTATGGTATTAAATATCAAATGCAATTCTTTTAAATTAAACAAATAAAAGGAGATGAATAATGATGAAAAAAGTTTTAAGTATGTTAATGGTTACTGTTATGATTTTAACTGTTTTGGCAGTACCTGCATTTGCAGATGATGGGTGTACTACTTATCCATATGTTACTTTAGATGATAGTAATGATTTTACGATTGTAGGAGATGTGAGCAATACTCAGACCATAAAGGCTGTAGGACTGGATTCTTCATGGTCAAAGCATGATTTTACTGCTATAGAAAAGCAATACCTAACTTGGACAACCAGTGATTCAGAGGTAGTGAAGTTTGTGTCAGGACCTACAACAGTAACATCAAAAACTGGAGTAGATCAAGTAACGATTAAGACAATGGGTCAAGGAACTGCAACTGTAACTGTAACTTATGATACGCCAGATGATGCACCTGTAACAGTAACTAGTTATGTAGTGGTAGAAGGATCAACAGTAACTAATTCAGTATCAGAAGTAAATATTGTAGTGGACGGAGTATCTTCAGATGATTTTACAATGACATTTAATACAGTGCCACTTTTTGATTTAAGTGATGCTGGAATATGCACCAATGACAATGACGTATTAAAGAAAACTCCAAGTGCAATCCATGCATTATTATATGCACTAGAGATTTATTATAGTGACGAAACTACTTCAACTGCCATTAATAATTTTGATTGGAATTGGGTAAAAAAGAATGTGACAATTGAAAGTGAAGGTAGTTATGTAAGTAGAATATCAAATGATACTAATGATTATTCAAATGGCTGGCAGTTTGAAGTGAATTCAAGTGCTCCTAACCATGCAGCATCTGTAATACCATTATCAGATAATGATGGTGTTACATGGAAATTCAAACAATTTTCATGGTAATTTAATTTTAATAAATATATATTGATTATTTATTTACAAGTTAGATATTTTATATCTAACTTGTATTTGCATTAAAATAATAACACAATATGTAAAATATTAAATATTATAGAAATTAATTTAGGCGGGGGAGATAGTAGAATGACTAGTAAAAGAATAATAAGTTTACTCTTGATTATGCTTCTGCTTATAAGCTCTGTGGGTGGTGTTAATGCTGAAGGTGACTCAGCTTTAAGTATAGTAACAAGTATAGGTATAAATGGAGATAAAACAGTAAAGGTAGGAAGTACAATAGACTTAGATGCAGTAGTAAGGGATCAAAATGAAGCCCAGATGCCAGAGGAAGAAGTGACATGGGAATCAGAGGATACAGAAACAGCAACAGTGGATAAGGAAACGGGAGAGGTAACGGGAATAAAAGAAGGTAGTGTAGCAATAACAGCAATATCAAAAACAAAGGATACAGTTAAAGC
>NZ_FRAG01000034.1 GCF_900142245.1 Paramaledivibacter caminithermalis DSM 15212 | reverse complement strand
AAGTATAATAGCATCGGTTCCTCCCCTTAATGATTCTAGAATCACATTATAAAAATTACCAGACTTTACTAATTTTCTATTGGTTATGAGATAAAGCACATTAGTCGTCCTCTCTCAATATATTGATGTTTTTTCCTTCCATTACTTTATTCATATTTCTCATTGAACACATTTTACCACACATTGTACAGCTGTCTTCATGCTCAGGCAGGGATTCTTTCCTATATTTTCTAGCCTTTTCAGGGTCAATGGCAAGACTAAACATTTTTTCCCAGTCAAGCTTTTGTCTTGCTTTGCTCATTTCATAATCCCATTTTTTTGAACCAGGTACATTTTTAGCTATATCGGCAGCATGAGCAGCAATTTTTGTGGCAATAATACCTTCCTTCATATCCTCAAGATCAGGCAATCTTAAATGTTCAGCAGGTGTAACGTAGCATAAGAAATCAGCACCGTTGGATGCTGCGATAGCTCCACCTATGGCACTTGTAATATGATCATAACCAGGAGCTATATCTGTAACAATAGGACCCAATACATAAAATGGAGCACCATGACAAAGCTTTTTTTCAATAACCATATTTGCAGCTATTTCGTTTATAGCCATATGACCAGGACCTTCAATCATTACTTGAACATTTCTTTCCCAAGCTCTTTTTGTTAATTCACCTAGGACAATCAATTCTTTTATTTGGCTTGCATCCGTTGAATCATTTATACTTCCAGGACGACAAGCGTCACCAAGGCTGAGGGTTACATCGTACTTTTCACAGATATCAAGGAGCTGGTCATAATACTCAAAGAATGGATTTTCCCTATTATTTAATTCCATCCAAGCATAAAGTAGTGAACCTCCCCTTGAAACTATGTGATTAAGCCTTTTATTTCTCTTGAAAACTTCAGCTGTTTTTCTATTAATTCCTGCATGAATTGTCATAAAATCCACACCATTTTCAGCATGTTTACGTGCAACCTCTAGGAATTCTTCAGCAGTGATGTCCTTAAGTTCTTTATCATAGAAGCCTACTGCATCATAGATTGGCACGGTTCCAATCATTGCAGGAGACATATCAACAAGCTTTGTTCTGAATTCTTCAGTTTTTCCATAGGAGCTAAGGTCCATAATTGCTTCTACATTGAAATCAAGGGCAGCTTTTGCTTTTTTTAGCTCTTTATCAACATCACAACAGTCCTTTGAAATGCCAAGATTAACATTTATTTTTGTTCTTAGTCCTTCACCTACTCCCTCGGGGCTTAAGGATTTGTGATTTTTATTTGCTGGAATTACGATTTTTCCTTCAGCTAATTTTTGCTGTAATATAATTACATCTAAGCCTTCTTTTTCAGCTACTATTTTCATTTCTTTAGTTATGATGCCTTTTCTCGCAGCATCCATTTGAGTTGTATAATTCATAAATAATCTTCCTTTCTGTATTAGTAATAAGTATTGAAACATAAGTTTCACGTTCTTAAAATTTATTTTGTTGGTTGATGATTAATAGTTAATGGCTTATGGCTGATAGCTGATGGCTAAGAAGCTATAGGCTTACTTTAGGGTCAAAGATAGTAAAGACAGTATAAATTTATTGCCTAAAAACTAAGTTTAAAGCCATTTAGTTTAATTAATAAAGCTTTTTTCGGATTAAATTGATTTTTTTAACAATATTTTCTGAGCCTACAAGCTCGGAAATCATTGCAAAATATTTGCCACCATGTTTTTTGACTGTAGCTATATTTGATTCCTTTATTCCTCCAATTGCAACAAAGGGAATAGATATATTTTCAGAAACCCATTTTAAAAATGAAAGACCATCGCACTTTTCTAAATTTTTTTTGGTAGAAGTATTGAATATAGGACCTACACCTATATAATCAGCACCTTTTTCCACAGCTTCTAATGCTTGTTTTTGATTATGAGTTGATAGACCTATTATCATATCTGATGCGATGTTTTTAACAATTTCAATAGGCATATCCTTTTGACCTATATGAATACCGTCTGCCTTCACAGCTAAAGCAATATCGATATCATCATTAACAATAAAGATTACATCATTAACACTAGTGATTTTTCTTATAGCCTGACAATCCTTTAGTTTATCGCATTTACTTTTATTCTTTTCTCTATATTGAATAATTTTAATGTTAGCTTTAATCATTTCCTTAGTTATTTCAATATTGCTTTTGCCGGCAGAGAATTCTTCTCCTAAAATTCCGTATATATCAGTATCAGGTAAAGTTTTTCTTATGGAGAATTTCTTTTCTAGGTCATATGACTTAAATCTTAAAGCTTCATATATTTTAGATTCATTAAAATATCCAAGTATCTTCAAGGCTTCTTCTATGCTCCTTAAACCTTCTTGAACCCTTTTGAAATTGGCACTAATTAAATCTGAGACAGCTTTTTTAGCATCAAGCCTGCTGTTTTGAGAAATATTTAGCCCAATATCATTTTGTGAATCACGAAAGATTAGCAAGCTATGGTTTGTAAAGGACTTCCTAACAATATGTCGCATTTCTCTTATGTCTTTAGATAAAGCTTTATTTTCCAATACAAACCTTGCAATATCCTCTAGAATTCTTAGTCCCTCAGAAACTCTATTGATATTAGCATCTATTAGTCTATAAATTTTCATTTATTTGAACACCTCACTATATATGCATCCAGTCCTTAAATACTGGCTGATATCCTCTAGCTAATAATACCCTTCTTATTTCTTCTACACTTCGTTTGTCAGAGATTTCAAATTGGCTGTCACTTTTTGTCTTAGAAGAATGACCTCCAACTTCAGTTGATACTCCTGCCGACATCTTTGTAACGCCTAGAGGAATAAGGTTATCCCTAAGATATTGATTTTCCCTAGTAGATATGTTTATACCGATTCTAGGAAGAAAAAGCCTTATTGCAAGCATTATCTGGACTAAATCCTTATCATTTACTGTGTAGATGTCATTAAAGGAGCCCGCATGAGGTCTTAGCCTTGGTAGAGATACGCTAATCTCAGTATCAGAATATTTATTTTGAAGGTACTCAGCATGAAGCCCAGTAAAAAAAGCTTCCTTTCTCCAATCATTCAGACCTAGAAGTGAGCCAATATTTATACCTCTCATTTTTGCTTTGCAGCCCCTTTCTGGTGCATCCAGCCTGAATTTATAATTTTTCTTGGGACCAGCAATATGGACCTTGTCATAAATTTTTTCATCATATACTTCTTGATATATTGTGAGAGATTCAGCTCCAGCATCTACAACTTTTTTATATTCATTTTCAGTTAATGGATAAATTTCAATTGAAATAGCATCAAAATACTTTCGTATAACCTTTATTGCATCAACTATATATGAAACAGGAGTTTCCTTATTTGATTCACCAGTCAAGATTAAAATATGTCTTAAACCTGTTGAAGAAATGACCTTGGCTTCTTCCTCTATTTCCTCTAATGTCAGTTTTTTTCTTATTATGTTATTAGTAACATTGAAACCGCAATAGGAGCATTTATTGACGCAATGATTAGCTATATACATGGGGGTGTATAGAAGCATTGTTTTGCCAAAGTTTTGAACTGTGAGTCTATGAGACTTTTGAGCCATTTCTTCAAGCAAGCTTTGAGCAGCATGAGATAAAAGTGTCAAAAAATCGTATTTGTCTAAGCTCCCTTTATTAATTACTTTCAGTACATCTGATTTAGTTGTTTTTCTAAAAAAATTCGTGAAATCAAAATTTCTTAATTTAAGGTATTCATTATAAAAAGACATATTATACCACCTTTACATATTCAAGAATCCGGTTAATGGTGAAGAGGCTTGGGCATAGTTTTTTTCTGGACCAAACTTTGAAATATAAGCCATTCTTCCAGCTTTAACGCTTAAGCTAAAGGCTTTACCCATTTTTACAGGGTCACCAGCAGTAGCTATTGCTGTATTGACTAAAACAGCTGCTGCTCCTATTTCCATAGCCTCTGCAGCATGAGAAGGTTTGCCAATACCTGCATCAACAATGATTGGAAGGTCAATTTCATCTATTAGTATTCTAATTAATTCTCGAGTTTGAAGCCCCTTGTTTGTACCTATTGGAGCACCTAAGGGCATAACAGCAGCTGCACCTGCACTTACTAAGCTTTTTGCAGCCATTAAATCTGGACTCATATATGGAAGCACAATAAAGCCTTCCTTTGCTAAAATCTCTGTTGCTTTAATAGTTTCAAAGTTATCTGGAAGAAGATATTTGTTATCTGAAATAACCTCAATTTTTATCCAGTTTCCACATCCCATAGCCTTTGCAAGTCTTGCTATTCTAACGGCTTCCTCAGCATTTCTTGCTCCGGAAGTATTAGGAAGCAAAATACAGTCCTTAGGAATGTAATCTAGGATATTTTCTTCTTTAGAGTTTAAATCTACTCTTCTAAGAGCCATAGTAATTACTTTAGCTTTAGAGCTTTTAATTACATTAGGTATAACTTTTTTGTTGGGGAATTTTCCTGTACCTATAAAGAGCCTGCTGTCAAGCTCTATTCCACCTATGACTAATTTATCCATTTGCTTACACATCCTTTTCTCCCATTATTATTCTTAAAACTGTATTAGCCTGATGATTAGCAGCAATTGAAACCCTCGGAGCCATAAGACCACAGCCAGGCTTTGCTTCGGATATACCATCTCCTATTAGATAAAAATTATCTCTAAGCTTTCTTGTCACAATAGTATTATTTGAGAAATATCCTGCCATTCCAGAAGCTGCTACAACTTTTTTTTCAGGCATTTTCTTTAGCACTGTGTTTATAAGTTCAGCCTTAGCCTTGGGGTTATCAAAGGCTTCAACTATAATGTCTACATTGTTAAAAAGCTCTTCTATATTGTTTTTATCAATATAGATGTCCTTTGTTTCTATTTTTACAAAGGGATTTACCTGAGAAATTAAATCCTTTATAGCCTCGCTTTTTTTCATTCCTAAATGTTTTATAAAGTACTGCTGCCTATTTAAATTGCTAGGTTCAACCACATCAAAATCCACAAGCTTTAGATAACCTATACCAATTCTAGCTAGTGAAACTGTAACATTTGACCCTAATCCTCCAAGTCCTGCAATTCCAACTCTTGCTTTTTTTATTTTTTCATGGACTCCTGGTGTATGACGTGAAGACATAAGAGCTTCAAGCTCGTCTTTAGAGGGGATTTCACCTCTTTTGATAAGTGTTACTCTATCATGTTCTTTAAGAAGAATATCCTTGCTTATTATAAATCCATTATGAATTACGATATCGGCATCAGGTTTAAAGCTTCTTTTTATAGAAAAAGCTGTAGAACCTTTATTTACAACAATACTCTTTTCATTTAAGAAGACTTCCATTTTAACCACCACCCACTAAGCTAATTATTTCAATTCGATCTTCTTTGTTTAGTACGAAATTACAATAGTTTTCCTTTGAAATTATCTCAAGATTTACTTCTACAACTACTTTATTCATATCAAGATTTAACTCATTTAGCAGCTGAAGGATTGTAATATTTTCAAAGCTCATTTTTTTACCGTTAACTAACATATTATCCCTCCTTTCATTAATTATGTGGTTAAAGTTGAAAATTTAAGTTGATGTTAAACTTGAACAATTTATGGACTTGTTGAAAAAAGTGTATTTAAAGATTAAAGTTATACATCAACTTAAATTTTAAATTAAATAGAAAAGGGAAGCAGATTATCTGCTTCCCTCATAACATTATTAGAAATATATATAGTAAGTAATAAAAATTCAAAGACATTGAGACTGCTGTTTCGGTTAGAGTCTTTAGAAATAGTATGTATTAAAAAATCACAAATCCTAGAGAATTTGTGATAAGTATAAAAAAATATGATATAAAGATACTTACTATAACACACTTCCCTACGGTGGGATTAACCACATCAGGTTATGAGGGTCAGAGATAACATCTCTTTCTCAGCCTATCGATATAGGCTCCCCTAGTTAATATTTAGTTTTTTCTTCAATGAAATTATAACATGATTTAAATTGTTTTACAATACTGTAATTACTCCTTTGTTGTTAATTTGTGATAATGTCACCTTAAGATTAATTTTAGAAAATGTCACTTTTGATTAAACTCTAAACATGGAAAAAATTAAAGTAAATAGATGGAATATGTAAAAATATAAAAAATTAACATTTGTCATTTCACCCAAATTCATCAACCTAAGTTAAGAGCTAACTAAGGTTGATGAACTTCGCAAACACGAAAACGTTAAGTAAAATTATTTTTATTGAAAGAATCACTTTAGTAAGAATATGATATAATATTAGTAATAGATAAAGTCCATAAGGAGTGAATTAAAATGTCATTAGCAAAAGAGTTACTTGATAATTTTAATAAATTGCCAATAGACAGTCAAAAAGAAGTAATTGATTTCGTTATGTTTTTATCGCAAAAGGAACAAAAAAAACTTGAAAAGATTATGGATGATATCATAGAAAATAACAAAGAAGCATTAGAGGAGTTAGGCAAATGAAGCTAATATCTCTAGAAAATGTAGTGCTTTATCATGAAAAGATAATTAGTGCTACTGGAGGAAGTTTAGGGATAAGAGATATTGGTTTGATAGAAAGCGCATTAAGTAGAGGAATAGCAAGCTTTGATGGTAAGGATTTATACAAAACTGATATAGAAAAGATTTCAGCAATAACCTATTCATTAATTAATAATCATGCATTTATAGATGGTAATAAGAGAATAGGAGTATCAGTAATGTTATTACTATTAAGAATAAATAATGTTAATTTATCGTATGCACAAGAAGAATTGATTAATTTAGGATTATCTATAGCTGAGAATAAAAGTGATATATTTGACATAGCTAAATGGATTCTTGACCACAGAGTATAAATATTTATGTGGTCTTTTTTATTTGGGTAAAAGGTATATAAAAATAACTTCACTTAACAAAGCATTTAGCGCAAGGGTGTACGGAAGCATGTTTTTGGAGTCGTTCAGATGCATCACATTTCTTAATCGGGTGCAAGCACCTCTAAGGAGAAAGGCTTTGATGGTCTAGTTCAGAGAAGTCGCAAATACAAAACGTTATATAAAATCACGTGCATAGCTACCACGTCCTGTGGCAAATGATTTTCTAAGGGAAGGTTATGAGGGAATAGGTTTATGCAAATTACTGCATATACTGTAACTGCTGCCTATTATATTCAGCTAACATAATTTATGGAGGTAAGCATGAAAAAATGTAACAATTTTTATGACAAGGGGACGTTTCGTTTGACATATATAGTCAATCGTCATCACATTATTTCACTGGGTGTAAGTACCGACTAGGAAGTACAGCTTTAGGAGTTCAGTTTAGCAACGTTGCAAATACGAAAAATTGGCTGAAATCTTTTCTTAGTGAGTCTGTCATATAATGTGTGTCTAAAGGAAAGTATTCTTCTAGCTGACAAGATGTATGTATAAGAGATTAGATATGTAATTTATTGAGTTATTTATATTATTAGCAAAATTTTATAATTATATACATAAAATCGTATAATTTTGGTAATAATTTTTTATAATGGGGAAAGTATGCCATAGGTTAGTAAAATTTATTATTTTTACCTATGGAACATTTCCCTTATGTTAATGTCAATATAATTTTTAACATATTTGCAAATATAACTTTTAACACTTTTGACTAATTATTTTTTGGAATTATCAGTAAATATTTTGTCTTTAACTCTGTAAGATTTACCTGTTATTTTTTCAACTGTAGAATGATGTAATAACCTATCTAGTATTGCGTTAGCAATAGTTATATCTCCAAATATCTCATGCCATTTACTAAACTCCTTGTTAGTAGTAATTATTGTGCTAGATTTTTCGTATCTTTTATTTATTAGCTGGAAAAACATATTTGCTTCTTCTTTAGAAATAGGCAAATAACCTATCTCGTCTATTATTAGAAGTTTATATTTAGCATAGTGTTTGAGTCTTGCTTCTAACCTATTTTCTAAATGCGCTTTCTTTAGATTTAATTTTCTTTTTACAACTCTTTGATCTAACTGTTAGTGGCAAAATAAAATTACCAAAAAAAAGGGAAAGAAAATTCCCCACCTATATAGAAAAAAATACCCCTTTGCAGTTTAATAAAATAAAGATTACAAAGGGAGATGAAATATACATGTTGGGGGGTGAAATGCATACTGCAATAGATACCTTATTCAAAAAAGGATATAACAAAACTCAAATAGCTAAAATGTTAAAAATAGACAGAAAAACAGTAAGAACTGTATTAGAAAAACTTGAAAAACATGGTTGTGTAGAAAGAAAAGAATATCCTTCAATACTTGATCCATATAAAGAATACATAAATATTCAAGCTTCTAAACAACTTTCAGCAAAACGCATTTTTCAAGATTTACAAATAGAATATGGATATGAAGGAAGCTATGATACTGTAAAAAAATATGTCGCTAAAATAAAGAAAAACCCACCTAAAGCCTACATGGTACTAACTTATCTTCTAGGAGAAGAAGCTCAAGTTGATTTTGGATATATAGGAACAATAAAAGTTAACGGCAGGCATAAAAAAGCTTGGATATTTGTTATGACATTAAGTTATTCAAGATATATGTATGTTCAAATAGTATTTGACGCTTACATTCATTCTTGTTTACATCTTTAAAATCATCTGAATTCATTTCAGAAAATTCAAGATTTTACCTTTATTTTTGTTCAACCGTGAATTTTGTGATTTAATAAAGTTACCATAAATTACATTACCAATTTGCTAGTAAAAAGGGTACAAAAAATCCGATACATCCCTTATCATCAAATGTGCTAACAAAATTAAATAGGGAGGTGTATCGGATGACTATCAATTATGATTTTATCCGAAATTTAATCGGATTACAAGGAATAAAGGTAGTTTATTCCAATGTGAATAATGGCATATTTAAAGTATTTGCAACATCTGTATTTAATATTGCTATATGTCTAGATTGTGGTCGTATCACATATACCGTGCATGATAAAAAGTTTCAGGCATATAAGCGTTTGCTAATTTGGGGAATGGATATAGTTATCGCTCTTGAGAAAAAGCGCTATGTGTGTAGCTGTAATCCAAAGCACCCTTTTGATGAATCCTTTTCTTTCATCAGAAAATATGGGCGTTACACCACTACCTATGAAAACTATATTTTTACACTGACCCATAAAAACACAGTCAAAAATGTTAGTAATATTATTGGTAATAGTGGAGCTACATGCCAAAGAATCTATAATCATTATGCCAAAGCCAAAGCATATCTTGCAGGATGTAAACCTGAGCCATTAAGATTTTTAGGCATTGATGATATCGCTTTTAAATAAAGGACACAATTATGATACTATTATCTATAATCAGGAAACAGGTAGTGTGGTTGCTGTTTTCTCTGGTAGAACAAAGGAAGATGTAATCTCTTACTTAAAGAGCTTACCTGAAGATGTAAGAAATGGCATTAAAGCTGTTTCTATGGATATCGTAATCAAGATAATTGGCAAATTAGAGTAAAATACGAATTTCAATGTGCTTAAAATCTCTATTTCTCAAGGTTGCTAGTATACCTTTAACTACTTTTATTTCTATAATTATGCTTAGTAGGAATAATAAATATATCTAGGTTAATATATCATAGAAAACTAAATTTGTGTTTCCAATTTTATGGAAAATGTATGTATGATTTTTCTGGATACTTGTTCTCAACAAGGTCAGTATATGCTTTATCGCAAAATTCGTGGTTGAACCATTTTTTATGCAATACCAGTGGGTGATGATAAAAGAGTTAAAACTATTATAGATAGTTTCTTTAAAAAATACAAAATTGGTACATTATTAAAGCAATCAAGGTTCTATAAATTTGTTGTGATGAATTGGAAGATATTAAATTCTTTGAATCTATCAGCTTAATTTTAGATTTATTAAAAGATGCTTTAACTGAAAAGCTATCGCTTATAGCCTAATAGCAGTTATATATCCCTTCTTCTCTTTTTCTATTAGCATTTTTACTTACATAGGTTTTCTCAACTATATTTTTATAGCCTTTTTTTAGTATGATGCTTTTAATATAGTCAACATGAGGACATCGGTCATAGTGGTGATTGTCAGTTACCATACAAGAAGATAAATGGATAACCACATCATCTTTATTTATACCATAAGCTTTTCTAGATTTTTTACCAAAGTGTTCTAACTTTGCTGCGATACCCTTTCCACAACATCCTCCACAGGTGAAGGAGATGTACTTTACATCACATTCATAGTTTTTAAACATTTTTTCTTTCTCATAGAAAGCCTTTGTACATGCAAAACCACTGCATCTTTTATGGGCAATATCACACTGAATCATAACAACATATTTTGTACTCATCTTAACTTCCCCCCAATACATTCTAATAAATAGCTTGTTGCAGAACTCTACAACTTGCATAAATACTGACTTTTAATCTATTGAAATGGCTAAGTTTCCCCCATTTTTTGTATATTATATAATAACAAATTTTGTATAACTCAAAACTTATAAAAAAGAAAGGAGAAGCTTATGCCAATTTTAGCTAAGCAATTAACTTCTTGCCATACTTCTAAAGATTTTGATAAATTTTACAATCAAAATCACGACAATTTGCCTACTTTATTAGAAGAATTTATTGATATTAGAGATTTTGTTCCTTTTCTTTTTATCAAAAGTATTATTCCCACTTTGGTAGAGATAGATATTTTTCTATAGAATCTATACTTAATGCTTTTATTCTTAAAAACATTTTATACTCATATTTAAAACTAAAACCTATGATATAAAATTTACATAGTAAAACTTAATTTATACATGTACAAATATGCAATGCTTCTGGGCATTTTGGACATGTATAAATTAAAGTCTTTACTTAAATTTCTATAATCCACTTGATATTAAATCTTTAATTGCCTAGTTTCAAATACTCAAATCAAATATCAATTTTTGAAAAGGTTAGTTTAACCTTTGTTTTGTCATGTCTTTTTTTGTTTGAATATTTTTTATGCTATCCCATTAAGTATTATTTTTCTGTGGATAAACTAACGGTTATATTTTACACCTATCTATCCTAAAATTGCATCTAAAGTGTATCTATAAAACACAATAGACATACATATAATTACATTACAATTTTATTTTTGCACAAAATTGTAGCTATGTCAATATGCTTTATAAACTTAACAAGATTAAAGAGTAAAATTATTCATTCTTGTTTTACATTTTAAAATCTTCTAAATTTATTTCATAAAATTCAAAAATAATTTTATTTTTATTTAAAAAAAAATTCTCTATAGACTTTTTTTAAAATAGAATTAATAAAATTTATTCTTTTCCATTTGGGTATAAAGCAGAAAACTTGTTTTCGACAAGATTCAATCTTCCGCTGACAACTTCATTGTCAAATAATGGTTATTCTATTAAATATTTTGATTTGGCAGCCTATGACTTGATTATTAATCTTCCAGTATTGAAGCTTCACACTACTGTAGGATTTACTGGGGCAGTAAAGAATTTCTATGGTATTTTAGAACCCCAATCCAAGGTATTTCTACACAAGTATAAAATAGTAGGTAATGCTTTAAAGGTTTTATGTAGCTATCTATCCTCCTTAAATATTTATACTTTCCTTGATGCACGAATAGTTCCAGACGCTCAACAACTTCTTTGGGGAAATTCTAAAAGTTTAAAGTTTAGCCTGATCCTATTCTTTTACTATTCTTTCAATATGTAGCCAGCTTTCCTGACTCTCTCTACTACATTTTGTACCTAAAATTATTTAAACGTATTATGCAATTTCCTGATATATTAAAAATTCTACATTAAGTGGGGGAAATCCTTTTTGAAAGCGTTAAAAAAATATAGTTTCTTCAATAGTTGTAGAGTTCTGCAACTGACTATGAAGAAATAAGAAAGGGGGACAGTCTAGCAATTTTAAAAAGTATGTTTTTGTAGTATAAACTGATGAAATAAAAATTCTGTAGGAAAGTACAAAAAAATTTATGGAGGGATTACATATGATGAGTAAAAAATTGATATGCACATTGACTGTGATTATGTTGGTTTTTAATACAATGACAATTGCTTTTGCAGATACTGGATACCCTACAGCTAAAAATGCTATTTCAATTCCATATACTGAGAATAATGTAAAAAAATATGAAGTAAAGACACCAGAAGATGTTAAAAGGGAAATAGAAATAACTCCCTATGGAGTAGATCCTGGTGAAGGAGCATTAAGAGTAAAAGAAACTAGTGGATGGACAAGTGGTACTGTTTATGATGGTGATGAAGAAAGTAGTAGTGTCTTAAGCACTATTTTATCTATTGGATTATCAGCGGCTGGTTATTTTATAGGAACTGTACAGAATATTGTAAAAGATGTAGCATTAATTGTTTTTGGACTTGATTGGCAGGAAGTTATTATTTCATCTCTTGGTAGTGCTAAAGCAATGCACTCTTATGCATATATAAGCAAACTTGGTCAAGTTTATACTAATTATTCATGGCGTTCTAAGGTTGACATAGAAAAGAGAGAATGGTACGGCCATAGTTTTGCTTCATTTAAAGGTTCTGATGGTAAAACACATACTGGATCAGTTGATTATTTAGATGATACTCTTAGAGTTGATAAAAAGGATCATTATGATGATAATTGGATTATGGATAAGACAAATGAAATTTATAAATGGAACTTAGATGATTATGTAGATGCTTATACACACACTACTATTCAATAATTTTATCTGATATAATTATCTCAAAGGATAATAGTATTTTATAAGAACTTAAGAAATTAGTTCACTTTAAAAAGCAACTAAAAATTCTTATTGAATAATATTATTACCTTTTCTACAGAATTTTTATATAAAGTTAGGTGATGATTATAGTGAAAAAGAGATATTTGCTAATTATTGTGATTATATTTATAATTTCTCTAATATTTATAAAGTGTTCAAATGAAACCAATGAGATAGATAAGCCATCTATTGAATTAGATGCAAAAATACCAGAAAATCAATCATTCAAAGATTGTACAAATAGCGAAAATTTTAATTATAAGGCAAAAATTATATTAAATGATATTATGAAGTACGAAAATAAAATATCATTACGATATAATATAGACATAGAATCAATAAATAATAATACCTATAAAAATGTTATGGTCACTTCTTTTATTGATGAAAACGTACTAGAATTATTAGCTGTAAGAACAAGAACAAGCTTTGGTAGTAACAGTGAAGAGAACATTATTATAGATAATAAAGATAATAAAGGTTTAGTAATTGGGTTAACTACATGGCTTAATAAAGGGCTATCTGAGGAAAATTTGATAAATAAAGTTAAAAACCCCATTAAATTAAAAGTTACATGGGATGGTGGCGAAGAATATGTATATATTCCAAAAGAAAAGATAGAAGTTATTTATAAAGATTCTGAACAATAGGTACAATCTAATATGACAAGGGGACGTCAGACTGCGTGAAAACGGTAGTGTAATAAAATCTATATACTATATAAAGAAGGCTTGATTACAAAAAAACTACAATATATTGTATATAGATTCTCAATAAAAATAATTTTTACGCAGTCTGACATTTCGCTTGACATATATAGCCAATTGGCATCACATTATTTCACTGGGGGTAAGTATAGACTAGGAAATATAGCTTTAGGAGTCCAGTTTAGCAACGTTGCAAATACGAAAAATTAGGTGGAATTTCTAAAAATAAATTCCCCTACTACCAGCTTTGCTTCTAGTACTTTGTGATAGTATCTTGTTTGTTTTTTCCTTGTTTCTTTATTGTTATACGTTGATGTCAAGCAATGCTCACAATGCTTTTTTTATAATAATATAGACCTGTTCCATCAAACATGATTAACCATTTTTTAAAGAATCTATGTCCTTCAAACCTTCTCCTTTTTAGTAGCTGCTTTATCATATATTTTCTTATCTTCTCTAATTCACTTGTTTCTAGTATTAAAAAAAGCATTTATTGTATAATGATGAGGCAATTTCTTTAAATTCTCATTTTCTAATATTTTTGTAAAGTTTTCTATACATTCTTTTATATTAAACTTACTTGTTACATCTCTCATCATATCTACTGTCAGTATTTTAGCTATCAGCATCCTATACAACAGTTCCCCTGTTTCATATGTAATATAGAGTGTGTATCTATTATCCTTTACATTATTAAGCTTTGGTAATAGATCTTTGAAACAACTTTTTATAACCTTCAGTAAGTCCTTAAATGTTTTTGTTCTTATTAATTTTCTTTTTTCTGTTCTTATCATTTTGTTTTTTTTATTTCTATTACTAACCCTATTCCCGAAAAAATAATTTATTCTTTTTCTATTTTATCCTTTCATAGCTATTTTCCAACATTTTTATCTCGAAAAATTTTTACTTGTAAGAGCTGTTAAATTAATTTTTCCATATTTTTATTGTTATCTTTAATGATTTTTGTCATAATTTTCTGTAATAATATTATTCATGATAATAGCTTCTTTCATATGTTTTGATGTGTTGCTTGTACACTTACATCATAACATAAGAAGCTATTCTCTTTTCATTTTTTCTACAATAATTTTACACTAAGTTAAATAAAATGAAATTTGAACACAAAATACAACATATGTTATAATATAAAAAAATACAAATATATTTACTTGATAGTAAATATTAATCAGTTGAAGGTATAAGGTGGTAAAAATGCAAAAGACTTATAAAATTTTAAATAAAAATCATATGGAAGAAGCTTTAAGAGAATTTGTAAAAAGTATACCGTTGAATCATAAAAATAAGATTCTTATAAAGCCAAATTTTGTTTCATTGGAAGGATATCCTTATACAACTGATTTTTTAGTAATAGATACGATTATTAAGTTGTTATATGAGGGTGGTGCAAGGGATATTACAGTTGCAGATTCTCCTTGTCCAGACCAGTGCATGGTGTTTGAAAAAGAATATATCGACATGAAAACTAAGGCAGAGGATGTTAGAAATTTTCATAGAAGACTTCGAAATACTGCTACTTTTGAAGAGGAAATAGAGGAATATAATAAAGTTAAACAATATATTGAAAAATATATAGACTTTTTTTTTAATAGAATTAATAAAATTTATTCTTTTCCATTTGGGTATAAAGCAGAAAACTTGTTTTCGACAAGATTCAATCTTCCGCTGACAACTTCATTGTTAAATAATGGTTATTCTATTAAATATTTTGATTTGTCAGCCTATGACTTGATTATTAATCTTCCAGTATTGAAGCTTCACACTACTGTAGGATTTACTGGGGCAGTAAAGAATTTCTATGGTATTTTAGAACCCCAATCCAAGGTATTTCTACACAAGTATAAAATAGTGGGTAATGCTTTAAAGGTTTTATGTAGCTATCTATCCTCCTTAAATATTTATACTTTCCTTGATGCACGAATAGTTCCAGACGCTCAACAACTTCTTTGGGGAAATTCTAACACATGGAGTCTTAATCGAATAATTTATGGAGATAATCTTCGGGATATTGATCTAGCAGCAATATTACTTCTAGAAACTGAGGGTATTTTGAAAGAGTGCAAGGATAAAGAGTATTATGATTTTATAAGTGAAAGCTAGAAAAGCTAGGTCTATTTTGCTTGATAATAACAAAACAAAATTATGAAAAATCTCATTTAATAATTTGCACCTAAATTGATTTGAAGGGATTGATTCTCTTGAGAAAAAATATTTTATTTTTAGGAACAGGCACCTACAAAAAAAATATCTTTAAACATGTGGGAGCAAAAAACAATATATATCTTCTTACAAATAAAACACCTACATGGGAAAACGATTTCATTTGTGATTATAGAATTATTGATACTTTTAATAAGCTTGATACATTAAAGAGCGCTATGGAGCTTGAATCTTTATATGGTATTGATGGAGCAATGATTATTGCTGAACCTTATGTTGAGGTTGCAGGAGTAATTTTTGATGCTTTAGGATTTCCTGGGGTATCTGAAGAAGTATCACGGAATTGTCGGAATAAGTTTGAAATGAAAAAATGCTTTATAAACCATGGAGTTCCAGTAGCTGAAGGTTTTCAAGTTCACACAAAAGATGAATTTATAAGAGCTGCTTTAAAGATGGATAATTCCTTTATTGTAAAGCCAATTGCAAGCTGGGGAAGCTATGGAGTCAAAAGAGTAAGGAATAAATCTAAAAAATATCTTGAAAAGATATATAATGAGATAATTGAGCATACGTATAGGATGAATAAAAGTACAGTTCTTTTAGTAGAGGAATATTTAGATGGAAAGGAATTGTCGGTAGAAGCTTTAGTATACGATGGGGAAGTATTTCCACTTGCAATAAATGATAAACCTACACCTTTAGAAGGACCATATTTTTTTGACTTAGACTATGTTATTAATTTTGAGAATTCTCAAGAAGAAGAAAAAGAAATTTTTGAGATAACAAAAAAAGCTTTAAAAGCATTAGGAATACAAAATGGAGCTGCACATCTGGAAATGAGATGTACGTCAAGGGGATATAAGGTTCTGGAGGCAGCATGCCGTCTTGGAGGAGGTAGTATTCCTGATGCAGTAGAGAAGGCAGTAGGGGTAAATATGTATGAGCAGTATATGAACATCGCTCTAGGAATAAAACCTCAAATATCTAAACATAAATTAATGTGTGCTGGAGTAAGGATTATTTATAGATATAAGGAAGGAATAATTAAAGCTATTAATAATGTTGAAGAAGTTTGTATGTGGGATGGGATTGAAGATATCAGTATAAGAGTTAAACCAGGATATAAAATCATACTGCCTCCTAAAAACTACAAAATATCATTGGGATATATTTTTGCTACAGGAAATAGCTTACGGGGAGTTACGGATTTGCTAAAAAGAGCAGATGAGAAAATAAGTTTTCAGATTTAATTGTTTTATAGGGATTTAAGTTAAGTAAAGACTTTAATTTATACATATTTTTTGCTTTGAAAAGAGGGAGAATTGAGAACAAAAAGCGTCAGTAAATGTATTCAAGCTTTTAATGAGTCATAAAGTACAATATCCAAGTCAATAGATAAAAATTTATTACTAAGCTTATTATACGAAGGGGGAATGTTTGTGAATAAAAATTTACTTATAGTAGAAAGTGGCTCACAATTCTATCGTCGCTATATTATGGAGGCGGCAGTAAATATGGGGGTCAATATTATTCTTATAACAAGTAAACAAGTATTATGGGAACATGAACTTTGTAAAAAAATTGTTTTTGCTGATACTAAAAATCCTGTAGATGCATATCAAAAGCTCAGCAGATGTATTGATTTAAAGTATTTAGATGGTATATTAACCTATGATGAGCCTTCTATAATAAGTACTTCTCAGCTGGCACAAATGCTGGAGCTCCCTTTTATAAGTCCAGGGACAGCTTTAAAAGCTAGGAATAAGAGCCTTATGCGACAGAGCTTTAAGCTTAATAATTTGCTTACTCCTAAATTTGTAGAAATAAATATGGTTGATGAGCTTGCTAAAAAATTAGAGGAATTTGAACTTCCAGTAGTTATAAAGCCTACTGCTGGAATGGCAAGTGTTGGAGTAATAAAGATAGAACATAAGAGTCAAATTCCACAAATTCTTGAAAAAATTAGGGGTATACAATTTGAAGATGTTTCTTCTTTTTTGATTGAGGAATATTTGGAAGGAAATGAAGTAAGTGTTGAATCCATAGTTTGTAATGGAAATGTGACACATTTTGGGATAACACAAAAATATACCTGTGCTGAGCCTTATTTCGAAGAGATAGGACATTCTTTTCCAGCGATATTGCCAGAAAAATTGGAAGGACAAATATTAAAAACTGCTGAAAATGGTATAAAGGCATTGGGAATTAATATTGGAGTCACACATACAGAGATAAGACTAACTCCTAAAGGACCTGCAATTGTTGAAATAGGGGCTAGGCTTGGAGGAGATAAAATACCTTATCTAATAAAGCTTGCCACAGGAATTGATGTAGCAAAGGAAGCTATTAAGGTAGCAATTGGGGAAATAAGAGCTGTTGACATTGATAAAAAATTAACTAAGGGTTCAGCCATAAAATTTATTATTCCTAAAGATGGAGCTGAAATTCTTGAATATCCTGATTTGAAAAAAATCTCTAATATTTCAGGAGTAGAAGAATTGTATTTTAAGCATAGATTGGGAGCTTTACGCCTTCCACCTGAGAAGTTTTTTACACGATTAGGCTTTGTAACTGCTGTGGGAGATAGCCCTAAAGAAGCTTATAAAATAGCCTCTGAAGCTGTAGAAGCATTGGATATTAAATACGTATAATCTATAAAAAGTTATAGATGAAAATCCAACAGATATGAAAAACTATGAAGAATTATAATAATTTTCTATGCGGAGGTGTAAAATGATTGCAGTTGATGTTGATAATTTGGTACGAAGGTATAAAAAGAAAAATGTATTTGGAAAGCTAAAAAAAGAATTTACTGCAGTAGATAACATATCATTTCAAATAGAAAAGGGTGAATTATTTGGGCTTTTAGGACCTAATGGTGCTGGAAAAACAACAACTATAAAGATGCTCACTACCTTGCTGCTTCCTAGTGAGGGAAGTGCAAATATTATGGGATACGATATAGTCAAGGATTCTAAAAAAATTAGAAACATTATAAATTTTACCTTTGGTGGAGATAGAGGCTTATATTGGAGACTTACTGGTAGAGATAACTTAAGATATTTTGCTGATTTATATAATATACCTAGAGATATTGCAGACAAAAGAATCAATGAAATACTCAAGCTTATAAGTATGGATAAAAGGGCAGATGAAAGAGTTGAAAATTATTCTAAGGGAATGAAGCAGCGAATTCATATTGGAAAAGCTCTTATAAATGATCCCAAGGTTATTTTTTTAGATGAACCTACTTTAGGACTTGATCCAGTAGGAGCTAAGGATTTAAGAAGAATTATTAGAAAACTACTTGAGTTGGAAAAAACGGTATTACTCACTACCCACTATATGTTTGAGGCAGATTTACTATGTAAGGAAATTGCAGTGATAAAGAATGGAAAAATAATTGCAAATGGAAAACCAGATGACCTTAAAAAATTGGTTGATAATGAAACTGTATTAGAAATTGAAGTGTTTGGAATTAATCAAGAAAGAATTAACCAAATAAGGAAATTGGATTTTGTGAATAACCTTATGGTAAAAACAGTGGAACAGAGTCAAATAATACAATTGTATTTAAAGGAAACTGAGAACATTATAAATAGAATTATGGATATTTTACGGGACGTAGAAGTAAAGGAAATAAAAAATAGAAAACCAACCCTAGAGGATGCATATATTAAACTGGTAGGTGGGAACAATGAATAAGCTCTTGAGTATTGCTAAGGTTCAATTGATGATGAGAGTAACAAGTACTATGTGGATTTTTGTTGTTATCATACAGCCAATCTTATTTTTAATAATGACTTTGTTTATTATGGATATTGAAATCCGTGAAACCTATACGATGGCTGCTATTTTAGGAGCAGGTATGATGGGAACATGGAGTTCTATACTTTTTTCTTCAGGAGGGGATATTGATAGAGAAAGACGTTGGGGAACCTTAGAGATGATTGTAGGTTGTCCTACGCCTCTATGGTATATCATTGGAGGGAAATCGTTGGCAAATGGATTTGCTGGAATTATATCTATGACGCTTTCTTTCCTTACTGCATTGATATTTTTTGATGGGAGGCTATCAATAACAAATCTTTTTTGGTTTATTATAGTTTTGCTATTAAACATTATTTCATTATCTTCATTAGGAATGATTATTTGTACTTTATTTACAATTTCCCGTGCAGCTAGAGGATTAATGAACTTAATGGAAAATCCTATATTTTTACTTTGTGGCATTATGTTTCCAATAACTATCCTTCCGCTATGGACTAGACCATTCTCATATGTATTGAGTCTTACTTGGGGAATAGAGGGGCTTCGTATGGCAGTTATGGGTATTGTTGATTATCAGAGATTTTTATTTCATATATTGATGATTGTATTATTGACTATAGTATATTTACTGATATCTGCAAAGCTTTTTCTTATTGTAGAAAAAAAAGCTAAAAAAGAAGCTACTTTGGGGGTGTATTGATGGAATATAAAAATATCTTCAATAACAAAGAGATCAAAGTTAGTATCATTGAAAGGATTGCCTTTTTTCTAAGAGGTGCCCAATATTCTTATAAAGCATTATTTGCATGGTTGGTCCCCCAAGTGTATATATTGACTAAAATAGTAAGTCCCATGTTTCAAATATTGTTTTTTACTTATTTAGGAAGGTTTTATGCACGTGATTTACAAAGCACCTATTTTGTTGTGGGAAATGCTGTACAGATTTCTGCACTTAGCTCAATATATGGAATTGCTATGACTATTGCTTCGGAAAGAACAGAAGGAACACTAATACAGCTTTTAGGAACGCCTGCTTCTAGAATAAGGATATTTATAAGTCGTGGTTTGATGCATATACTAGATGGATTTTTTAGTATAGCTATTGGCTTTACTTTTGGCTTTATTTTTTTAGGTATAAACTTTGAAAATACAAATTTTTTTCTTTTGATTTTAACCCTTTTTATTACGATTTTTTCAACTTCAGGACTTGGCATGGTAATTGGTAGCATGGGATTAGCAATGAGAGAAATAAACCTGCTATCTAATCTTGCTTATTCGCTTCTTTTGGTTTTTTGTGGAATTAATTATCCACTATCAAGATTACCCCTGATTCTCAGAGGTATATCCTATAGCTTACCTCTTACAAGGGGAGTACAGGCTATAAGAATTATAATAGGGGGTGGAGTTTTTTCCGACATTTCATCTTTAATTTTAGAAGAGCTATGTATAGGTTTCTTGTATTTGACAATAGGTTTTATATTTTTTAGATTTTTAGAAATATATTCAAAGAAAAATGGAACTTTAGAAATGTATTAATGGAAAGTGAGGTTATGAAGATAATACGGATTGATGGTCATGTACATGTTGATGGGGATTTTACGAATATAGAAAAGCTTGAAAAATCGCTGGAGCTTCTCTTTTATGAAATGGATGAATTAAATATTCAAAAAGCATTGATAATGCCCAATAACTTTCAGCAGAGTAACGAAATGATTATTGAATTATGCAAAAAATATTCGGATAAATTGTTTGGTTTTTGTTGGGCAGAATTTGATGGAGGATTACCACAAAACCATTTGGTAAAATTTCGCTACTGTGTAGAAAAGCTTGGCTTTAAGGGTCTTAAGATTCACCCTAGATATCATGGTGTATCTATAAAGGATAAAAGAGTTGAGGAGCTTGTAGAGCTTGCAGGAGAATATAATGTACCTGTATATTTCGATTGTCTGCCTTCTAAAGGTAGAGTTCCTATACAGGAAACTATACCATTGCTTATTGATGAATTAGCAATGAGGTATCCAAGTACTAACATAGTTATTGCTCATATGGGAGGTCATCATATTCTTGATAGCTATGCTGCGGTAAAAAATAACGATAACATATATTTAGAATTATCAAATATTATTATACGTTATAGCGGGAGTTCGGTAATAAAGGATATAGAATTTGTAATTAGAGAGCTTGCTAGTGAAAAAAGAATTATTTTTGGTTCAGATTTTCCTACTTACTCTATAAAGGAAACATATAGTCTTTACAATGAGATGTTTTCTCGTTTAAAGATGAAGAACAGAGATATAGAATTTATTATGGGAGGGACAATAAACTCTCTCATAGAATAGGGGTACTCAAAAAAGAAAATAAATAAGGGGGTTGGTAAGGTGAATTTTCATAAGGAAAAACCAATATTAATAGGGAGGCTAAATCGTTTAGATGCTGAAACTATGACTTTGACAGGTCATTTAGGGAATGTAGTGGCGCTAAGTAATGAAGAATACAAGATATTAAAGTTAATGAATGGCTTTAGCACTTTTGAGGAGCTTGCAAAAAAGCATAATAAAGAAATTAAATATATAACTGAAGTATACCAAAAGTATCAAGGAGATAAAAAGTTAACCTTACTTTCTAATTGGAACATTATAGGATGGTGCAATGAGTGCAAAGTATATGTTTCTGGAGATAAATGTGGACTTTGTGGTGGGGATTTGAGCAAGATAGTTTTTGCGCCACCTTGTGATCCATGGATCTGCCTTGATGAAGAAAGAGAATTTATAGTAAAGGTACTTAAAGAAAAGTTTGATATACAGCTGCCAAAGGATATATTCTTACTTGCTAATAATGGAGTTGAGAACAATGTTTTTTTCTGGGAAATAGCTTATAAAGATAGAATTATAATGAAAATAGTCTTCAGTTCTATAGAGGAATCAAATTGGAAATATCAACTTCTAACAACATTTAAGGAGATTAGGGATGAAGAATGGATTGTATTTAATGATAAGACCATACAAAAAACTATAATTGCAAACAAAAAGCGTCAGGAAATTTTATTTAAAAATAGTTCTGCTTTTATAAAGGAACAATGTAGTCTTTTTAAAACTAAACCACTAATATACTTTAGTGGTGGTAAGGAAAGCATGGTAATGTATTCTTTGTTTAGCAGACTTGGAATAGAAGCTAATGTATTAACTGTGGCTCCTGGTGCTGAATTTCCAGATGATCTTGAGTTTATGCTGGAATTTAAAAAAAATATTGAAGCTGATGAAAATTTCAACTATTATTTTTATCAATCTGATGGAAACAGAATAATAGAAGCATTGAACTCTAGAAAAGTATTATCAGCAAAGGACCCTTGGTGTAGAATTGACTTTAAGAAAGAACTCAAAAATATAGGTACTAAGGAAATATACAAGGGTGATGATTTTATTGCATGTGAAGGCAGCAGATGGTATGAAAATGACTTTAGAAGAAGGCATCCTAAGGTAAACTTTATATCGGGATATCAGCATCAGCTTTGGATACATCCAATAGCTGAATGGACAAGCTTTGATATATGGATATATATGTTTACTCAGTCGTTACCTATAAATCCAGTCTATTATAAAGGGTTTCAGAGAACAACTTGTTGGATGTGTCCAATTGTCAATCCATTTCACCTAAGTCGTTCTAAAAAGTACTATCCTGAGCTTTGGGAAAAAATAAAGGACTGTAGGTTGGAAGCCTTTGGAGATGACAATAGCCAAGACCTTCCATATTAGTACGACTGATTAATGCTCGTTATAAAATAGTAAGATTTAATATAAAAGGTTAAAGCTACATTATAAAAGGGGGGATAGAGATGACACATAATATATTTGATTATTTTAAGAAATATGAAAATGTACCTAATGGAGCTATTGTTAAGGAAGATATGTTGAGGTTGGGGGTAAGCTTTGCTCCTGAGGTATTTGAACATGTTGATGGATATCTTCTAAAAAATTATAACTTGTTTGCCAGTAATTATGATAGAGCTAACACGGGGGAGATGGTGGTTAAAAATATACCTGCAGAAATTAGAATATCAAGTAGTAAAAATAAAATTCTTCCTACGATAGTAGAAACTAGATATTCAGCTATTTCACCATATAAAATAACATATGACCAGAAGGGTTTTAAACTTTTATTTAAAGAAAGAGAAATTGCAGAAGTTGAGTTTTGTAAGCGTCCTAAATACCATAATAAACAGTTTAAAGATGGAATAAAATATAAGGATGTTGTAGCCTTGGTACACTGGGGCTATAAAATAGCGATAAGTGTAGTAAGAGTATGTTCTTTTAATAAAAACGACATATGTAAGTATTGTGACATAAACACAAATTTGAAGTTCCGTACCGATAGCAACAAACTGAATATTGATCCCCTTGCAAAGCTTGAATATGTAGTACCAGTTGTTAAAGAAATACTAGAAAATGAACAGATAGAGGGTTCTAGAACGCTTGTATATGGATTGACTGGTGGAACAATGCTAAAGAATGGTAAGTCCATAGAGGCCGATATATATAGTCATTATATCAAGAAATTAAAGGCTGAAGTGGGTGGGAGATATCCAGTAAGTGTAACCTGTACAGCTCAAAATGAAGATGATTTATGGAAGCTTAAGGAAGCTGGATTAGATGTGTATCAGTGCAATATAGAAGTGTGGGATAAACAAATATTTCATAAAGTATGTCCTGGAAAGAGTAAACTTGTAGGTCATGACAAATGGGTTGAACTTTTAAAAAAAGCAGTGGATATATTTGGTGAGGGAAATGTAATAACAAATTTTGTAGCAGGAGTAGAATATAGCAAGGCGTATGGTTTTAGTACTATGGAAGAAGCTATACAATCCACCACTGATGGCTTTGAATACTTAATGTATCATGGAATAACTCCGAAAATGACTAGCTTCTGTGCTTCAGCAGGCAGCTCATTAAGGAATGAACCAATAATTCCTTTAGACTATTATGTACAAATAGCAATGAATTGGTATAACCTATGGCGTAAATACCTTCTACCGCCTGTAAGAAATCACGGTCCAATGGGTCCTGGTAGAGCAATAGAAATAAACAGTACCTACAATGACATAGGGAGCTGATGGGATGAAAAATTGTAGAGATATTAGTGATCTTTCTAGGGCAGTAATAGAAGGAAGACTAAGAACTTTAGGGTTTATGTCTGAAGACTTGGATAAGCCAATAATTGCTATAGCTAACAGCTATAATGAAATAGCTTTACCCCATCGAAATCTTAGACAAATAGTGGAATATATAAAACTAGGAATAGCACAAGCAGGAGGAATTGGTCTAGAATTTAACGTAATAGCAATGTGTGATGGTATATCCCAAGGACTTAATGGGATGAAATATGTACTTCCTTCAAGAGAAATAATTGCTGATTCTATTGAAACTATGGTTGCAGGGCATCCTATGTTCAGTGGTTTAGTATGTGTAGCTGGATGTGATAAAACAACTCCTGGGATGCTTATGGCAGCTGCACGGCTAAATATACCAACAGTAGTATTAGGTGCTGGTCCTATAGTTCCTATCGGGCAAAAAGGCGGTTTAGATGAAAATTTAAATAGACGTCCAGTAGAAAAGCTAGATATCAATGATAAGGAGTTTTTAAAGAAGGCTTTTTATGAAAGCAGGATACATGAAGAAGATTTTATAAAGCAAAGCTACTTAAAGGGACATATAAATAGAAATCAACTCATAGAGTATTATGCAGATGCACTGTCTACATGTGGGCTTTGTACATCTATGGCAACTGCTAATTCAATGGGAGTACTAGGAGAAGCGTTAGGAATGAGTCTTCCAGGAAGCTTCTTAGTTCCTTTGGTGGCAAATCAAAAGTTAGCAGAAGCTAAACGTGTTGGAATAGAAATAATGAAAGCAGTAAAAAAAGGGCTGAAGCCTCGACAGATAATGACTAGAGAAGCTTTTAGAAATGCAATGGCTTTAGATATGGCTATCGGAGGATCTATGAACACTATATTACATTTACTGGCAATAGCTAATGAAGCAGGAGTTAATCTTTCTTTTGATGATTTCGATGAGTTAAGTAGTAAAATCCCATTTATAGTGGATATAAAACCTAATGGTAAATATAACCTTATTGAGCTTTACAAAAGTGGTGGAACTCAAGCTGTTTTACATGAAATCAGTGAATTTCTGAATTTAGATTGTATAAATGTAGAAGGAAAGACTATGAGAGAGATTATTAAAGATCATGAGCCTCTTGATAGGAAGATAATATATTCAGTTAAAAACCCCCTTAGAAGATCTCAAAGTATAGTGGTGCTAAAGGGAAATATAGCTCGAAACGGTGCGATAGCAAAATCAGTGATAATGGATGGAATAGAAGAATTTAAAGGTGAAGCAGCTGTATTTGAATCTGAAAATGAATTTTATTCTGCAGCTAAGAAAGGACTAATAAAAGAGAATACTGTAATAGTAATTAGAAATGAAGGACCAAAGGGCGGTCCAGGAATGAGCGAAGGACACCGTATATCGGAGGCTGTAAGATCAATAAACGCTAAAAAAATTGCAGTAATAACTGATAGTAGATTTTCAGGAGCGACTATAGGAATTGTGGCAGGCTACATATCTCCAGAAGCAGCTGTAGGAGGAGAAATTGCTCTTATAAAGGATGGAGATATGATAAGAATATCAATAAAAGACAAAAGCTTAGAATTATTGGTAGATACAAAAGAGTTAGAAAATAGAAAGAAAAATTTGTTGTTTAAAAGGAAGAATAGGAAGTTAAAGGGTTATTTAAAAAAATATGAAGCTGTAGTAAAGACTGCTGATAAAGGTGCGGTAACTACAGACACAATGAGATAAATTATTTAGGAGGTTATTAAAATGTGTAAAGAGATAAGGATAAATGTTTTTGAAATTAAGGATTATGATAATGTATACAAGCTTTGGGAAGAAATATTTCCAGATTCAACTGATTCGTCTTACAGTAAAGAGCAAATAGAACTCTTTTTGAGTAGAAACCCAGGAGCATCTTTTTTTGCTGAAATTGATGGAAAAGTAGTAGGAGCAGTATTAGCAGGTTATGATGGTCGTAGAGGATATATACATCATTTAGGAGTACTAGAAAGCTATAGGCGTAAAAACATAGGTAAAATGCTTATGGACAAAGCAGAGGAAGCATTGAGAAATGCAGGAATGAACAAAGTACATTTATTTGTTTTTAAGGATAATATAAATGCTAAAGCATTTTATAACAACATTGGCTTTAAACAACGCTATGATTTAGATATGTTTAGCAAAGCATTAAAGTAAAGTGGTGCATAGTATGTATAACCTTGAAAGAATATACGAAATAGAAGGGATAACCTTTGGAGTGAATATCGGAGAGGGTTTTGATAGAAATAAAATCCATAGCATCACAGAAGATTTTTTATATGGAATATATACTATTGCTGAAGATACAATTAAACCACAGTATGAAATAACAATTATAAAAATGAATGATAAAGATATTGATATCCATATAAAAAATATTCAGCAACTGACAAGGGTAAAGTATTTAGGATTCCATGCACTTATCTCTAAATATCCAAATGGACAACAACGTATAGTATATTTTCCAGATTTAATGATGCTGGCAAATTATAGTATAACTACTAAAAAACTTCTAATCCAATGCTATCAGGAGAATGAGTGGGTTAATTTTTATATTGGATGGATGATAAGAGAGCTTTTGAGAACAGAGCTTTTATGCCGAGGAAAAATATTTATACATTCAAGTGGGATTGAACTATATGATAAAGCAGTATTGCTATGTGGGAAAAAAGGTTCAGGTAAGACTTCCAGCCTTATGGAAATGTTAGATAAGGGATTTAATCTTATAGCAAATGACCAAGTCATAGTAGCTTCAACAGGTGAAAATTTCATGGTTTCATGCTTTCCGATGTTTGTTGGTATTGGAATAGGGACTCTTTCTAGATTTCCACGATTTAATCAATGGCTTAATGATTATTCAAACCTCATCATACCTCAGTATAAGCTGGTTAGGCATAAAAGAGAAGTAGATAATAGTTTTAGTAATGAAAAAAAGTTGTTGCTTGTTATAAGGGAATTATTAGAAAAATTTCCTAGCAGCAATTTCTCAAAAGCATCTATGCTTAAAGCTATAATCAAGGTGGAATTTGATAATGGCTTAGATTATGCGAAAATCTTTGAAATAACTAGGGTAGAGGAAAAACAGAAAATATTAGAAGAAAATCTTAAGCTTGAAAATGATGATGTGTTTACTGATATATTTGGTATTGCTAGATGTGATAGACAGCAGCTGAAAAGTATTAAACAAAGATTGATAAACAAAGTTAAATTTTATAATTTAAAGCAAAATCTGCAGTGTATAGGTAGCTATCAAAAAATAATAGAGGTAGTAAAGGAAATGAGGTAATATAATGGATTCGATTATTGTTAATAAGCAGCTAAAGGAACTTTCAAAAACCAGTATAAGCAAATTTGTTGGCAAAATTAAAAATATAGATAAATATTACCGATTTGATATTGGACTTCCAAGGCTAAGGTTAAAGGAGCTTATAGGTGTACCTTTGGATATAATGTTCAATAATATATATATGGACTATTCTCCAGCAAAGGGACTCTATTCTCTTAGAGAAACAATTTCTAAAATGTTTAAAGATGAGCGAGGTATTACATATTCTCCAGAAGAAGTACTTGTATGCTGTGGTTCTTTAGGAGCTATCTATTCTGCTTTGAAAGCTATACTTAATCCAGGAGATAAAGTTCTTGTACCACTTCCTGCATGGCCGACTTATGAGAATCTTATTAAGATAAACAGTGGACAAATGATTACTATAGATATGGATTTGAATAAAGAGTACCTAGAGTTAGATATTGAAGCAGTAGATAATGCAATACAAGGCGATATTAAAGCTGTAATTATAAATAACCCCCATAATCCTACTGGGATGATGTATTCACCAGAAAATATAAGGCAAATAATTAACTATGCATGTAGGAATAATATATATGTTTTAATAGATGAGGCTTATCACAATATTATATACGATGACAAAGTTATTGAAAAAACTCCATATATTAAGCATCCAAATATACTTTATTTTCGCACTTTTTCAAAGTACTATGGAGTTCCTGGGTTACGTTTAGGTTATGTATTAGGGAACTTAGAGACATTGGAGGCTGTAAATACAGTGAATCATTTAACTGTAGGGAATATAGACAAAATAACTCAGTATGTAGGACTCAATTTATTAACCTCTTCAAATACATATTTTGAGGAAAGAGTAAGGAACTACAAAAAATGGATTCAGAAAGCTTCTGAAATAATTGAAATATCTGATTGTGGGATGAAAATTTTGCAAATTAAAGGAACATATTATATATTCGCTAGATTGCCAGAAAAATTAGATTTTGTTACATATTGTCAAAAGCTTCTTACTAAATATAAGACAATAGTGCTACCTGGTAGTATATTTGGTAAAAAATATCATAACTATATTAGATTATCCCTAACTGAAAATGAAGATAAAATGCTTAAGGGATTGGAAAATGTAGTTGAATGTGTGGTATCCATGAAAAAATGAAAAGAATATTTTTTGTAACTGCATCGACAGCTGAAGCAAGGGAAATATTAAAAAAATTATCTGGAGCTCGTAAAGAAAATGTATGTGGATTGACAGTCTATTTAAAGAAAATGAATTTAAAGTTTGAAATAGGCATGGCAGTTCTAGGCATAGCAAAGGTAAGCTTTGGAATTGGAACACAAGTAATTATAGATAGATATGCTCCAGATGAAATCTATTGTCTTGGTTTCTGTGGAAGCCTAGTGGAAGATACGAAGCTTTTGAGTCCTGTAATATGTACGGAAAGCTTTCAATATGACATATATAGCTCTAACAAATCGATTAAAGATATTTATAGCCCAGAATATAGAAGACTTGCAAGATATCCAGCTTCCTTTGACCTTATTAAAAAATCAAAAAAAGCTTTGGAAGATATGAAGCCTTATATGTTTTTGATGGGTACAGGGGATAATTTTTTGAATGATAGAATTACAGCCGATAGATTGAAAAAAGAAAATCTACCTATGGTAGTAGATCAAGAGACTGCTGCATTTTATCAAAGTTGTTACTATTCGGGGGTCAAAGCCATCGCAATAAAAATAATAACTGATAGATGTGACCACTATGCCTACAAAAGTTACACTGAACAGGAAGGTGAAGCAGGAAAAAAGCTTGTATTAGTATTTCAAAAGCTTATGCAATATGAGCTAGATAATTTTCACAGAGATTTATACATGATTAAAGAGGAGAAAAATAATGGATAAATTGGAGTTGGTAATAAAAGAATTACAGAAGAAAGTAGTACCGCTTCTTGTTAATTTAATACGATTTCCAACCGAAAGTCCACCTTCTCACACCAATGAGATTTCAATTTTTATTAGAGATTATATGAAAGAATACGGTATAAATGTTGAACTACAAGAAACTGATACAAAGAAGATGGTAAATTGCATAGCTTTGTTGGAGAAAAATACAGATAAGCCAATAATTGCAATGCATAGTCATATGGATGTTGTTCCTGCCCTTGATCTAAAACAATGGAAGTATCCACCATACGCAGGTGTTATTAAAGAAGGTTGTGTGTGGGGGCGGGGAGCTTTAGATATGAAAGGCTTTATGGCTATACAGATTCTTACTATGATAGCTTTAAAAAAGCTTGGAGAATCACTACCCTTTAATCTAATGTTTATAGCTACAGCCGATGAGGAAAGAGGTGGTGTAAATGCAACTCGACTGTTAATTGAAAACAAAAGAGATATTCTAAAAAATGTACAATGGATAATATCTGAAGGAGGCTGTTTATACTTTTTAGGAAAAACTCTTGTGGCTGCTGTGGCAATTGCAGAAAAGAAAAGCTATCCAATAACTCTAAGATTTATTTCCAAGAATAGTGGACATGCTGCTCTTCAAGGAGATGCGTCAAAAAATATAATATATATTACTTCAACTATACTTGATATGATTGAAAAATATAATCTAAGTCAAAAATCTATAAAAATTATTGATGAAGACTTGGGAATTTCAAATAAATGGGATGATTTCCCCTATATTGGTAACGGATTTAAAAATATCTTGACACCAACTAAAATAAATTCTGGAATAAAAGGGAATATAATACCAAATACTTTAGAATTACGATTAGATTGTCGTCTTAACTTTCTACAAGATGAAGCTTTATTTGTAAATCAATTGAAAGAATATTTCCAGATAGAGGGATATGAAATTGAAGTAGATAATAGACATACTACCTGTAAGCTCAATAATAAAGTTCTCATAACGACTGAATACAAGAAATTTGAAAATATAATAAAAAGAACTTTAAAAATTCCCATGGTACCAGTATGTATGCCATTTTCCAGTGACCTTCAACATTTTAGAAAAGAAGGAATCAATGCTTATGGCTTTACCCCATTTTTATTTACTAATGATATTTCTATGAGATATCACAATTTTAATGAACGAATAGAAATTGATGTTTTGAAGCGAGGATTTGAAGTTTTTGTAAAGCTTATAAAAACTGCATGTCTGTATGATGGTCCTGAACTAAAAGGAGGATTTACAAGTGGGTAAAAATTCAAAAAACATATATCAATTAATAGAAATGCAGTCAATAAAAAACCCTAATAAGGCAGCAGTAAAAACCTCACAAAATGTAGTAACTTATGGAGAACTAAAATTTAGAAGTCTTCAAATTGCTAAAATACTTAGAAATGAAGGAGCTGTTCAACAGACCCTAATTGGAATAATGATGGACCATTGCCCAGAAATAATTGAGTCAATATTAGCAGTGCATAAAATTGGTGCTGCGTATGTTCCCATTGACCCAGGCTGCAATGAGCAAAGCATAAAAAATATAATTAAAGATTCATGTATTTCTATATTGATTACTAAAAAACAATACAGAGATAAAGTACCATTTTGCTTTAAAGGAGTTTTGATAGAGGTTGATGGTTTAGCAGGAATTTACAATGAAAATATTCAAGAATTATCTACAAAAGCATTGCCTGATGATTTGGCTTATGTAATGCCTACCTCTGGTTCTACGGGACGACCTAAGCTTGTAATGATTAAAAATCGGGGACTATGGAATTATATTAATTGGGCAGCAAAATATTACTGTTATAATATAGACTTAGTTGCTGTTCCTTTTTTTACTTCAATATCTTTTGATTTGACTATTACAAGTATATATATGCCGTTGGTAACAGGAGGGACGATATACTGTTTTCCAGACAGTAATATTGAAGAAGTAGTAAAAGCTTCAGAAATAAATTTTTTGAAGCTTACACCTTCTCAGCTTTCTCTTATAAAAAATTTTGATAATAGGACTTCAAATATAAGAAAAATAATAGTAGGAGGTGAGAGACTTAAAACTGAGAATGCACGTAAAGCATGGGAAAGCTTTGGCTGTAAGGTTGAAATATTTAATGAATATGGGCCAACAGAAACAACAGTAGGTTCAATCGTAAAAAAATTTAATCCTAAGGAAAAATTTCCATCTGTACTTATTGGAACTCCAATATCTAATACAAGGGTATATCTTTTAGATAGCAATATGAAGCAGGTAGCTGCTGGGAAAGAGGGAGAAATATATATATCAGGGGAAGGCGTGGCTAAGGGTTATATGAATATGGTAGAAAAAACAGCAGAAAGTTTTTTTGCTGATCCATTTGCTAAAGATGGAAGCATGTATAAAACTGGGGATTTAGGAAGATATGTTATTGGGAGTGAATTAGAATATTTGGGAAGAATTCAGATTCCTGAAACGGGATTTGAATTAAAAGGTAATAAAATTCGTGTAGATTATATTGAAAATACTCTTTTAACTTACTCTGGAATAGAGGATGCAATAGGTGTTGTGAAAAAGGATGATATAGGTGAGTACTATATAGAGCTTTTTTATGTATCAGAAGCAGAATTAAATGAAAAGGAAATTCTAGAGTATTTAAAAGCTAATTTATCTTCTTATATGATACCCAAGAAAATAACTAGATTAAGTAAGATGCCATTAAATTATAATTGTAAAGTATCGAGACCAATCTTAAGGGGAATAGAATATTGATATAAGTTATTAAAACTATAGTAAAGTAATAGAAAAATTATAATAGTAAATGTATTTGATTATGAAAATTGGATGAATAGAGATAAAAATACATAATTGATTAAGAGGATTTATAAAAAACGATAAGGGGGATGCAATATAATGAAAAAGTGGCAAATCGGTTGGGGGCCTATAGTTTCATGCAATATGAAGTGTAAGTTTTGTTATAGTGAAAATTCAAGAAAAAATACACAATCCTTAAGCTATCAAGATTGGGTAAGCTTTATCGATAACAATTATAAATATATTGATGCTATAAATTATGGAACAGGCGAGAATACAATGTCTGATGAGTGGTTTAAATTGGTTAAACATATTAGGGAGCAATATCCTAATATTGCGCAAGCTTTAACAACAAACGGATATTTAAGTGAAAGAATTATGGAAGATAGTGAATATGATGAAATTATTAAAAAATCAATAAATGAAGTAGATGTATCTTTAGATTTTAGTGCTCCAATGAAGCATAATGAATTTCGAGGTCAAAAACATGCATATAGGTGGGCAATTAATACACTTGAATATTTAAAGGATAAAGATATAGAAACGACAATAGTTTTCCTAGGGTCACCAGAAACACTAGAAAAAGAAAATATTAAAGGACTATTTGAGATAGGTAAGAAATATAATGCAAAATTAAGGATGAATATTTATAGACCAACAAATGGAATAAATGATGCTTCAAAAAGATTTATACCATCCTTTGAACAAATTATTGATACATTATATTACATAAATAATAATTACAGAATAGTTGCAATTTGTGATCCTCTTTTTAGTTCAATACTAACAGAAGATAATTATGAAGAAGATCCATCAGGAAGTAATAGTCTTAGAATACTTGGAGATGGCAGTATTACGCCATCAACATATCTTATTTCAGAAGAATTCAAAAGAGCTAATATAAAAATGCTAGATGCATTAAAAGTAATAGAAAATGATAATTTATTTAACGATGTAATATTAGCACCTATACCTAAAGAATGTGAACAATGTCAATATGTAAATACATGCAAGGGTGGTGTATATGATAGAAGATATTTATGGTATGGCGATTTTAACGAAAGAGATCCTTACTGTCCATTTAGGAACTCACAAAGTATAAAATTTGAAAAGGTAAAAGTTAAGAGAGATAATGATTTTTCGTCTATTCATGATGGTTATTTGCCAACGATGTTTTTTAATTGTTAGATTGAATTTATAGGAATTTAAGTAAAAACTTTACTTTATACATGTCCAAAAAGCCCAGAAACATTGCGTATTTGTACATGTATAAATTTGAAAAAATAAATTTCAATTTAAAAAAGAATAAAAAACATGTGATTTTAGGCTAAAAACATCTAAAAGCACATGTTTTTTGTATAAAAGAATTATTTAAAGGGTAAGTGTTTTGTAATAAAAAGGCTAATTATATGAGTTGAGTTATATTAATAATGATGATAGTATGAATTAAAAAGGATTTTTAGGAGGCGGTTATGAAAGTAGAGCTTTTAGAAATTGGAAAAATAAAAGAAAAGGATTTAAAATTTGCAGTTATAAGTGCTTCATTTCAGGAGAAATGGATATTTGTAAAGCATAAGCAGAGAGATACTTGGGAAATACCAGGTGGACATAGAGAAATTGGTGAAGATATTAATAATACTGCTAAAAGAGAATTATCTGAAGAAACTGGAGCAAAGACTTTTAGAATAAAACCTATATGTGATTATTCTGTTATGAGAGATGATGAAGTATCCTATGGAAGGTTATTTTATGCTGAAATAGAGGCTTTAGGAGAATTACCTGATATGGAAATTGAAAAAGTAAAATTATTTGATATGCTTCCAGAAAAATTAACTTATCCAGAGATACAGCCATTTTTATATAGAAAAGTATTGAAAGAGAAAATGAAAGAATATTTAGGTAAAAAAGTTAAAGTTTTTATAGATAGACCATTAGGTTCAAAGCATCCAAATTATGGGTTTGTATATCCAATAAACTATGGCTATCTTTCTAATACAGTTTCAGGTGACGGAGAAGAAATAGATGCTTATGTTATTGGTGAATTTGAACCATTAAAATCCTATGAAGGATATGTTATTGCAATTATATATAGAAAGAATGATGTTGAAGACAAGCTAGTAGTTTGCAGAGACTTAAATATGTATAATAAAGCTCAAATTAGAGCATTGGTAGATTTTCAAGAGAGATTTTTTGAAGTGGAAATTATTATGACAAGGGCATGACAAGGGTACGTTTCGTTTGACATATATAGCCAATCGGCATCACATTATTTCACTGGGTGTAAGTACCGACTAGGAAATACAGCTTTAGGAGTTCAGTTTAGCAACGTTGCAAATACGAAAAATTGGGTGACAATCTTTTGTTAGTAGACGCTAATTTAACTAACTGTTGTTACCATATCATCAGTTTACAAGTGATTTTTAAAATTGGCTTTATTACTACATCTCAATACTTTTAAAACCAATCCCCAAAATGGCTTGTTTACTAAGTTTTATAAAAAACATGTAAAATGGCATTTCTATATTATAATTTGATGATATAATATTAATAACTTGCTGAATAACTAAATTTGGAAATTGATAATTCGGCTAATTCTCTACACTACAAAATTAGAATCATTTTTATAAAAAATACTTTTGATAGCTAAAATACAGCATTTTGCTTTTGGTAAAAATAGTTATTCAACAACCTATATTAATATAAAAAACAAGGATGAATATCATATGAACTTATCTATTGATAATCTTATACAATATTATTTTTTAATAGTGGGTATAGTTACAGTCATATTAGGAATATTTTTAGTATGTGGGAAAAAAATTATGATTTCTCGAATCATGTTAAGTAGCTTCCCATTTATAAATTTTATTATTATTATGATTATTGATATTATTAGATACCCATTTAGTTTGAAGATAACTATTATATATGGATTTACTATTATTGTCCTTTTAATTTTAGTACTAAAATTTACTAAAGGAAAATATGTTGTAAATAATGTAAATTATGACGTTTTTATAAAAGAAATGCAAACTTATTTTATCAAAAATAATATAGAATATGATGAGGTTAATGGAGAATTTACTTTTCAGAAGAATAGGAATAGAAAAATTAAAATACGTAGTTCAAGTTCAAATACTATAGAAGTAGATTTGAAAGAAGTCAGAAATGATAGATTATATTATGATATAAAAGATGCAATGAGGAAAAGCTTAAAGAATATTAAAGATACGTATTATTCTTGGGATTCAATAATTATACTGATTGTAGGAATAATAGCAATAATAGTGGCAGTTTTGTGGCTATAAAATGGAAAATGAGGAGAAGAATATGAGTATTAGATTTTAAGTTCAAGATATACCATTTTAGCAGCAGAAATTGCAGATTAAATAATCTGGTTACATGTACATCAATTTATTTAAGCTATAGGAATTTGAGTAAAGACTTTAATTTATACAGGTCCAAAACGCCTAGAAGCACTGCGTATTTGTATATGTATAAATTAAGTTTTACTATGTAAATCCTATATATATAAGGAAAGGAAATTGAAGTTGAAAAAAATAATATTTTACATTGGTATATTATTGATTTTATGGTTTGCAATACATATTACAATTACAGTAATTGATGGATTAAATGATGAGCTTGAATATGTGGATGCTGCTGTTGTGTTAGGAAATAAAGTAGAAGAGAACGGTGAACCATCGAAAAGATTAAAGAGCAGGTTAGATAAAGCAGTAGAATTACATGAAAAAAAATATTTTGAATATATAATAGTAAGTGGAGGACTAGGTAAAGAAGGCTTTGATGAAGCTATAATAATGAAAAAATATTTGATGAATAGGGGAATTAATGAAGAAAATATTATAGTGGATAGTAAGGGTAACAATACAATGATGACAGCTAAAAATTCCAAAGAGATTATGAGCAAGAAGGGTTTTGATTCAGTTATGGTGATTACCCAGTTTTATCACATAACGAGAAGTAAATTGGCATTTAAAAGAGTAGGGTTTAAAAAGGTTTATTCAAGTCATGCAAATTTTTTTGAATTAAGAGATATTTACTCTTT
>NZ_FRAG01000135.1 GCF_900142245.1 Paramaledivibacter caminithermalis DSM 15212 | reverse complement strand
ATCCTTGTTCATTTTTTCTTTCTGTCCTTTCATTAGAAAATTTGAACAAGGACTATCTTATCACTTATCTTATCATATTTTATCTGTCAAAAAATACCTAAATTTCTGTTTTTTTTCCTTGACTTTTGTTTTTATTTTTTATGCAACACCAGTGATGAATAAGATAACTTAGTTCTAACTAAAACTTTCAGTATTAGTTGCAGCCTATATTAAGATGATGTAGAAGTGTACTTAATTCGAAATAAAAAGTAGTATTAGGAGGAAGCAAGACATAATTTTATTTTTTGTCGACTTACAAAGAAGTCGATTCAAAATTACAAAGTTTGCTTATCAAAGAAAGAAAGCGTTAAGTTGGAAAATAATTGGGCTCTTTTATTTATGCAAAAAAGTCCCCTCCAGTCAGAAAGATATGAGAAAGCCAAGTCTAGCACAAATCCACGCACGTTAGTAAAATCAATAAATATAAAAATATAAACAAATTATAATCCAACATCCCACATATGCATAATTCGCTTATAATTTGTATAAATATACTCTTTTCACGAGCAAACTTGTTTCATTTTAAACAAACTTGTTTGTCACTCGGCAATTAATTTTTATATACTTAAAGAGACATCGTATTTACATACGGTGTCTTTTAGTATTTTTGAGAAAATTTTATATGCATAAAATTCCGTGTTTCAAAGCTATATATTTATACCTATTCAAGCTATCTAAGTATTAAAAGACAACTCAAATCATATATATATATATAAGTTTAGGAGTTATAAGGGGGAAGGGGTATTATGAGAGTCATAATATTAAAGCGGAAATGGATTATATGGGTTATTTTATTAGTAATATTTATTATGGTAGGAATATTTTCAATATATAAATATAATAAAGCAGTAAAAACAGCATCATTGCCTACTTTAAGAAAAGTGATCATTATTGATCCTGGTCATGGAGGAATAGATGGGGGCATGGTAGGAACAACAACAAAGGTCCATGAAAGTAATATAAACCTGCAGATATCTTTAAGATTGAGAAAGTATTTAGAAGAAAGCGGTAGTTTAGTACTTATGACAAGGGATGAAGATGTTGGTTTATATACGGAGGGAGGAACAATAAGAAAGAAGAAAAACGAAGATCTACGAAATAGAAAAAGACTTTTTGATGAAAGCAATGCTGATCTTGTGATAAGTATTCATTCAAACAGCTTTCAAGAATCTAAGTATTATGGAGCTCAAGCATTTTATAATCCAAATTGTGAAGCTAGTAAACTTGCATCAGAACTTATCCAAGAAGAATTAATACGAGTATTAGATAATGGAAATACTAGAAAAGCAAAAGCAAAAAATGATGTATACATATTAAAAAATGTAAAGGTTCCTACAGTAATTGTAGAATGTGGTTTTTTATCAAACCCTAAAGAAGAAATATTACTTCAGAATCCAGATTATCAACAGAAAATAGCTTGGAGCATTTATGTAGGAATACTTAAATACTTTAATAGGCTGAATATATAAATAAAGCTTTACCATGTAAATTATATTTAAAGATAATCAATTCTAAAGGATTATAAATTCTATAGAAAATAATAAATTTCTCTACATTTTTCTTTGATATTCATGGATATTTAAAGTTGTTTATTTTTGATTAAACTTGTGGATAATTTGTGGATACATTTTCTGTAAAATAGCTATACATTAGTTAATAGCTATGTAATACAATTCTAGAATTATCCACAAAGTTATCCATATGTTATATATTAATTAGTATGAATATGTGGACAAGGTTTATACTAAAGCAAGAAAAGTTATATTAAACAATAAATATAGTATATGTTTATATATAAATCCACTATATATAATAAGCAAAATAAATATGATGATGATTTAAGTTGTGGAAAAATTATCTACATAATAAATCACTAGTGTTGCATAAAATTAATTACGAAAAGTCAAGAATAAATCTCTAAGAATTATTGATGTAACAA
>NZ_FRAG01000029.1 GCF_900142245.1 Paramaledivibacter caminithermalis DSM 15212 | reverse complement strand
TAAGCCAATTTTTTCAAGAAAAGAACGAACTATTATTAACCCTGCATCTGAAGAAAGATTACCTCCACCGAAATCATATGAAAAACTTTTGTTGAAGTTAAGTGAATTTTGATGTAAACTTGTCATAGAAAGAACCTCTTTTCGTGATATAGTTTTTGTTTTAACGCTTTAACTTTAACACAAAATTAGGTTCTTTTCTTTATTTTTTTGTTATTTCACCCAATGGGTGCAAAGTCCAATTTGTTGGACTACTTGTTAATACTACGATTCAATCATTTTTGATGTTTTCTATGAATAATTCAGGAGTATAAAGGAAATAGAAGACTTTATAAATAAAGGAAAAATTAAGGGAGCAATTATTATACCTTCAAATTTCGCTAGAAAATTATATAGGAATGAAAACAGCGAGGTCCAATTAATAATTGATGGCTCTGACCCTACAATAGCCAGAACAGCATTGCAAAGCGGAATACTTATTTCTAAAATGTATTCTATAAAAAGACAAGAAAAAAGCCTAGAAAAAAAAGGAGTAAATTCCTCTACTATAGGTTCAGTAGACATGAGAACCAAAGTATGGTTTAATCCTAATCTAGAAAGTACTAAATTTACAATTCCTGCCCTCATCGGACTTATTATGCAAAATATTACAGTAATGCTAACAGCCTTTACCCTTGTTAGAGAAAAGGAAAAAGGTACTATTGAACAGCTAATAGTTACACCAATAAAATCTGTAGAATTAATAATTGGTAAAATGATTCCTTACATTTTAATCGGTTCAGTAGATTTTTTAATTGCATTATTTTTTGGAACCTATTGGTTTAACGTGGCAATACAAGGGAATATTCTTTTACTAATTATATTAGGCTTGGGCTTTGTAATATGTGCATTAGCAGTAGGCATGCTAATATCAAGCATAGCTAAAAATCAATTGCAAGCTATGCAAATGAGCTTATTATTCGTATTACCAAGTGTATTATTATCTGGATTTGTATTTCCAAGGGAAGCCATGCCTTTTTTAATAAAACATGGAGGAAATATAATACCTCTTACCTATTTTATAAATATTTTAAGAGGTATTATTTTAAAGGGAATAAGTATAAAGTATCTATGGAAAGATATATATATATTGTTGATTTTTGGAATAATCTTATTAATAATTGCATCTATAAGATTTAAAAAGAGACTGGATTAATATAGCTTACCTTATAGTGTGCAAATATTCACTCCACATTTTTTTTACAGGTTCATGTTCTTTTATCATTTTAAATCCTCCTCAGATTGATTGCAAAAATACTCATATTCTTGAGTAAGCAAATCAATAAGCTCACTGTCATTAGGATAATATTTCTCTGCCAATTCTATGGCTTCCTTGATAACTTTCTTTCCCCTACCCCAATTATCAAGTCTCCCATAATAATTTGCTAAACGTTCTCTTTGAACAATCCTATCACGATCTGATTTTTTTAATATTGTATCTCCTAGCTCTATTGCCTTTCTTTGATTACGTGCTGCATATAACCAATCATTTTTGAACATATAAATCATACTTATTTCAATTAAAATATCATATCTGGTATAAGAATTGCTATCATTATTATCAATATATATTTGTTCTGCTTTTTTGCACAAGCTAAAAGCGGCATCATAATCTTTAGTTTTTCTATAAATCAGCCCTTTAAGATAAATACACTCAGCTATTTTTTTATAATCTGCATCTGTTATCCTATTAAAGTAGTCAATACATCTATTGACTATTTCCATTGCAGCTTCAAAGTCATTAGTTCTCATATATGCAAAAGAGAGATAATAAAATATGTCTATCTTAGACTCCATGTCCAAATTAACTCCCTTATTAACTAAAACCTTTTCTGCTATTTCAATAATGTTTTTATCACGTTTTTGCTTAAAAAATATTTCTAGTAATAACTTAATAGCACAAATATATTCAGTTTCTGCTTCAAAATATAAATTATTATTATTAATGGTATTGATAATATATTCTAGTATTTCAATAGTTTTATCAATTTCTTTCTGCTTATGATACAATAAAGCATTTTCAAATGAGCTTCTTAATTTAACTATATGAGTATCAGGAACATACTTATATAATCTAAGAATTTTATTCATTATTTTTTTTGCTTCCCCATATTTCTCTAATCCTTTATAAATCTCTTGCATAATTTGAAGACATACAATCTTATCATAAATATTAATTGGATATCCATTTTCCATTATTTCTACAATTTCTTTTTGTATTGGCTCTGCTTTTTCAAGCATTTTAAGATCTATATAAACCCTTGAAAGATTGTTTTTACTTATTATTGTTTCAATATGCTCTTGCCCTAAAAAACCTTCCTTTATTTCTACAATTTTCAACGAGAGCCTCAGTGCTTCATCCAGAAGTCCTTTTCCTCTATATGAAACTGCCATACCACTCATAATTCTTAATGAGAGTGGATGTCTTTCACTATAAATTGATACTGCTATTTTATATGCTTCTTGGCTTATTTCCAGGGCTTTATCATACTCCCTTATCTGTAAGTAAGTATCACAGATATTTGCCATATTAGTCAATGTATGATGTGATTTTTCCCCCCATACACTTTTTGCCAGCTTATAAACCTGATGTTCAAGGTCTAAAGCCTCCTCACAATATCCAAGGGTTCTGTAGGTACTAGCTAAATTATCTTTATAAATAAGGGTTTCACTATCTTCATTGCCATGCTCCTTAACGCTCCACTTTACTAATTCTTCTTGAATTTCTCTTGCTTCCTCTGCTTTATTTAGATTCATTAAAATATGTGCTTGATTATCCATTGTAATTTTATACTGTTCTGAATCTTTCCCATACTTATTTTCAATTAATTTAAGTAACTCAATGCCTTTTTCACTAGCTTCCCTAAATTTACTCAGACCACTTAATAATTGACACTCTAATTGCTTAAATATTACAAGGTCATATTCATCATCATTTAATTCAGAAATCACTTGACTTACTAAATCTAATCCTAAATTATATTCTCCTAGTTCATAATACAATCTTCCTAAATTGGCTCTTATAAAATTGAGAATAAGAGTACTGTCCTCTTGTGAGCCTTGACAGAGTAAAAGCGCCTTCTGAAAATAGCTTAATTGTTTTCGGGGTTGAAGGCTCTTATCCTCATTAATTGCAAGATATAATGCATAATTTATTGCTTTTTTAAATATTTTGGCTTCTTGTGATGCAATAGCATGTTCAACAGCCTGTTCATATATGTGTGTTAAGATTTTACTAGATATATCCTTCCTCTTAATAATATTATGTAAACTATCAAAAACTTTAGAATGTATCTGTTTAATATCCTCATTATTCTTGTAAAACCGTATAACCATATATTGTTTATATAGTGAATGTGAATATATATAAGCCAGTAATCTATCGTTGATTATATCGTTGTTATATTTAAGAATTATTCCATAGCTATTTTCTATATCTTCTAGATCTGCATCTACGTAAAAGTTGAATTTTTCAGTATTTTGAAGATATATTTTTACAGCTTGTAATATAAAGGGTTCTCCAATAAATGCTCCTATTTCAAGAAGACTTAACAATATTTCTCCCTTTTCTTTATTGAAATGTTTTTGAAGCCTATGAAGTCTTTCTTCCATAACCGCCACACCACTAGGAGTGAAGCCATATTCCTTAAACTCTTTTTTTGACTGTAAGTTCCATCTATACAATATGCTCTTAATTTTTTTATCTATTTGTTCTAAATTATCCTTTACCCATTTCCATTGTCCAGCTTCATTATCAAATATTAACAATTTATAGTCATCTTCTTGTTCTGCAAGTAAGTTAATACTCTCAACCAAAAATAGAGGTTCAATTGTTCTATCATTATCTTCATTTACAAACCATTTCCATAGATTTTTAGCTATTAAAGCAGCTTTTTCTGCATCACCTTGGATACATTGATTTAGTATGGAATAAATATCTTCCATCACAAATCCATCTAACTTCACTGTATACTTTGACAATAATCCTTGCATCTTAACCAGCTTGTCTTTTTCCTTATCACTTTTTATTCTACTAACAAAATCGGAGGGTCTCTCTAAAAATACTATATATATGGGTATTTCAGAAAAAAACTTACTCTCCAAAATACGATTAAAATATGTTATTGAATCGATGTCCATCCATTGCATATCATCAATAATCCAGACTAATCCATTTCTCATTTTATTTTTTTCACAACTATTACAAAAATCCCTAAACAAATTATCTATAATAATATTAATGCTTTTGGTTGACTCATCTGCTTTTACAATCGGTTTTCTTTTTCTTAGAAATCTATCTAAAGAAGTTTGAAGGGTTTGAGCAATATCATTTATACCACCTGCTGTTCCAATGATTTGTCCTACTAAACCTAAATTACCTCCTGCCATTTCAACTACTGGTGTGATTATACTTTCTGCATCACATCCTAAACTGAATTTATCCTTTGCATATTCCCAGAAGTTTGCATTAGTTTTATATGCTTCAATCAGCTTTTTCTTTATTTCTTTTTTAAAGGATATATCGGTTTTTAATTTTAAGTTATTCAAAGCCGATCTAATTTCCGTTAATCCTCCTCGTATTTTTATATTTTCTCCGCTATAAGAACTTTGTAATATTGTAACAGGCATCACCCAGTTATTTGATAATATTTCATTTATAAATTTCTTTGCAAGGGTTGTTTTACCCATTCCGCTATTTCCTTGAATCCTCCTGATTTTTATAGTTTTTTCACATAAAGCTTGTCTTAAATCATTTTTTAACTCGTCTAATATCTTTACTCTACCAACAAAAACATCTTCACTAACGACTTGATTGAGTATATCACCATGTAAGTCATCAACCATTTTGTATCGTCTAAGGAACCACCTAAATTTCATACAGTTTTGCAAGTTTTCTTTTTCTACAAAATCATTCCATTCCCTAGGGTCTTCATCTTTCCAATCAAAAATAGTCAAAACATGGGTCTTAGCCTCTTTTGTATGCTTATCTGCATAATCCTCTACTTCCTTGCTAAATCGTATTCTAGAGCTTTTATCCTTAAATAGATTATAATATTGGCGTAAAAATTGTATGTCTAATGTCGATAAATACTCAGGATTCTTTATATGAAATACCATTCTTGTAATTTTTGATAATTCGTAAAGAAGTCGTATTCCTCCTAATACTAATAACTCTGGTCTTAAAAGGTTTTTTCTTTGCTTTGTAAATAACTTTAATGCATTAGCTGCAATTTCTTCTTTTCTATTTTCACTATTATTCTTGATCTTTTTTTCTGCAATTTTTTCACCAATTGTTATACCCCCTCCCAAAAAGGAAAGTATTATTGGTGCCCCATTACCTAATAGTAAGCTGGTAGTAAAAATCCCTACCTTAGTTATATTTACTCCAATTTTTATGATATCCTTTATTTCATCTGGAGCTTCTTGATCATAATGCTTGTATACATCATTAATCCAATAACCTAAGAAGGATTTATTTTCTTTTGCATCATACTCTATAATAATTGATCTATTTTTGCTACATTCCTCCAAATAATCCTTAAGCCCTTCTCTAGTATCATCGGGATATAATTCATATATAAATGGTATATCTTGTCTGATTTTATCAAGTTCTGTCTTTATTCTTTGCATCATCTAATTATTTTGTCCTCCTTATTTATAGCTTAAGAGTCAACAGTAATAATTTCATTGACTCTTATATATTGTATTTCTTCTTTTTTCTTACCAAGGTAGATATGTCAATATCCAGTTTTTCAGCAGCCTCCTTAAGTGTGCGAGATTTTGATAATGTTCTTTGAATTATTGATTTTTCAAACATATCTATTTGCTCTTTAAGTGATAATTTTCTATTCGTTGACATGCCTCTTTTATATTCCAATAAGTCTGATTTGTTTCTATTTGATACTTGTTCTTGAAAAGCATTGGAATCTATACATGCTCCATCAGAGATTAAAACAAGTCTTTCTATTAAATTTTCCATTTCCCTAATATTACCTGGCCAAGAATAAACTAGAAATAAACCTATAAGGTCTGGAGAGAAAAAGCAGGATTTCTTAAATTTATTATTATAATATTCTAAAAATGTTCTTGCCAATGGCAAAATATCCTCTTTGCGTTCTCTTAAAGGAGGTATATAAATATTTATTACATTTAACCTATAATATAAGTCAGCCCTGAATTTTTTTTCTTCAATTAATTTTTCTAGGTCAGCATTTGTAGCAGCTATAATTCTGGCATTAAAATCAATACGCTTTGTTCCTCCCAATCTGTAGAAATTTTTGTCATTTATTACATCCAAAAGCTTAACCTGTAGTGTATAAGGCATATCTCCTATTTCATCTAGAAATAAAGTCCCATTATTAGCTTCTTCGAAAAGCCCTTTCTTGCCTCCTTTTTGAGTTCCAGTAAAAGCACCTTCCTCATACCCAAACAACTCAGACTCCAAAAGGTGTTCAGGTATAGCTCCACAATTTATTTTAATCAAATTTCCTCTTTTATTTCTATCACTATTCTTGTGAATATATGATGCAAGAAAATCTTTTCCTACACCAGTTTCACCTAAAATTAAAACAGTACTATCAACATTTGCTAATTTTTTAGCTCTTTTATATATCGATTTCATATGTTTATTTTCCGAAATAATTTGATCATCTAAATCAGATTTGATAGTAGTATTTATTTTCTCCGCATAACTTAATGACAATGTTTCATCCTTTGCTATTTCCTTCATCAATAAATCTAATTCCGATACGTCCCTTACAACTGCAATTGTTCTTTTAAGATTATTATTAGAGTCGTAAATAGGCGATCCACTTACAAGGCATTTTTGACCCTCATAATAATTGTTAATTGTTGAAACCTTAGAATTATTCTTTATAATTTTTGCACAACATGAATTAGGCAATATATTGTTTTTTCTCAATTCAAAAACTGTTTTGCCAACTAAAGCTTCCCTTGAAAGACCTGATAAATTTAAAAATGAATCATTCACATACAAGGTCTTTCCCTTCTCATCGGTTATATATATTCCATCTTGCAATTTGTTAAACATTTCATTATTTAAATATATCTGTTCATTTAAGTATTTAATTTGATCAATTAATTCATTTTCTATAGAAAAATCAGCAAAGAAAAAAATATAGTATGTCTTTTCCCTTATCTTTATTTTATTTCCTTTAACACAATATGTACTTTTAGTTCCCTCTATTATTTTAAACTTACTAAAAACATTTTTGTCGACATCTGGAAAATAAAATGTTAATTTTTTATTTTTAAAATTATCTTCAGTCATATTTGTAAAATGGGCAACTACTTGATTATATTCTATTATATTGTAATGGGTATCTGTTATAACAAATCCAAGATACACATTTTCAAAATTAGGTTGTATCAACGTATTGTCCATATAGTTTCCTCCTAAATAAAATATAGGATATATATTGATTTTCTCATATTTCATATCTTTGCGCAAGAAATATATGCAATTTTGCATAATAATATCTATACAAATATATGCACATATGCATATAACTCTTTTCTATTTATCATAAGAAATTGTTAAATAATATACGATTTATATGAAACCGCTTGTATCATGGATAAATAACTTAATTTAAATAACGTTGGCATATATATTGCTTTGAAACTATATAATGGTATTAGTTTATCCAAGAAGTGATGATTGCAGATTTTGTATAAGGAGGAGGATTTATTCTATGTTTAAAAAATTTACAAATGGTTGTGTTGCCGTTGTACAAAAATTCTTACCTGACCCATTCTTATTTGCTGTTATATTAACCTTTATAGTATTTATTTTAGGTATCTTTTCCACAGGACAAAGTCCAATGGATATGATAATTCATTGGTACACTGGATTTTGGAAATTACTATCTTTTTCTATGCAAATGGTTCTTATTTTAGTTACAGGCTTTGCTATGGCTAAAGCTCCTATATTTAAGAAAGGTCTTGAAAGTATTGCAAATATACCAAAAAGTCCTGGAGCAGCTATTTTGATAGTATCTTTTATATCAATTATTGCATGCTGGGTTAACTGGGGTTTTGGTCTAGTTATTGGGGCACTATTAGCTAAAGAAGTAGCAAAAAAAGTTAAGGGTGTTGATTATAGGTTATTAATCGCATCTGCATATTCTGGCTTCCTTGTTTGGCATGCTGGACTTTCTGGATCAATTCCTTTAAAACTGGCTACTGGTGGACCAGATTTAGCTACAGCAACTAATCAAGCTATAACCGAAGCAATCGGTACTGCCAATACTATTTTTTCACCATTAAATATAGTAATTCTAATAATCATTCTTGTAACTATGCCTTTTATCAACAGGGCAATGCATCCTGGGAAAGAAGAAACTATTACAATTGATCCTTCCTTATTACAAGAAGAGGAAGCAGCAACTATTGAATTATCTACTCCAGCAGATAAAATGGAAAACAGCTTTATCATTACTTTATTATTGAGCGTTATGGGATTTGTTTATATAATACATTATTTTATTCAAAAAGGATTCTCTTTAAATCTAAATATCGTTAACTTCATCTTCTTATTCGTTGGTATTGCTTTGCACAAAACTCCTAAAAATTATATCAATGCAGTTAAAGAAGCAGTAAAAGGTTCTGCAGGTATTGTTCTTCAATTTCCATTCTATGCCGGTATTATGGGTATGATGGTTGGCAAAAATATTGATGGCGTTTCATTAGCAGGTGCCATATCAAATGCATTTGTAAGCATCTCAAATGAAACTACCTTTCCTCTATTTACATTTTTAAGCGCTGGTATAGTAAATTTCTTTGTTCCTTCTGGAGGAGGACAATGGGCGGTACAGGCCCCTATTATGATGCCTGCAGGTGCTGAAATTGGTGTCCCTGCTGCTAAAACGGCAATGGCAATCGCATGGGGTGACGCTTGGACTAACATGATTCAACCATTCTGGGCGTTACCTGCATTAGGTATTGCTGGATTAGGTGCAAGAGATATAATGGGTTACTGTGTTGTTAATCTACTTTATAGTGGAGTAATAATTTGTACTATGATGTTAATATTATAAAGTATTTTAATTAATTTTTCTGCAATCATCGCTTTATATTATTTATTCCATTGTGCCAGCTTCTATTAATAAAACTTTAATATTTGCTAGCACAAAGAGTTAATTTATTAAATTGAAATGGAGGGTTTTGAATGAGAGATGTTGTTATTGCATCAGCCGTTAGAACTCCTATTGGAACTTTTAATGGTGCTTTATCCAAGGTATCTGCAGTTGATTTAGGTGTAACAGCTTCCAAAGAGTCCTTAAAGAGAGCTAATATTAAACCTGAAATGATAGACGAAATAATCGTTGGTAATGTTCTAGGAGCAGGTTTAGGGCAAAATGTAGCAAGGCAAATCAGCATCAATACAGGAATTCCCAAAGAAGTTCCTGCCTTAACAATTAATAAAGTTTGTGGCTCTGGTTTAAGGGCAGTAAGCATGGCTACACAATTTATCAAGCTTGGTGATGCAGACATCATTTTATGTGGTGGAACCGAAAATATGAGTAGTGCACCATATCTATTACCTAAAGCTAGATGGGGACATAGAATGGGAGATGGAAAAGTTGTAGATTATATGGTTCATGATGGTCTAACAGATATTTTCAATAACTATCATATGGGAATTACAGCAGAAAATATAGCTCAAAAATGGGATATTACAAGGGAAGAGCAAGATAAATTTGCTGTATCAAGTCAAAATAAAGCTGAAGCAGCTCAAAATTCTAATAGATTTAAGGATGAAATCGTTCCTGTTGAGGTCCCACAGAGAAAAGGTTCTCCTATTATTGTAGATACAGACGAGCATCCTAGACATGGCACAACTATTGAAAAAGTTGCAAAATTAAAACCAGCCTTTAAGAAAGATGGTACTGTAACAGCAGGTAATGCTTCAGGTATAAATGATGGAGCAGCCATGCTTGTTGTTATGTCAAAGGAAAAAGCAGAAGAATTAGGTATTAAACCAATGGCAGTAATAAAAGGCTATGCTTCAGCAGGTGTAGACCCTAGTATCATGGGATACGGTCCTGTGCCAGCAACTAAAAGGGCTTTAGAAAAAACAGGGTGGACAGTAGACGATTTAGATTTAATTGAGGCAAACGAAGCTTTTGCTGCTCAATCAATAGCAGTAATAAGGGATTTAGGCTTAAATCCAGAAAAAGTCAACGTAAACGGTGGAGCTATTGCTTTAGGCCATCCAATAGGGTGTTCTGGTGCAAGAATCCTAGTAACCTTATTATATGAAATGGATAAACGTAAATCACAAAAAGGTTTAGCAACTCTTTGTATTGGTGGAGGCATGGGTACTTCTATTCTTGTTGAAAAATAAATCGGAGGTGTGACTTTTGAGCAAAATTATTTCATATGAAAAAGCTGTGGATAAAATAAAAGATGGTATGACTATTATGGTGGGAGGTTTCTTAGGAGTAGGCAGTCCACATAATCTAATAGATACTATTTTTAAGAGTAATATTAAGGATCTAACTATAATTGCAAATGACACTGCTTTTCCTGAAATTGGTGTAGGTAAGCTAGTTGTTAATAGACAAGTCAAGAAAGTAATTACATCTCATATAGGTACAAATAAAGAAACAGGAAGACAGATGTCTGCAGGTGAATTAGAAGTTGTTTTAGTCCCTCAAGGCACACTGGCAGAACAAATACGAGCTGGTGGAGCAGGTTTAGGTGGCTTCTTAACTCCCACAGGTATAGGTACTATTGTTGAAGAAGGAAAACAAAAGATAACTATTGATGGAAAGGACTATTTGCTAGAGCTTCCTCTAAGGGCTGACGTAGCTATATTAGGAGGATCAATCGTTGATAAAAAAGGTAACGTTTTTTATAATAAGACAACAAGAAATTTCAATCCATTAATGGCAATGAGCTCAGATACAGTAATTGTTGAAGCAGAAAAAATAGTAGAAATTGGGGAAATTGACCCCCATTTAGTAATGACTCCTGGTGAACTTGTTGATTATATAGTAGGGGGGGGAAAATAATGAATAGTAAAGAATTTATTGCAAGAAGAATAGCTAAAGAATTAAAAGATGGAGATATAGTAAACTTAGGTATTGGTCTGCCAACTATGGTAGCTAATTATGTTCCTGAAAATATTAATGTTACATTTCAATCTGAAAATGGTTTTCTAGGATTGGGACCTGCTCCAGAAGAAGGAAAAGAAGATAAAGACTTGACTAATGCTGGTGCTCAACCTGTAACTATGCTTAATGGCGGATGCTTTTTTGATAGTTCAATGTCATTCTCAATAATTAGAGGTGGCCATGTTGATATCACTGTCCTTGGTGCTCTTCAGGTTGACGGAAAAGGTAATCTTGCTAACTGGATGGTTCCTAACAAGATTATACCTGGTATGGGGGGAGCAATGGATTTAGTCACTGGAGCAAAAAAAGTTATCATAGGCACGGAGCATTGTACAAAAAAAGGTGCCCCCAAAATATTAAAAGAATGTATTTATCCCTTAACAGGGGCAAATGTTGTTGACGTAATTGTTACTGAATTGGCATATATGACTATTACCGATAAAGGATTGGTTTTAGAAGAAATAGCTCCTAACGTAACCGTTGAGGAAGTTATAAGTAAAACGGATGCAGAGTTAATCATTGCCCATAATCTTAAAATTATGGATATAGAATAATTTTAGAATACTTACTTTTTTAAAACCCTAATAAGAGCTTTATAAAGCTCTTATTAGGGTTTTATTTTAAAGGTTTTACTATTTTATTTGAGTAATTTTTATAACACATAGGAAATTATAAACCCATCAAATTATATTTATATAATGAAAAGAAAATATTAAAGCCCCGTGATAAAAACTAGTATAATGGTTTAATTTACGCTTATTTAAACCTCTTTAAGTCATTTTTCGTAAATGACCATTCAGGTGTACTTATAGTATCGGCATCATCTAAGTGATACCATGGGCTTATTGCATCATGACTTAGATTAGATAGTATTTGTATATCTTGAGCTGGCATATAGCTTTGGGCCAGCATAAAAAGCTTCTTATCAGAATTGTTGCTCTTAGCCATATCAACTACTATAACAGCATGTCCAGGACTTCCACCCTGGATAAAAACATCACCGATTTCCATGTCCATTAGTTCCACAGTCTCAAGCTCCTGAGATAGCGATAAAGTTCCTGCATACATAAATATTAGTTCCATATAGTTTAGAAAATCCTTGTAAGTATTAGATTTTTGTTTTTCCTTTATATAGCTGGCATTGTTTCCATTGATACCTACTCTATATCCCTCAATCCATTTGCTATAATCCACCCTGAATCCATTTGTAAGATTAAAATGAATTTTATCATATTCACCTCTACTATATAGATATTCCCCTCTAAGCCTCATAATAGCATCAGCACATTGCTGTAGATTCTTTTTGCCGATATCCATATCTACCACAGCTTCATAAACTTCATAATTTTTCTTAATACTACCATCATAATATAATACCTTTGAGCCATGAGGCTTCAATGTCAAATTCCTCAAATATTGAGCAAAGGAGCCATCCCCTACTTCAATTCTTTCATAGCCTTCAGGAACCTGGAATCTTTCAATTAAAACCATAGCATCTTCATTGATTATAGATGCCCTTGGTGTTACTTTTTCTTGAACTGTAATACTTTGCTTAAGGTCATCTTTAACATCTATATTTGAATTTTTAGGTTGTTCATTTATACCACAGCCTGTAAGAATACTTAAGATTAGAATAAGACATATTAACTTTTTCATCTTTTTCACCTTCTAAACAATTTATTTTTTCTTATAAATTTATTAAACCTTGAAGTTCTTTATCTATTTCATAATGATTATATCATACATACTTTAATAAGCAGTGCTACAAATAAAAGGTATGACTCCTATTAAGCCTAGGAATCATGCCTAATTAATTATTTATTATCGTTTACTTAAGACTAATTTATACAGCCTTATTAAAAGAATTTATAAAAATTTAAATAATGTACATACTATTTTCGAGGTGATATTTTTGAAAAAAGTTGTAATTGTACTACTATGCTTAGTCGGTTTAATATCTATTTCCTGTGGACGGAGTTATAATTATAGCGAAGAAGCTACCTATCTACCAGTTCATAAAAATATGACTTTCCAATCTGTCGATAAAGGTGAAAAAGAGAATGAACTGACTAAAATTGTTTATACCATGGACAACATAGACTTTGAAAATGCACTTGCCGAATATGAAGAAACTCTTACCCAGGATGGATGGTCTATAGTAACAGATAGTAAGCCCAATTTAATAGAAGTAAAAAAAGATAATCATATTGCTACAGTCATCGCCTATGAAAAAGACAATAAAGTATATCTAGACATAATGACTAAATAAAAGTGAAATTTATTTTTTATTCTATATTAGTCATCTTTTTATAAAACATATTCCAGAGTCAACAATACTTAGGTTAAATTATATATAGTATACTAGTTTTAAAAATACAGAAAATGATAATTTTAAATATAAAAATATACAACTGTACTAATTTAATTCATTGTGCTAATTTCTACCTAATGGGGTTTTAATATTTCCTTTTCGTTCATGTAATAAACCTATTTTTTTATATGATATCGAAGGGAAAAGCAGGTTTATAAAAATCACTCAAATGAAATATTAAAACCTCTAAGGTATTTCAAAGCTACAAAATTTTATTTATTAGAACAATGGGTTAAATTAATTCCTTACCACAACATTACTCACTTCCGCTAGGAACCACATTCATAAACTCTTCCTCTGGTACATTTATATAATTATTAGGAACCCTTCCAACTATAATTGATTCTGCAATTGGAACAGTAGATTGTACATCTATGTTCTTTGAGATAAATGGAACTATAGTTTTAACCTGAGTATTTACGGCCAAATATATCTTATGTCTTGTTTGATTTATCCCAGACTGTTGAAATTCTGTAAAAAAGTCAACATTTACTCTACCTATAGGTGTTACCTTAATATTAATCTTTGGCCCATATTGGGCTAAAAGTTGACTACCAAAAATATTACCAAGAGGAACCCTTATACTTGCTGTTTCTGTTGATCTTATTCTATTTTGTATAGTTAAGGCTACATCCGACGCTACTTTATTCATCATTATGGTATTTGCTTGCATAAAGGTAATATTCCCCTCGCTATCAGTTCTAATAAAATACAGATCTTGATATCTTATATCATCAGTAATCTTGTCACGTATCGATTCATTTATTGCTTTAGAGGCTATTTCCTTAGCCTTAATTTCAGCTATAGTTAAAACAGTCGGCTTAATTTTTCTATCTACTAATACAAATCCATATATTATTAGAAGTAGTGAAATTAATAAAATTATATATGTATATGCAAAAACCTTTCTATGACTTTTAGCTGCTCTCCTATGCCTTTTTCGGGTAAACACAAAAACACCCCCTTATATCTATGATATGATTGAAGTGGGTGTTTTAGTTCTAGTTCCTAATGATATTTATATTTATTATTACGCACAAGTTCAATCCCTTATTAGTAATTATTATTATTTTTCTTAAGGATAAATCAATATACTACTTACTACTGGCCTTTCTCTTCCATCTGAAGGTCTGTTTAAAACTTCTCCATTGTAATAAAATGTACTTGATCCTCCTCCATCAAGATTATAAGCGTCTTTTACTCCAAGCTCCAGTAGTTTGTCTTGAAGCCTTTCAAGACTAACCCCTATACTCCATTCCCCTTGACGCCCATCTATGACTATCATAATCAAATCATCATTACTATATTTCCCAAGTATTGTACGAGGATGTCTTGTTTCTTTCCATTGCTTAGGAATTTGGACCTTTTTACCATCCTTTAAAAGCATAGGTACAAAGCTTACCCCTTGATAGGGATCAAGCTTTAGAATATCCTCAAGTTTTCTTGGAACAGTTCCTATAACTTGTCCTTTTTTGTTAATTCCCGCAAAAAAGAAGTTTTCTCCATCTTGATAAAAGGGCTCTAAAAGACGTCCATCCACTACAGTATTTGCTGTCATCTTTATAAATTTTTTACCATTTTTCTTAGTTGAAAAAAAACCTCCTCCATTTATGGCAAGTATTGCGCCTTTTCTTTTTGCCATACTAGACACCGTTTCAGCTTCTCCAAGCTTATCCTTTGCTAAATTAACTTTAAAGGCCGAAGGGTCAAACAGCTTAACCTTTGCAATATATCCTCTATAACCTAATTCTTTCAACTGAAAGATCTTTATTTCAACTCTATCACTGATATGAGCCTTTATAGCTGGTCCAAGCATTTCCAATATCTTTTGTTCATAGATATCTTCAGAAAGCTTTTTCTGTTTATCACTGAGATTAGAAAGCTCAGTGATTTTATCACCTTGCTTATTGAAGGTTTCACGCTGATTTATTGCTCCTTCATGAAATTTATAAATTTGATTTTCTAGGCTTACAATATCTTCATGGAAATTTTCGGTCTCTTTATGGAGCCCCCTAATATCTTTCTGAGCCTCTTTCAATGGAATATGAAGAGCATTAGAAATTTCAACAAAGTCCATACAAACTAAAAAAAGAGATAGGAAAGGCGCTACCAAGAAAAAAATAAAAATATTAATTTTTGACATTTGGTGCCTCCTCTAAGATTCTAAGACTCTCTTTAAGTTTTATTAACTTATCATCTAAATATTTGAGTCTTTCTTCAATATCTTCTTGAATATGATTTGCATCTGATAAAGTTGAATCTGCATCCCTAACCTCTTCCTTTAAATCCTTTATTTCCTTTCGAAGTCTCCTAATATCAGAATTAACTATTTTAACCTCTTCTTTTAATTGCTCAACTACCATTATGTTATTTTGCATAACATTATTTATGGATGTATCAATATAGTCCTTAGCATAAATATATCCATAATATACTATTCCACTCCAAAGTCCTATACTTATAATAAACAAAAAAATATTGAGTAATATTTTATTACCTTTTTTCTTTTTTCTTTTAGGTTTTCTAGAATGATAACTTTGTGGATTCATACTGTCTGTCATAAAATCTCCCTTTACTTTATAAATTTTATTTAAATAAAATTTATAACTTTTCACTAAAATAAGAAGAGTTTTTTATCTCTTCTTATTTGTCTTTTTCTTTACTTGATATCTAGATGTACTTTTTTTCACTGTTATTATTCTTATAAGAGAAAAATAACATATATCCATAGATACGTATCATTGCACATGTTTTAAATATCACTTCTATAGAAATATCTGCTACCTTATCTGTTTTAAATATATTTGCACTTGCTATAACCAAATCTCCCATCATTGAATATATAGATAAAATAGTTGCTCTATATCCTGTTAATATATATCTATTTTGAATATCCTAAACAGTAGGCTGAATTAATGCCATATTTCCTACCAAAAACATTATAAATTTAGATATAAAAAATTAAAAATTTGAAAACATCAACGTCTAGCCAAATTTACAAAATTTTTTCTACTAGGATTATAACATATTTCTATAGACCTTTCAAAAGGTATTTAAAATAAATTAGTCTCTTATGCTACTCTGAAAATAGGTTGCAATGGATCATCTTAAGCAAATCAACCTAACATAGCATATGAATCACCTTCTTTACTGTAGATATCCATTCTCACCCTTGCCTTGTTGATACTACTTTATAATTTGGTATTTCTTTTAATTTAACTATATACATTGCTGTAAACAGTTCCTTTCCTATTTGTCAGGTTATCAAAAAAATGAAACACACAAAATCTAAGGTCTATGTATTTTAAACTAATATTAGGTTGTTGAATAACTAAATTTGGAAATTGTTAATTTAGCTAATTCACTATATTACAGGCTTATAATTATTTTTGTGAAAAATATGCTTAATAGTGTAAACGCAGTATTTTACTGTTGGAAGAAATAGTTATTCAACAACCTACAATATAAAACAAACTGTTTTTTAAAGATCGATTTTATCTGTCTATATTATATTTTGAAAAATCTTCCATGTAAAATTAGTTCTTATACTCCTTTTAAAGCAATTCGCATCTGACAAGCGAAACCTCTCCTTGTCACACCAATCTTACCTGATGGTATACTTTCTTTCCTTTTCTCACAAGCAGTTTACCATCTTTAAAATCTTCTTCTTTTATAATAAGGTTTATATCCTTCACTTTTTCATTTTCAATGGATAATCCATTTTGCTGTATTAATCGTCTGCCTTCTCCTCTAGAAGAAACAATATTGATTCTTGTTAAAAGAGATAGCACATCTATCCCTTCACCAATCTCTAATTTTGAAATTTCAGTAAAAGGAATGTTTTCCATATTAGCACCTTTTCCAAATAAAGCCCTTGCAGCTTGTTGTGCCTTTTGGGCTTCCTCTTCACCATGAACAAGCTTTGTTACTTCGAAGGCAAGTATTTCTTTAGCTTTATTTATTTCTGAACCTTCTAATGCTCCAAGTCTTCTTACTTCCTCCATAGGTAAAAATGTAAGTAAAGATAAACACTTTTCAACATCAGCATCGTCAACATTTCTCCAGTATTGGTAAAAATCATATGGTGATGTTTTCTTAGGGTCAAGCCATATTGCACCTGCCTCAGTTTTGCCCATTTTTTTACCTTGACTATTGGTCAACAGGGTAAAAGTCATACCGTATGCTGGCTCACCTTTTATTCTTCTAATAAGATCTACTCCAGATATTATATTGGACCATTGATCGTCTCCACCTAACTGCAGCTTGCAGCCATATCTTTCATGCAGTTGTAAAAAGTCATATGACTGCATAATCATATAATTAAATTCAAGGAAAGATAATCCCTTTTCCATACGTGCCTTATAGCATTCTGCTGTAAGCATTCTATTAACTGAAAAATGCTTTCCAATTTCTCTTAAAAATGGAATGTACTCCAAATTCATGAGCCAGTCAGCATTATTCACCATAATAGCTTTACCTTCTGAAAAATCAAGCATATTAGATACCTGTTTTTTGAAGCATTCTCCATTATATTCGATTTGTTCTCTAGTCAACATTTTCCTCATATCAGTTTTTCCAGATGGATCTCCTACCATAGTAGTTCCCCCACCAATTAAAAAAATAGGTCTATGCCCTGCTTTTTGCATATGAGCCATCACCATTACTTGTAAAAAGTGTCCTACATGTAAACTATCCGCAGTTGGATCATAACCTGTATAAAAAGTAACTGACTCTTTACCTAAAAGCTCACGAATTTCATCTTCATGGGTAGTCTGCTTAATATACCCACGTTCAACTAATACGTCAAAAACGTTTTTCATATCAATCCCTCCACTTTTTTATCAAGTCTCTTCAATATTAAATTCCATGGAAAAATATCTGAACTTCAAAGTAATAAAAAAGAGCCTACTCATCTTTTAAGGACGAGAAGGCCCGTGGTACCACCTTAATTCGCATATAGTAATGCCTCGAACCACGATAACGAGTGGCAACCGTCAAAGCACTTATAGGCTTCAAAACTCCAGAGTGTATTTCATTATCCCATGTACTGTAGGTCTCTCACCACCCGACCTACTCTCTTTGATTGTAACCACGGGTAACTACTTAAATCCTTCATAGTTTCTATCAAAATATATATTAGCCTTATATTACCATAATAAATCTATAATGACAAGAATTTTTAAAAATTAATTAAGCAAAATTTAAAAATTTAATTTGTCTCAATTAAGACCCAAATCCCTAATAATATTAAGATTGTATTACATATATAGATCTACACTTATATTTATCTCCCAATTCTTATTATAATCTTAATAGAATTAACAAGTTTAATATGATGTGATATAATATCTTTTATAGTTTATACTATTAATAGCCCTTTTATACAAATTAGGGAGGTAATTGAAAATGAGTGAAGAGAATAAACGTCGGTCAAAGAGATCGAAGGGAAGCAAAAAAAAATCTAAGAAAAAAAGTAAAATTTTACTTTTTCTTAAAATTACTTTTTTGCTTTTTATAATTATTGGATTTATAGGAGTTGGAATAGCTGCTGGCCTTGTTAGTGCTGCATTAAAAGATGTAAAACCTATTGATCCATCAAGAATACCTTTAATGTTAGATGAAAACTCATTTATTTATGATAACAAAGGCAATGTTTTAGAGAAAATTCAACGGGATGGGTTAAGAACTATTGTTAAATATGAAGAAGTTGATGATGATTTAAAAAATGCCTTTATCTCTACTGAAGATAGAACCTTTTTTGAGCATCATGGCTTCAATTATAAAAGACTGGTTGGTGCTGTTATACAAGGTATTAAATCTGGTGGCAGAATAAAGGGGACTAGTACAATCACTCAGCAATTGGCTAGAAACATTTATTTATCTGAAATTAAAAGCGAAAGATCATTGACAAGAAAAATAAAAGAAGCCTATTATGCTATTCAATTAGAAAAGTCTTTACAAAAAGAACAAATATTTGAAGCCTATCTTAATACTATTTATTTAGGAAGTGGGGCTTATGGAGTTCAAGCAGCAGCTCAAACCTATTTTTCAAAAGATGCAAAGGATTTGGACTTAGTGGAATCTGCCTTAATTGCAGGTATTACTCAAAGTCCTAGAAGACACTCCCCTTTTATAACTAAAAAGAAAGAGGATGTTGATGAAGATGATTATGTTTTAGATGATAGTGACGAAATATACACCATTGTCTTTAATGAAAGTTGTCTTGATAGATATAAAGATGTACTATTTTTTATGAGAACAACTAACAGTATAACTGAAAAACAATATGAAGAAGCAAAGAACGTTGATTTAAAAACTAAACTTAAACCAGGAAAATTAAAAAATACCAATATATCTTCTTTCTTTACTGATTTAGTTAAGGATGAAGTTATAGATGCTCTTACAATAGAATTAGATATTGCAAAGGAAGAAGCAAGAAACATGTTATATACACAAGGGCTAAAAATTTACAGTACATTAGATTTAGATATGCAAACAAACCTTGAAAACATATATGCCGATAACAAAAACTTTCCTCAGTTACAGTCAATTAGAAAGGATAAACAAGGCAATATTTTAAAGGCCGTAAAAAGTAACGGTAAAACAATAGGATATTCAATAGTTTTATATAAACAGGAAAATATTATTTCAAAAGATGGTGATTTAATAATACCAAAAGGCGACTTTAAATATGCCGATAACGGTGATTTGATTTTTCTAAAAAATAAAAGGCTGGATTTTATCTCCTTGAAGGAAAAAGGAAAATTAGTTGGTATTAAAGTAAAAGTTATGGATTCTTATAAATTCGATGATAAGAAAGATATGTATATGTATAAGGGTAATACTGTTAAAATACCACCACAGTACAAATCCTACGACAAAAATAATAATTTAATCGTAGCCAGTGAGTTTTTAAAATCTAATCCTAATTTCTTTAAAAAGGATAGTAACGGCAACATACTCATATCAAAGAATAATTATAGTATAAGTAGCAAGGGGATTATCCAACCTCAATCATCAACGGTAATAATTGATTATAGAACTGGAGAAATCAAAGCGTTAATAGGTGGAAGAAACATTAAAGGACAAAAACAATTTAATAGAGCGTTAAGTCCTAGACAACCAGGCTCTGCAATTAAGCCACTCTCTGTTTTTACACCAGCTATTGACAGTAAAGAATGGACAGAAGCATCAATAATAGATGATATACCCCATTATGATGCTAATGGTAGGAGATGGCCTAGAAACTGGTATGGAAAAAGCGATCCAAAGCATAAAGGATACTGGGGACTTACAACTCTAAGAGAAGCTTTACAACATTCTATGAATGTTCCAGCAGTAATTCTTGCAGAAAGACTTGGAATATCTACTTGTATTGAATACTTGAAAAAAATGGGAATTTCCAGCATAGTAGAATCTGGTGCTTCTACTGATACGAATTCTGCTGCCATGGGATTGGGTGGTATGACTAAAGGTATTTCTCCTTTAGAATTAACATCTGCCTATGGAAGTTTAGCAAATGCAGGTATCCATATAAAACCTTTTTCTTTTACAAAGGTTACTGATCGAGATGGTAATATTATCTTAGAAAACAAGCCTCAAAAAAATTACGTGGTAAGCCCTCAAGTAGCCTATATCATGACAGATATGCTAAGAAGCGGCGTTGAAGAAGGTGGTACTGGTGGTAGAGCAAGATTGAAAAATATGCATGTAGCTGGTAAAACAGGTACTACATCCGATAATTATGATGCTTGGTTTGTAGGATATACCCCTTATTATGTGGCTGGCGTATGGATTGGTAACGACCTTCAAATAGATCTTCCTAATGGTAGTAGGCTAAGTGCCGAACTTTGGAAGAAAATTATGACTAAAATGCATGAAGGATTGGAAGAAAAGAATTTTGAAAAACCTGAAGGCATAATTCGTGTAGCCATAGATAAAGAATCTGGAAAGCTTCCTACAGAGCTTTCTTCAAAGGATCCAAGAGGAAGTACTGTAAGAAACTATTACTTTATTGCAGGTACCCAGCCAACTGAATATGATGATGTCCATGTAGAAGCAGTTATTTGTGCTGAAAGTGGAAAGCTTGCTACAGAATATTGCCCAGGTGATGTTATTGGTAATCAGGTTTTCATCAAAAGACCTATTCCTTATAATCCTGAAGAACATGGTGGCTATATTCCTACGGATTATCAATATGAGGTTCCAAAGGAATACTGTGATATTCATACATCAAATTTTAACACTAATACACCTATTGAAAATTTACCTATTGGTACTATAGTTTTACCAAATGGTACAAGAATTTATCCAGATGGAACCAAGCTTCTTATAGATGGAACTATTGTATATCCAGATGGTACAGTTAAATCTCCATTGGATAACACCAACATAAATAAGAATCCCGAAACAAATAATCCAAACTCTAATGATGACGTTGTTGATAGTGATGATGATAGTTTAATAGACAGTAATGATTAAAGAATATCCGGTAGAAAACTACCGGATATTTATTTGGGTGTTTCTTCATTAGGCGGTGCAGCCTCCTTATTTTTAGGATTTAAAAAACTAGGTCTCTCTCTCACCTCTGGAATTGGCTTTCTAGTTAATATAGTAGCTAAAGTTTTGCCATTAAAGGGAATAAGAGGCCATGTATATCTTATATAACCAAAGGACTTAGTAGTAATAAATACTATAAATATAAATATCAAGGCTATTACAAATCCATATATCTTAAATAATCCAGTAGCTATCAGCAAAATCAATCTAAAAAGTCTAATTGCCATTGAAAATTCAATACTGGGTGTTGCGAACATACCTAACCCTGCTACTGCCATATAAAGTACAGTTTCAGGAACAAACCAACCAACCTTTATAGCAAATTCACTTAAAACCAAACCTCCAATTATTGCAAGAGAAGTTGACAAAACATTTGGTGTATGTATTGAAGCAATTCTTAATAAATCAATACCAAATTCAAGTATAATGAATTGTATAAGTAGTGGAATTTCCCCTGTCTTTTTAGGACCTAAAAATTCAAGCCAATCAGGAACAACGCCTTTGTAGTATACTAATAATAGCCAAAGTGGTGGTATTATCAATGAAAAAAATATTCCAATAAATCTTATCCATCTAAAATAAGTTCCCACTGCAGGATTTTGGTAATAATCTTGGGCATGTTGAGTAAAGTGAAACATTGTAACTGGTACTATCATGACACTTGGAGAATTATCAACAATAAGAATTATATGCCCTTCTAGAAGATGGGAAGCTGTAACATCAGGTCTTTCAGTATATCTCGCTTGAGGCAGTGGATTCCAATTTCTACCCAATATAAATTCTTCCAGAGTTTTTTCTGACATTTCCAGTGCATCGGTCCTTATTTCATCTATTTTCTTCTTTAAATCATTTATTAGTTTTGGATTGGCTATATCCTTTATGTAACCTATAACAACATCTGTCTTAGATCTTGTTCCAACCTTAGTTATCTCAAATCTCAGATTTGGATCCCTTATTCTCCTTCTGATTAATGCTGTATTAAATACTAAGGTCTCTGTAAACCCATCCCTTGATCCTCGGGTTACTTTTTCAAGTTCAGGCTCCTCTGGACCCCTAGCAGGATATGTTCTAACATCTAAAATAATTGCCTTATCCTCCTTATCTATCAGTATTGCTAAGGCTCCAGATAAGACCATAAATTCTAACTGCTCAATTTCATCAGTTACTTCTACTTCTAAGTATGCTATCTTTTCCGTCATTAATTTTTCAATAATATTAGAATTTATATCTTCTCTTCGTAGGCATTGTAGGGTTTTTTGTATAAAGAGCATAATGTCGTCTTTAGCAAAACCATCTATAAATAATAAGGAAGCAGCTCTGCCTCCTATTTTGATTTCTCTATTAACAATATCAAAGCTTTTGGATATACCTATTCTATTATCAAGAAGCCCTATGTTTTCACTTATTTTCTTCGATAGCTTCATCTTTTCTTCCACTCCTGTTTATTATTTCTTCCATTGCCCTTGTTATAATAGGAGCACCAATTTCACAATCGTCCTTACCATCCATTTTACCAATATCACCTATTCCAACTATTAATGGAACATCACATTCACTTAGCACATCAACTGTATCTCCAAACAAAACTTGTTGATTTGTTTTATCACCGAATTTATTTACAGCTTCCTTTATTATTTCACCATCCTTTGTTATAGAGAAATCCACCTCAACGCCATTAACATATTCTGTATTAGAAGCAACAGCAATTACACCTAAAACTTCAATATCATTATGGTTTATAATATACTTTAAAGCTTGCTCTCCTTTACCCATTCTATTATGTCCCCTGTCGTCTACCATGACAACAACAGGATCATGCTTAGCTTGTTTGATATAATTAACTATTTCTTTTCCATTTATGGGAGTTGGATTTCCAGCAGAGCTTGATATACATCGTCCTCCAATATTTGTTACAGCTCTTTCTACAGCTCTTTTAGCAAATCCATCACCATCTGTAACAATTATTATTCTTCTTTTTTTTTGCATAATTATTTCCCCTCTAATTGTAAAAATCTATTTCTTACTTTTAGGATTAAAAATTACTGCCATTATGTATCCAAATACAACAGCTGCAGCAACCCCTCCCGCAGTCGACTGAATACCTCCCGTGAAGGCTCCAATTAAACCAGCTTTTTTAACTGAGTCCATTGCTCCTTTTGCCAATGAATAACCAAATCCAGTTAACGGTATAGTTGCTCCAGTACCACCAAATTTTGCTATAGGTTCGTATATTCCTAGGGCAGTCAGAATGGCCCCAGTTGTTACAAAAGAAACTAATATGTGGGCTGGAGTAAGCTTAGTACCATCCATTAAGAGTTGCCCTATCACACATATTATTCCCCCTACTATAAATGCTCTAATATAATCCATTTCAAACCTCCTAGCATCTATTATTTGTTATTGATACAGCATGGGCAATCCCAGGTATTGATTGTTTTTGTTGAGTACTTGTAACAGATAATAATGCTCCTGTAGAAATTAATAAAACACTATTTATGTTATTTTTCATCATTTCTTTGTAGATATATCCACAAAATACTGAAGCTGAACATCCACATCCACTACCACCAGCATGGGTATCTTGGGCTTTATTATCAAAAATCAGAAGCCCACAATCATTATAATTTTTTAAGATATCATAACCCTTATCTAGAACTAATTCTTCAGCAATTTCTTTTCCAATTTTACCTAAATCTCCTGTTATAATTAAGTCATAATAACTTGTAGGAAGTCCTGTATCTTCAAAATGCTTTACTATTGTATCAGCAGCAGCTGGAGCCATTGCTGCTCCCATATTATTGGCATCTTTTATACCTAAGTCTACAACTTTGCCTGTAGTTACATAATCAATCCTTGGTCCATATCCAGAGGAAGATACAATAGCAGCACCTGCTCCTGTAACTGTCCATTGGGCAGTAAGCTTTCTTTGATTTCCATGTTCCAATGGAAATCTAAATTGTCTTTCTGCACTACTGAAATGACTTGAAGTTACTGCTACTAAATTGTCAGCATAGCCTCCATCAACAGTCATTGCACCCAAGCTTAATGACTCTGTCATAGTAGAACAAGCTCCATATAAACCATAAAATGGAATACCTAGATCCCTAGCAGCAAAGGATGCTGACATTAGTTGATTTAGTAAGTCTCCAGAAAACATATATTCAATATCAGATAGTTTTTTACCTGACTTTTCTACAGCAGATTTTACAGCTTCACGAAGCATTTTACTTTCTGCAAGCTCCCAGCTTTTTTCTCCAAAAAGATCGTCCTTCAATATCACATCAAAATATGAACTAAGGGGTCCTTCACCTTCTTTTGGTCCTACAATACTTGAAGTTCCAGTTATTACAGGAGGACTATCGAATTTTACTGTTTGAGTACCAATTTTTTTAACTGCCAAATCTATACCTCCTTATCTCGTGAAAAAATAATATAGTAAACCAATTATTACTGAAGATCCAAATCCATAAACCAAAACTGGTCCAGCTAAGCTAAACATTTTTGCTCCAACTCCAAGAACATAGCCTTCTCGTTTGAATTCCATTGCAGGTGCAACAATGGAATTTGCAAATCCCGAAATTGGAACTATAGATCCAGCACCTGCTTTTTTCCCTAGTTTATCGTATATTCCCAGTCCAGTTAAAAACGCCCCTAAAAATACCATTATTATTACTGTTACAGTATTTGCATCGGTTTTATTTAATCCAAAGTCTTTTAATGTATTCGTAATAAATTGAGCTATGGTACAAATTGCTCCTCCAACAAAAAAGGCCCAAAGGCTATTTTTTAAATAGCTAGGTTTAGGTACCTTTTTATTCACATACTTTTTATATTCTTTTTCTTTACTTATTTTTGTTATTTGCTTTTTCACACTAACATCTCCTCTAAGAACCAATAATAGATATACATTAATAAGATTTATGGTATAATTAGTTTCGTATTTGTTCTAAATTTTTTTTAATATTTGTTTGCGTAATATCTTTATTAATCATTAAAGCTTGACACTGATGTCTTGTTTCATTATCTTCATAATTTTTCATAAGAATTAAACTTACACTTGAGTTTTTACAATAATTTGTATTCATTTGAATCCTCCAATATAGGCTTTAACATCTATTAATGAACCTAGAATTATTTACTCTTTTAACTCGATCATTTTCTTACTAATATAGATTTCCCATAGTAAAACTTAATTTATGCATATAAAAATATCCAGAGTTTTTAAGGATTTTTAATGTGTATAAATTAACTGTTTTACTGGAATATCTATAAATGATCACTAATAAAATAATACTCTGTATTAAAAACTAACTTAGCGGACATTGGTCTATTTATTTTTGTCTTTTTAGACACATGGTAGAATGAAGCTAAAGAAATCATAATTAGAAAAATTATTACAATTATTTTTTTATTAATATAGACTTTCATTTTATCACCTCAAAACATATCTTTATTATAGTATTAACCATATTAGCTTTTATTAATTCCAAAAAAAAAGACATGCTTTATCATGTCTTTTCTAATATAGTTTTCATCAGCTTTAATACTTTTTTTTCAATTCTTGAAACCTGCACTTGAGATATTCCTAGTCCTTTAGCTATTTCCGATTGAGTTTTATCTTTAAAATATCTTAAAACAATTATCTGCCTTTCCCTAGGTTTTAACTGACTTAAGGCTTCCTTTAAGGCAATATTGTCTATGATTTTTTCATTATCCTCACTTTTACTTTCACTAATTTTGTCGATTAAATGTATTGGAGAACCATCATTTTGATGTATAACGTCATATAAATAATCAGGATGAGTATTTGATTCCAATGCTAAAACAATTTCCTCTTTATCAATTTTTAATTCATCTGCTATCTCAAGTATTGTTGGTTCTCTTCCAAATCGCTTTGATAGGGCCTCTTTTGTATATTTTACCTTATTGGCAGTTTGCTTTAAGCTTCTACTTACTTTTATTATTCCATCATCCCTTAAGAACCTTTTTATTTCACCTATAATCATTGGAACTGCATATGTAGAAAATCTAACTCCATGACTTGAGTCAAATTTATGAATTGCTTTAATTAAACCAATACTTCCTAACTGAAATATATCGTCTCTTTCATATCCTCTATTGTCAAATCTATTTACTATGCTCTTTACTAATCCAAGGTTTTCATCAACTAATATGGCTTGAGCTTCTTTGTCACCCTTTTGAGCTTTTTCAATTAGCTCAAATGTTCTTTCAGTATCAAAATTATTATTTTCTTTAAATGAAGCAGTTACCCCATAATATCTACTCCTCATTTTCTTTAGCCCTTATTCTTATTCTTTTTCTCATTTCTATTTTTGTTCCCTTATTCTTTTCTGATTTAATAAATACCTCATCCATAAAGGTCTCCATTACTGTAAATCCCATACCAGATCTTTCTAGTTCTGGCTTAGAAGTATATAAAGGCTGTCTAGCAAGTTCTATATCCTCTATTCCATTACCAAAATCTTCTATTATAATTTCTATATTATTTCCATTTATTTTACATTCTATAACTATCTTTTCATTTGAATTATCGTAACCATGGATTATTGCATTTGTAACTGCTTCCGAAACAGCAGTTTTTATATCTGCCAATTCTTCTATCGTTGGATCCAACTGTGATACAAATGAAGCCACAACAACCCTTGCAAAAGACTCATTTTGAGATTTACTTAAAAACTCTATCTTCATATAATTTTGAAAATTCAATCTATTCACCCCTTTACATATTTTCTAAAGCCTTTTCCTTAGTAGAATACTTATCTATGATTTTATATATTCCAGCCATTTGGAAAATCCTATCTACATGAGCATTGGTATTAACAACTCCTACCCGTCCTCCCAATTTACTTATTTTTTTATATCTTCCAATGACTACTCCAATCCCCGAACTATCCATAAACTTCATATTTGATAGTTCAAAAACTATATTTTTAATATTCTTTGAATCTATGGCGGTGTCAATATCTTCCCGTACATCCTCTGCAGAATGATGATCCAATTCTCCATTAATGTAAACAATTAATGTATTATTTTCCACTTCTAATTTTAGTTGCAATCCAATCCCTCCCATTTCTTTTGTATTATATTAATATTCTTTAATTTATAATCTTTTCCTTCAGTGAAATTTGGCTATTTTTGTAACTCTTGGTTCTAATTTTCCCACAATATAAAAAATGGTGTCGAAGGACACCATAAGCACTAATCTTCTGATTTTATAATAATTGCTTCCATTTCGTTAATAGCATCATTTATTAAGCCTTCCACATCCAATAGTTCTTCTGATTTTAAAATTTTATCGAGCCTAGGTTTTGTAACAGGCCTGTCTGGCAAAAATACTGTACAACAGTCCTCAAATGGTAGAATTGATGTTTCATAGGTATCAATTGTTTTTGAAATTTTAATGATATCCATTTTATCCATAGCAATTAATGGTCTAAATACTGGTATATTAACGGAAGCGTTTGTTACATTTAAGCTTTCTATTGTTTGACTAGCAACCTGCCCAATACTTTCTCCCGTAATTAATGCTTTACACTTTCTATCCATTGCTACTCTTTCGGCTATTTTCATCATAAATCTTCTGGAAAGTATAGTCATCTCCTCTAGACGACAATTTTCATTAATAGCTTTCTGTATGTTTAGAAGATTGACTGAATGTACTCGAATCCTGCCACAATATCTACTCAAAATTCTTGCTAATTCTAAAACCTTTTCCTTAGCTCTATCACTAGTAAATGGATAGCTATGATAATGGATAGCTTCAATCTCTACACCTCTTTTAGCGACAAGCCATCCAGCTACAGGGCTATCTATGCCACCCGAAAGCAAGAGCATCGCCTTTCCGCTAGTTTTATATGGCATGCCTCCAAATCCTGGAATTTTCCTTGAATATACGTACGCCTTGTCCCTTACCTCTATATTGATTGTCACATCTGGATTATGTACATCAACCACTAAATCATCAGTATTTTTTAGTATATATCCTCCCACCATTCTACTTATTTCTGGTGACTTGACAGGGAATTTTTTATTGGCCCTTTTTGCTTCCACCTTAAAAGTTTTTATATCATCCTTTTCTAGACATTCCTTTGCATGCTCTAGAGCTATTTCACATATCTTATCCATATCTGCTTCAAAAATATATGCAACACTTACTGAAACTATTCCAAATACATTAATAACTACTTCTATTATCTCTTCATCATCATGATCCCCTAGTTCGATATATATTCTTCCATGGGCCTTATATATATTCATATCTCCAATATGTTTTACAGCTGTCTTTATATTTTTTAAAAGAGTATTTTCAAAATAAGGTCTATTTAATCCCTTTAAACTTATTTCCCCGTATCTTATAATAAGTATCCTTTCCATGTTATCCTCTCCCGCCAATAACTTTTCTTAAATCTCTAACTATATTCTTTAGCTTGTCTATAACATAATCAATTTCTTCTTCAGTATTTTGAAAACTTAAGCTAAATCTTATGGCTCCCTCCATTTCATCCTCTGTAAGGAACATTTCCTTTAAAACATGACTAAATGACTTTTTTCTTGATGAACAAGCAGAGCCTGTTGAAACATATATGCCTTCTTGCTCTAAGGAATGAAGTAAAACCTCTCCTCTAATTCCTTTAAAGGAAATATTTAGTATATGGGGAGCTGAATCTTCTTCTATAAATCCATTTATCTTTATTCCTTCAACATTATTTTTTATACCATTTAATAGCTTAACCTTCAAATTTCTCATTTTATTTACATTATTATCAAATTCCTTTTTAACATGATCAGCTGCAATCCCTAGTCCAAGAATACCAGGTACATTCTCAGTCCCTGACCTTATTCCAAGTTCCTGATTTCCACCAAAAACTATTGACTTGATTTTTGTCCCCTTTCTTACATACAATGCTCCTATTCCCTTTGGTCCATGTATCTTATGTCCACTAATTGACATTAAATCAACCTTTAGTTTCTTTAAGTTTATCTTAACCTTTCCAAAGGCTTGAATAGCATCTACATGGAGTAGTGGTTTGTTTTTTCTTTTGTTAATTATATTAGTTATTTCAGAAATTGGTTGTATTGTTCCAACTTCATTATTTACATACATAACGCTTATAAGGACTGTATCATTTCTTAATGTGTTTTTAAATTCATCAATATCTATAAGTCCAGCTTTATCAACCCTCAAATACGAAACATCATAGCCTCTCTTTTCCAGTTCATTAAATACATTTAACACCGAGGGATGCTCAATTCTTGTAGTAATGATATGCTTTCCCTTCCTTTTATTACCCTCTAAAGATCCAAAAATAGCTAAATTATTTGATTCTGTACCACCAGATGTAAAGTATATCTCTACTTCATCAGCACCTAATGCCTTAGCAACTTGATTTCTAGCCTTTTTTACTAACTTCTCAACCTCAATACCTTTACGATGTAAAGATGAAGGATTACCATAGTAATCTGTCATAGCTTTAACCATTATATTAATTACTTCTTCTTTAGGTCTCGTTGTAGCTCCATTATCTAAATAAACTTCCATTAAAAACACTCCTACCACATTATATTCTTTCCATATTTTATCTTACTCAATAGTTTTTGTAAAGAGATGGTTTATATTCAAACTAATATTCTTTTTAGAACAAAGGCGTCTTCAACACATTTTAAGTTGCAAGTTCCATGTTTCAAGTTGCAAGTATTAGGATATTTATAATAAGTTTTGAAAGAAAACAATTTGCACAAACATTCACTGTAAATAGTTTTAATTTGCATTCCAACCCCTTATTTTACTGTGTTTGGCTATGCAATTTTTCGCAAAAAAAATTTGAGTTACTAGACAATAAAAAAGAAGTGGAAAAGTATTGTCCTTCCACTTTTTTACTCATACAATAGATTAACGTATTGTGCTAATTAATTAAATTTTTTGTTTACAAAGTGCCTTAGAAAGTTTTAATATTTCCTTTGAGTGATTTTAATAAATCCGTTTTCACTTTCAATATCATGTGAAAAACAGGTTTATTGCATGAATTAAATTAAGGAAACAGAAGCCCACAAAATTTAGACTGAAAAATCTTTTGTGCGTTCTATATATTAAAATTCTCGGGATAGAAACTATCAAAATAGGTTAAGTTATCCAAAAAATAGCTTAATGGTATCTTCATCATTCTTTTTACCAATATAGCTTCCTATAATAAATGCTAGCAAAGATATTAACACAGTAGGTACTATCTGATGCATTCCTAACCATTTAACTTTTTGAATTGTAAAATAGAAGTATGCAGCTATTCCTGTTGCCATAGATAGTAAAGCTCCAGTAGCATTTCCTCTTTTCCAATACAAGCCTAAAAGAGTAGGCCATAAAAATGCTGCTTCAAGACCACCAAAGGCAAATAAATTAATCCAAACCAGCAATTCTGGTGGCTTTATTGATAATAGAAATACTATAATTCCTAGAACAGCAGTTGTATAAAAGCTTAACTTACTAATCCTTTTAGATGATATATCTTTACCGCCATAGTTAATGTATAAATCCTTAATAATGGTAGCTGCTGAAAGAATTAACATAGAATCAACTGTTGACATTATGGCTGCCAATGGTCCAGCAATAAATATTCCAGCTAAAACTGGATGTAATACTTTCAACGTTATAGTAGGGACAGCTAAGTCTCCAACCTCTATATTGGGAACTATGACAGAACCTAAAACTCCTATTAAATGCATTCCAAGCATTAAGAATCCAACGACAATCGTTCCTATTATCATTGCATTATGTAATGATTTCGAATCTTTAAAGCCCATACATCTTATTGTTGTTTGAGGCAAACCTAGTACTGCAAAGCCAACTAGAATCCAAAATGATAAAATAAAAGGTTTAGCTATAGCTCCACCTGAATCTGGTGTTAATGCTGCTGGATTTATCTGATACAAGGAATCCATTATATTTTCTAATCCTCCACCTGTTTTTATAACCGCAAAGAATAGAAAAATTGTGGCAAAAACCATTACAATCCCCTGAATAGCATCAGTTAAAGCTACTGCTCTAAAACCTCCTACTGCAGTGTAAATTATAACAGTAATACCAAATATTATAAGCCCTACAATATAAGGATATCCCGTAACTGTCTGAAACAACCTCGCTCCTCCAACAAATTGAGCTATCATAGCAGCTGAAAAAAATATAAGTATAGCAATGGAAGATAGGATTACTACAGCATCACTTTTATATCTCGCCCTTAAATATTCTGTTACAGTAACAGCTTCAATTTTTCTAGATATTATTGCAAATTTTTTACCTAAAACACCCAACGTAATAAATGCAGTTGGCACTTGAATCATGGCAAGAAGTACCCATCCAAGACCTAGCTTGTATGCAACTCCTGGTCCTCCAATAAAACTACTGGCACTTGTATAGGTTGCTATAAGAGTCATTGCCAGTACAAAACCTCCCATACTTCTTCCTCCGATAAAATACTCTTGTAAAAATCCCTTACCTTCTGTTTGTATAGCTACTTTGTTACTACGATAAGCTATATATAACATGAGTGTTAAATAAGCTATCATTGGTATAATTATCTGAATATTGCCCATATTAACCTCCTATTTGTATAATTTTTCTTATACAGTAATTCAAAAATTATTCCTCATCAAAATCAACTTCAACAAAGAATTTCTTTACAACAACAAATAATAATACACATATAACTATATATCCCAATATACAGCTGTAAAAAAACCAGCTGGGGAATCCTAGGACATATGAATATTTTGAAGGTTCTTGATATCCTAATCCATATGCAAAGGCATACCACCAAATAAAAAAGAAGGCATAAAGACCAATAGTTATACAAGCTTCTTTGTTTAAAATTTTATTTTTTTGCTTATTATTCAACTGATATCTCTCCTTTCCTTTAATTTTTAACAATAAAAACTCAATGTTATCTATCTCTTTTCTTTTTATCAGATTTATTTATTTGAAAAATCTTTGAGATCCTATACAATAAAAAACTCTTTCTAAGTCTATTATGCACAAAAAGACATAGAAAGAGTATATTGTAATGCAAAAACTTAAGCTCATGGCTAAAAATATTATTTCTTGCACCATCCTTCTGTCTCGGTCCATATTATAGGCTCAGAGCAGATAAATAACTTATCAAGTTTTTAATGTTTAATAAATAAGGGTATAGTTCACTAAAAGATACTATCCGATTTCATTTTAGCATAGTACAATAATTTCTTCAAATAACTTTTTAGAAATTTAGGTTTTAAACATCTTAATAGATTTTATTATAATCTAGAAAACTTTTCCCTTACCTCTTTTATTTTTCCACAAGTCATATTTCCTTCAGGACAAGGATTATTCAAACAATTTGGTCCAGAATATTTAAATAAAGTAGGAGCTATACTTTTTACTTGCTTAAGCATTTCAGTAGCTAATTCCCTAATCTCCCACTGAGCTCTATTACAGCATCTATGCTTAAAAAAATTAAATAAAGCTCTAGCATTCATGGTAAAGACAATTTTTGTCTCACAGGCATTTGGAAAAATATACCTTGCATCTTCGATTGCCTTTTTCTCAGCAAGTCTTTTGGCTTCCTTATGACTGCATCCATCTTCAATATAAGTATCATAATGACTTTCAAATAATATATTAGTTAACTCATTATAGGTTTTCTGGTCTTCCTCCATAGCATTAATGAATTTTTCCTTTGCCTTTGGAATACATTCTATAGCTGGAGGTATTATGTATTCAAATTGATCAAGCTTAACATATCTTTGAGATTGCTGAGAATATGAGCATCCAATCCTATGCCTTACTAACTGGTGAGTTAGAACTCTACTAACACCCTCAACAGCAAAGGTAAAACTGACATGTTCAATTGGTGACTCATGCCCCATACTCATTAACATATCTAAAAATTTATTTGTATTTTCATCTGTTAACTTGTCCTCTATTTTATCTACACCAACGGGTGAATAACAAAGCTTGGCAGCTGAAGCAATAAGTTTTTCAGCATCTGGAGTATATCTTAAAAGATTCACCTTTAGTTTTGCACTCATTATTATTCCTCCTAAATTTTTTCTTAATATTCTTCATAATTATACCATAGATGTTCTAATTATTCTTTTTTCAGTAATTATACTCTTTACAGGCATATCGAATTCATTTACTGGAACCCTCTCAACTATTTGATAATCATAGCATATAGCAATTGTCATAGTAGTATCTTTCAATTTTTTGAGGAATCTATCATAATAACCTCCCCCAAAGCCTATTCTATTTCCCTGTTTATCAAAAACTACACCAGGGACTATTACCAAGTCTATATCTTCTATTTTCACTTCTCGAAGGTGGCTGCTATCGGGTTCTTTATACCCAAAATGATTTAGAATAAGTTCATTCTCAGGATTTTTAATTTCACTTGGTATTATTTTTCTTTCTTCTTCTATGCAAAAGGGTACAATAACTTTTTTTCCAACATTTAAGCAATAATCCATTAATTTATAAGTGTCTACTTCATTTCTAAAACTTAGATAAATCATTATATTACTGCTTTCTTTAAAAACTTCTAAATCAGTTAATTTAGAAATTATTTCTTTGCTATGCTTTTCAACGTCTTCATCCTTCATTTCTTTTCTCTGAATAAGCATACTCTTCCTTAAAACTTTTTTAGTATTAGTTTTCATCTTTACCTCCATAAAATCTTGAATCATTTTATATATATTTTAACCTATAACTACTTATAATCAATTATCTCTAGGAATGGATTTTTGTATTTCACTCCGTATTTAAATTTTATCATATTTTTTTGTATTTTTTCTTGCAAATTATGTCGAATTTTGTTATAATTTCTTTGTGGTTATCCCCCTGGAAAACCTCAATCATATAATCTCTATTCCCAATACCCCTAGCAAAAGATTTACCATTGGTAAGTCTTTTGCTCTTTTTTTGTTAAATGCCCAAATCTTATAATTGCGTATATTACTATTAGAATGGGTTCTTCTTTAGTCAAGTTCGTAAGCTAATTTTTATTAATATATCTTAATATTCTTTTAATTGTTAACTTTATTATTGTATAATATTAATTATCATATATAAGCTTATCAAGGAGGTTTATCATGACAAATAAAAAGGTTGCTGTTGTTTTTACAGGTGGAACCATATCTATGAAAATTGATCCTAGAATTTCTGCGGCTATTCCAGCTTTATCAAGCGAAGAGATAATGTCCATGGTTACAAACATAGATAGGTTTGCAGATATAGAAATTGTGAACTATGAAAGAATACCAGGTCCCCATATGACTCCACAAAAAATGATGCAATTATCTAGAATAGTAAAAGGACTAGTCCAAAGAAATGATATTGATGGAATTGTAATAACCCATGGCACAGATACTTTAGAAGAAACAGCCTACTTATTAGACTTGAACATATTTTCTAAGAAACCTATAGTGGTTGTAGGAGCAATGAGAAATGGTTCTGAATTAGGATATGACGGGCCCAGTAATTTGGCTTCAGCTATATGTACCGTCATTTCTGAACAATCACAAAACAAAGGTGTCCTTGTGGTTATGAATAATGAAGTAAATGCTGCAAGTGAGGTTACAAAAACTCATACCCTCAGCCTTGATACTTTTAAGTCCTTAGAATTTGGTCCATTAGGTATAGTTGATAATGATGAGCTTATTTTTTATAGGGACATAGTAAAACACCATCATATAGAAACCGATAGCATTGAAGAAAACGTATACCTCATCAAAACCTATGCTGGAATTGACTCATCTTTATTAGACTTTTGTGTTAATAGCGGTGCTAAGGGTATAGTTATTGAAGCAATGGGTAGAGGTAATATTCCTCCTATGATGGTAGATGGAGTTAAAAATGCAATTTCAAAGGGAATTAAAGTAGTTCTAGTATCAAGATGTCCAATGGGAAGAGTATTAGACTCATATGGTTATGAAGGTGGAGGTAAAAAGCTTAGGGAATTGGGTGTTATTTTTGGCGGCAGTTTAAATGGACAAAAAGCCAGAATAAAACTTATGTTGGCACTCTCTATTACTAATGATAATGAAAAGGTTAAGGAAATATTTGAAAAAGATTTTTATACTAAGTAGATTCGTTTTATAACTAAAATAATATTGCTGTATAATAATTTTACCCATAATATTATTTAAAGAGGGCCTTAATATCCCTCTTTAAACTTTAATTCTTAGGCTATAACATCAATAATTTCATAATCATAATTTACTGATAAATCAATATATTCATCTGAAGTTTTTATCAATGGTTTGGTAGGATTGTAATTATTAACCAATACAACTGTTCCAATTTTATTGTTATTTAATTTAACTACATTTCCAACATAGAATTGATATATATTTTTTAAGAATATGTTGGCTATAACTGGATCTAATTGACCAAAGCTATTTTGAAAAATATATTCTGCCACTTTAAATGAAGAAGTTTTAGGACTTTTAGATGTCATAGCATCATACATATCCGCTACTGCAACTATTTTACTATACATATTTAGATTATCGCCAGATAACCCTAAAGGATAGCCTTTACCGTCTAATCTTTCATGATGTTGTAGAGCAGAAAAAATAATATTATCATTTGTTAAAGATGTTTTTTTAAGAATATCATAACCATGTTTTGTATGAAGTTTTAAAGCCTTTAATTCTTCCTCCGTAAGCTCTTGAGTTTTATTTAGTATTTCCTTAGGCACTTGACTTTTTCCTATATCATGTAATAGTCCAGCTAAAGCAATATCATAAAGCTCATCGCGCCTAAAATTCATCCATTTCCCAATCATAGTTGATATTAATGAAACATTGATAGAATGCTTATATATGTATTCTTCATTTACATCTATCTGTCTTAGTCGTCCTAATATATTATTGTTTTTTACAATTTCATCTACTAGGGAGTTAACTGTCTCATCTAAATCTCCAACTACTATTTCTTTTCCTGTCTTTGCATTAGTAAATATTTTTATAAATTCACTTATTGTCCTTTGATATTCCTTATTTAAGTTCTTATCAACTATAATTATCTGTTCTTTATTATCATCTTCTTCTCCATCAACAACATAAACAAAATCCTTAGTTATTTTTTTCAATCCTCTTATAAGTTTTTCAGACAATATAGTTCCACTTCTAGCATATAATATATCATGTTTTCCCATAATATCTTCAGCTAATATCATACCATCCTTTAATTCATCAATTGAAATAAGTTTCATATGATTCCCCCCTAAAACTTAACAAATACTATAAAGAACTATCTCTCTTTTATAACTTTACTCAAGATAAATGCAAATTTAAAACTCAGGACAATTAAACATATATATTATCCTTCTTCCATTAATTATTTCATTATAAAAGTATTATAAATTTAATTTATCTTGCTTGTTTATATCTTCATACAGTTATATCGGAAATCTTAGCCTTTTTATTTAGATATAATTCTATAAATTTATAAATATAGGAATATAGTCCAATATGAAACTTAACATAATGATTAATTTTTTACAAAACAAATTGAAAATTGCTATCAAAAAAATCCCGAAATGACATTTATCCCTTTCGGTTTAACTATTCAATGCTTTGTTTTGAATCTTTGGGTATTAGTAATTTTTTTGATATCAATATAGTTAATATTAAAGCTGTTACTAGCCTTATAGTTAATAATAGAAATCCATTTGCTCCTACTGCTACAAATATTAAGGTATCTTCAATAACTGCATGACAGCAAACTAAGAAAATACTAACAAGGATTAGACTCCTCTTATCTAAATTTCCTTCTTTTGCACTTTGGATTATGACCCCTGCTCCATAGGCTAGCCCAAATACTAATCCTATAGCTAGAGGAAAAGCAGATTCCTTTGATACTCCCAACCATTTAGTTAAAGGCTTACAATAATCTGATAGTTTGTCAAGTATATTTAGATCCTTTGCGATTTCCATTACAATCATAAGTGGAAATACTATTATTGCTATATTTAAAATAGATTTTAATCCCCCTATGATACCTTCTGATATTATAGATGTTATATCGATCATAAACGATTTTCCTCCTAAAAAAATATTAAATTCAATATTAATCCAGAAATAACAGCTAAACCAATTCGTATTGATAATACAGCTATAACACTAACTCCTATTTTTTTACTAACAGCAGTTTCAACAGGTAATGTATGAGAAAAAGATAGCATAACAGCTATAATAGTAATTTGCTTGGCGGTTAAAGTTATAGAAGCAATTGCTCCTATAGCAGCATATATATTAAGTATATTGCCCAAAACTAAAACAACTGCTGCTTCTCCAGGTAATCCAAATGCTTTCATTAAAGGCTCAAACCATATAGCTATATAATTCAAAATGTGTGTATGCTTAAGTACTGTAATAATAAAATATACAGGCATAATAACCTTTGCTAATTCTATAACAGTATTAAAACTATTTTTTATGCCTCGTTTAATAGTATCAATATTAATCATTAAAACCTCCTAATTTATAGATTTTATAAATTTATACAGCTATAGGTAACCATATAAACCCTATAGACCCTTTATTCATAACATACTTATAATAGCATAGGTAACAATAAACTTAAAGTATTTTCTGATAAAAGATTAAATTTAATTAACAAAATAACTATCAGTCATTTATTTAACATATTAATTAAAAATAATATTTAATCAAATTCTAATCGAGTAGCTAGAAAACAGGATAATTAGTCCTGTTTTCTTTGCTTTCATAAAACCAGACTTGCATTTGCCGTATCTGGCTCCTGAAATTTCTCACCGAATTAATAATAATTCGACAACAAACCAACTTCTTTATATCAATGAGACCTATCTCGAAGTTGTTTTATGCCAGCTATTTGTACCTTTAGGCATTTCAGCCTTCTTTTTAACACCTTCGCCCTTGTTTGAAATTCTTTTAGATACACTTTGAAATTTCTTCCACCCTTCGCACCTATCATAAGCTTTTTGCTTAAGATAGCCATATTGACTACGCAATATGTCACCTATATTTTTTCCTTCAGTCTATTACTAGCTTTCACAGGTATAGGTTTATTCACTACTACGGCTTCATCTGCATACTGCACTTTCTTTTTACTTCTTGCTTTCGCTTGATAGTAAAATCTACAGCTTCAAGTACAGTACTTCCGAGGTTAAGTTACTCCGCCTGTTATTAAAACGACCATCAGAACACATGTAGTTAAGCTAATTTTAGGACGTTCCCACTTCATGGAGGGTTATCCACTACACATGCCAACATTAGTTCACTTTCGTTCCCTTCCAATAACCGTCATCAGCTTCCTTCAGACCCTTTCGTCGCCGAAAACGCCCTTGCCTACAACTTGTCTTCCCATTAGCTAGGTGACAGGTTTTCTTTCAAACCATCG
>NZ_FRAG01000035.1 GCF_900142245.1 Paramaledivibacter caminithermalis DSM 15212 | reverse complement strand
AAAGAATAAGAAGTAAAATAAGTTAATTAACCCCTTAAGGGGTGGTGTGAGAAGGTACAGCGGTCGGCAGACTAATTCAGAGTATCTTAAGACACCTGCAAGTAAGGGCTAGAGCAAACCACCCGTTTTACGGGTGGTTATGATTTAATTATTACAAAAAATGTCCCGAAAACTTGCAACTGCCAAAGCTGCATCAGACGTCTTTATTTTAATATATAGTTAGCTTTTCTGGAGTATGGCTTTTAACGATATCAATAACATCATTTTTAACTTCATCATCTAATTCTTTAAGTATCAAGGTCATTTCTCCGTCAAAATTCCGTTCATAATATCTACTTAGTAGATTATTTACCAATAAACCAATTATACTTCCCACCGCAGCACCATAAAATATTATGGCTAATATTCCTATAATGGCTAGACTAGATAAGCCAAGGATATTTACATTGAATAATATTATGAAAAATAAAGATAAACACCCAATAATTGCTCCTGATATTATTCCCTTTAAGGTATTGTCTAGTCCTAATGGAGATATTTCTTTAGAACGCTTAATATGAATATTTGAAATATACCTATCACTTTTCATGATTTTATCATTTTCATTTATTATAAAAATATGACCTTTCACCTTAGGATTTTTTCTAAGCTTCTTCATAAGTTTTTTAAGATTTATAATATTATTGAAAGTGGCTATGATATTAAACACAATATCACCTCCTTATATATAGATTTCCAATAGTAAAACTTAATTTATGCATATCAAAATATCCAAAGCTTTTGGGGATTTTTGATGTGTATAAATTAATTGTTTTACTAGAATATCTATAATTATTATATACCTAAAAAGCTATAAATAAACAATAAATTTCTAAATATTCTGAAAATAATTATTATTTTAAATCATTATATATTTGTATATAATGATATTAGCGACTTGCATATAAAGTAGAGATTTATAGTGAAAATTGAGATTAAGACCAAGGTTAAGATTGAGGGATAGAGCTTTTATCTTGTGAGAGTAGATTTAATTTCTTGTCTTAATCTTAACCTTAAACTTAATCTTGATCATAAAGCTTTACCCCATACAATGAATAAGGAGGGTTTGTATGTCTGTTGATATGGACTATATTAATCAGTTTACTGACATGATGTCAGAAGGTTTTATATTTATTGATAATGATGGAAAAATCCAATTATATAATAAAAAGGCAAAGGAAGTTTTTGGAGTAATTTATAATCAGGGTAAGGGTCATGAGTCTGGTAGAATTTTAAAGGGAGATATAGTGATAATTGCCGATAATAATTTAGGGAGAGATGATGGAGGACTTAGCCCTCAAAACCTAAGCATGATAGGTATTGAAGATGAAAGTATAGATTATGGAGATTCTATAATAGCAATAGGCTGCTATAAAGACAATAAAAATTCTTCTATTTATAAATATACGAAGAATTATAAACAAGATTCAATGAGTCTTAGGACAAACTTTTTAGATGTACAAATTGATGTAAGTATAGATTTTATAGGTAGAATTATTAATATTACTGTAAATAATGAGATATTTCAAATCGAATATATAAATGCAATAGGTCATATGGTAGTACTTGATGGAAAAACAGGAAGGGTAAAGTTTTATCAAGCAAATGGATATACAATAAGAAGGGAAAGTATATTTGACTTGCTTATGGGTAAAGAATACATGGCTAAGGGACAAAATTTAGAAGTGAAAGTTATTGGAAGAGATATATTTGAGATTCATGGCAACATACCTGCTATTAAAGAATTTTATGAAACGGCTAAAGGAAAAAATTTTAATTTTAAAGACAAATTTATTGAGATAAATGGAAGACCCACTTTATGTTCACTTGCTCCAGTGAATAGAAAGGGCAAAAGAGTAGGAGCTCTTTTAAAGGTTAAAGATATATCTGAGCTAAAAAAACTAATAGAAGAAAGAAACGAAGCCATTTTAAAATTAGAGGAAATCGAAAATAAAATTAAGAAAGGAGAAAAGGAAATTGATTTATTCCCTAACATAATTGGAGAAAGTGATGAAATAAAGGAAGTTAAGAATCTCCTTTATAAGGCTTCAAAATCTAATTCTACGATTCTCTTACTAGGAGAAAGTGGAACGGGAAAGGGGTTAATGGCAAAGTCTATACATGAGAAAAGTAAGAATAGGGACAACCCTTTTATACATGTGAATTGTGGTTCTATACCAGAAGGTCTTATAGAAAGCGAGCTTTTTGGATATGAAGAAGGTTCTTTTACTGGAGCTAAAGCTAAAGGGAAAATTGGATTCTTTGAGATGGCAAAGGGAGGGACTATATTTCTAGATGAGATAGCTGAAATACCTCTTCCTATGCAGGTAAAGCTTTTACAGGTTTTACAAAGTAAAACCTTTTTTAGAGTAGGTGGGACAAAAGAGATTAAAGTAGATGTTAGAATTATAGCAGCAACCAATAGAAATCTAGAGGAGGAAGTTTTAAATGGTAGGTTTAGGGAAGACTTATTTTATAGAATAAATGTATTTCCTATTTGGATACCTCCATTAAGAGAAAGAAAGCAAGATATATATCCTATTGTACATTATAAGCTTCCTGAGATCAGTAGAAAGGCTGGATATGAAGAAAAGCATATATCTGGACAGGCTTTAAGAAAGCTTAAGAAATATGCTTGGCCAGGTAATATTAGGGAGCTTGAAAATATACTTGAAAGAGCAGTAATTTTATGTGAAGGAAATACCATACTTTCAGAGCATTTAAAAATAGAAACTAAGGATGGAGGAAAAAAAAATAAAGGTGATATAAAAACCCTAAAAGAAGCAGTAATGGATGCTGAAAAAAAAGTTATTATAGAAGTCCTTAGAATCTGTGATGGAGATAAAAAGAAAGCGATGAGTATGTTGGATATTGGGAAGACCAGTTTTTATGATAAGCTGAAAAAATATAATGTAAATGTTCAATAAAACGGAAATGCATCCGAAAAATCGGATAAAAGACTTGTTTAAAATGTACTATGAATATTTACTATAAGAGAAATTAGTTCGAAAATTCGGAAAGAAAAATATTCTAATTTCATAGATTACCCATTTTACTTGGCTTGTAATTTGGCATAATAATTGCATAGATATTATAAAATTGATTTTATAATACAAAGAATGGGTGATTAATTTGGAAAGAAAAACTAATAATGATAATTATATGTTTAGTGGCTTAGATACAGTAATGCTTGCTAGAGAATATGGGACTCCCTTATATGTTGTATCTGAAGATATTATTAAGGAAAAATGTAAAGAAATACGAGATAGTTTTATATTAAAATATAAAAATGTTAAAGTTGCTTATGCCAGCAAAGCATTTTTGAATCTTGCTATGTGCAAAATCATAGAAAGGGAAGGCTTATGTTTAGATGTGGTTTCAGGGGGAGAATTGTACACAGCCATAAAGGCAAATTTTCCTATGGAAAAAATATTTTTTCATGGTAACAATAAAAGTAGAGCTGAATTGGAGCTTGCAATATCCAATGATATAGGAAGAATAGTTGTAGATAATCTATATGAGCTTGAGTTAATAAACAATATTGCAAAAAAAATGAATAAAAAATCAAGGGTACTATATAGAGTTACTCCAGGTGTAGAGAGTGAGACCCATAAATATGTTATAACTGGACAAAAGGATTCTAAGTTTGGAATTCCCCTGGTAGATGATATAATATTTGAAGCTATTAAGCGTGGTATGGAGTATGAGAATATCGACCTTTTAGGATTTCATTTTCATGTAGGCTCACAGATATTTGACAATAAATCTCATATAATAGCTACGGAAAAGATTATGAATTTAATAAAGGAAGCAAGGGATAGATTTGGGTTTATTACAAAGGAATTAAATACAGGTGGAGGATATGGAATATATTATAAACAAGGAGACAATCCCAAGCCTATAAATTATTTTACCGATGCTATAATGGAAAAGGTATTTAGTAAGTGTAAAGAATTTAATTTAGATTTACCAACTATTATAATAGAGCCAGGAAGATGGATCATAGGAGAAGCAGGCATAACCTTATATACAATAGGTACCATAAAGGAAATACCAGGAATAAGAAAATATGTAGCTATTGATGGAGGAATGCCAGATAATCCAAGACCTGCACTTTACGGAGCAAAATATGAGGCTGTTGTAGCCAATAAAATTAATGAAGAAGCAAAAGAAACTGTAACAATAGCTGGTAAATGCTGTGAAACAGGAGATATATTAATATGGGATCTTAAGGCTCCTAAAACAGAAGCAGGAGATATTTTAGCAGTCTTTAGTACTGGAGCCTATAATTATTCTATGGCAAACAATTATAATAAAATTCCAAGACCTGCTGTAGTACTTGTAAGTGAAGGTAATGTAGAAACAATAGTTGAGAGGGAAACCTATGAAGACTTAATATCCAGATATAATATCCCTTTACATTTAAAATAAGGATTTTTTCGAGAAAATTAAAGCTTACGTAGTGCAAAGAAAAGACTCCAATATTATGATACTGGAGTCTTTCAGTCTTTAAAGATAGATTATAATGAAAAAAAATTCTTGAAATTAAGAGATAAAAAGACCTATGAGAAAACTTCCCATAGGTCTAAATGTAATCTTCGAAAACTTTTTGAACTGAGCTTACATATATATTAAAATCTTTATTTGAAAATAGTATAAATCGTATTTCCTTAAAGCTTATTTTGTCTAAAACATTTTTTACAGTAGTAAGGGCGATAATTGATGCTTTTTCAATTGGATAACCATATACACCAGTGCTGATAGAAGGAAAAGCAATGGACTTTATGTTGTTTTTGTGGGCAAGTTTTAAGCTGTTTTTATAGGCATTTGCTAAAAGTATAGGCTCATTATTAGTTCCTCCTCTCCATATAGGGCCTACAGTATGAATAACGTATTTTGATGGAAGGTTTCCTGCTGTAGTTATAACTGCTTCACCGACATGGCAACCACCTTGTTTTTTTCTTATAGCTTTACATTCCCTTAGTATTTCAGGGCCGCCTGCTTTATGTATAGCACCATCTACTCCACCACCGCCTAATAGTGTAGAATTTGCAGCATTTACTATAGCCTCTATTTTTTGTTTGGTAATATCACCTTGAATTAGATTTATTTTTGTATTTTTATAGATAAGTTCCATATTCCCCATACCTCCATTTAATAATAGATTTATAACATTATAATATCATAGTGAATTGGTAATAGGAATTGAGGTTGAGATTAAGACTAAGATTAAGAAATTTAAGGTCAATTCTATTGATGTTTTTAAAATCTGAAAAAAATATAGGAATTTAAGTAAAGACTTTAATTTATACATGTCCAAAATGCCCAGAAACATTGCATATTCGTACATGTATAAATTAAGTTTTACTATGTAAATCCTATATATTAAACTAAAAAGCGTCGTCAGACGCTTTTTTTATAATAATTCATTAGAAATAGTAATAAATTTTTTCTTAGCATTTTCAAGATTATTGGAATTAACTTCTGTGAATTTATACCATCCTCGTTGATTCATAGCACCTAATACTTCAAATTGACAATCTTGAACATTAGATAAGCTTATACTTAATATATTTCTTAGGTTTTTACTAGTGGTTTCAATAATAGATGAATTATATGAAGAAGCAATATGATTTTCTGATATCAATAAATCGTTAAGCAATTCTTTTTCAGTAAAATCGGAGCCATAAGTCATATTATTAACCTCCTTAGGACATTTTTGAATTAAATTCAAAAAATATGAAATACTATTGATGTGAAAGTAGATAATTAAGTAAATTATTATAGTTTTCTTTATGTTTATTAGAAGATTTTTGGCAAAGGTTTTTAAGCTGAGCATCATTGAAATATGATGCGTATAGGCTATATTTTCTGTTCATCATTGCCTCATAAGCTAATTGATTTTCAAGAACTTTAAGACCAGCTTCATCTAACTTAGGATTAGAATACATTATACTCCTCCTTTACGAATATTACTTATTTATATTATTTGGAGTAAATAAATATATATTGCTTGTAAATTATGAAGATGATAAACATAATTAGAAACATTGGATATTCTTATAATTAAAAACTAAGTATTATCATTTAAAGTTAAGAAATTCCATCGATAACTTTTTTAAAGTTTAAATATAGGAATTTAAGTAAAGACTTTAATTTATAGATGTCCAAAATGCCCAGAAACATTGCATATTTGTACATGTATAAATTAAGTTTTACTATGTAAATTCTATATAGTTATCAAAAAATAAATGATAAAGGAGGTGTATTATGGGCTTTTTTGATAATTTCCTAAATATATTTAGAGTAAAGAATGGAAAAAGAAATAATACTGCAAGTAATAATGATTTAGTTAATATGAAGGATACCCACTTATCCTTTGGAGAAGACCCAGGTTCTATTGGAAACCCAAAGAATGAGCACAAATGATTTCAAATGTTAAATAGACTCCTATATTTTTATAGGAGTTTATTATATTTTGTAGAAATAAAACAATAATACATGTATAACCTTAAATTTTAAAGGGTCTTTCATTGATATATATTTGCTAAATATTCCAACAATTATTTGCTGTATTGACAATTATAAAATAATTTGATACTTTATATAGAAATAATAAACAGAATAGCAACACTCATATAAATCCAGTAATATGGTCTGGAAGTATCTACCAGGCAACCGTAAATTGTCTGACTATGGGTGAAATTATTATAATGCATACTTGTCTTTCAACTGAAGAGATGAATTAAGTGTGTAATTTGTCTGCATAATAATTTCACTCCTACGGAGTTATTATGCAGATTTTTTATTATATAGAAACTTAAACATCTCTTGAAGAAATTTTATGTGTTAGATAAAGTGATTCCAACTAATACAAGGAATTGAAAACTATTATCAATAAAATATCGGTGCAAATTGTTTTTTTAAAAACTTACTAGAAAGATCTTAATACTTGCAACTTAAAACGTGCCCTACGGGTGTTTTTGTCCTAGAAATTTAGAACTATTTTTAAGACATTATATGGATAGTATGAATTTATATTTCATTGATTTGCAAACAATAATGAAAAAATGGAGGATGTGAATTATGGAGGGAAAATTAATTAAAGAAGGCTTAACCTTTGATGATGTACTACTTATACCACAAAAATCTGATGTACTTCCCAAGGAAGTAAATGTAAAGACAAGACTTACTAATAAAATAAAACTGAATATACCAATTATGAGTGCGGGAATGGATACAGTTACTGAGGCAAGGCTGGCAATTGCCATAGCTAGAGAAGGTGGAATAGGAATAATTCATAAAAACATGTCTATTGAAAAGCAAGCAATGGAAGTAGACAAAGTAAAAAGAAGTGAACATGGAGTAATAGTGGATCCATTTCATCTTTCTCCAGATCATGCAATATCTGATGCATTAGAGTTAATGGAGAGATATCATATATCAGGTGTTCCTATAACTGATGAAAATAAAAAATTAGTTGGTATTTTAACTAATAGAGATATAAGATTTCAAAATGATTTTAGTAAGAAGATTTACGAAGTAATGACTAAAGAAAATCTTGTAACTGGCAAGGAAGGTACAACCTTAGATGAAGCTGAAAAAATACTCAGAAAGTGGAAAATCGAAAAACTTCCAATAGTCGATGAAGAAGGTACATTAAAGGGTCTTATAACTATTAAGGATATTGAAAAAGCAATAAAATATCCAAATAGAGCAACGGATGAAAGAAATAGACTTTTAGTAGGGGCTGCCATAGGTATAACTAATGATATGATGGAAAGAGTAGCAGCTTTAGTAAAGGCAGGTGTAGATGTTGTAGTCTTAGATACTGCCCATGGACATTCGAAGGGTGTTTTAGATGCTGTTAAGAAGGTTAAAGCTAAGCATCCAGAGCTTCAGGTTATAGCTGGTAATGTTGCTACAGGTGAAGCAACCGAGGATTTAATCAAGGCTGGAGCCGATGCTGTCAAAGTAGGAATTGGACCAGGTTCTATATGTACAACTAGGGTTGTAGCAGGAATAGGAGTTCCTCAAATAACAGCAGTTTATGATTGTGCCAAGGCTGCAAAGAAATATAATATTCCTATAATAGCTGATGGTGGCATTAAATATTCTGGAGATATACCTAAGGCAATAGCTGCGGGAGCAGATGTGGTTATGCTTGGTTCCCTGTTTGCAGGTACAGAAGAAAGTCCTGGGGAAACAGTTATATATAAAGGAAGAAGCTTTAAGGTTTATAGAGGAATGGGTTCACTTGGAGCTATGGCTGCTGGAAGTAAGGATAGGTATTTCCAAGAGGATGCTAAAAAATTTGTTCCAGAAGGAGTAGAAGGAAGAGTTCCATATAAAGGAGCACTTAGAGAAACTATATACCAATTAGTAGGTGGACTTAAGGCTGGAATGGGATATTGTGGCACTCCTAATATCGAGGCTCTCAAAGAAAATGGTAAATTCGTAAAAATAACAGGAGCAGGGCTAAAGGAAAGCCATCCTCATGACATCCATATAACAAAGGAATCACCGAATTATAGTTTTAGAGATTAATAAATTTTAGGGTAGGTTATAGGGTCAAGATTGAGACTAAGATTTAGATTGAGAGTTAAGGTCATTATTATATGGTTAATATAAGACCAAAGAGGAATACCTTTATACTTAATCTAAATCTTAATCTTGTCCTTTACGATCTGACCTAAAAGAAAACTGGGAGGAGTTTATAATGGAGTCAAAAGAATTAGTGCTGATAGTAGATTTTGGTGGGCAATATAACCAATTGATTGCTAGAAGAGTTAGAGAAGCAAACGTATATTGTGAAATAGTGCCTTACAAGAAAGCTTTAAAAAGAATTAAGGAAAAAAATCCTATAGGTATAATATTTACTGGTGGACCTGCCAGTGTATACGCTGAAAATGCACCAACAATTGAAAATGAAGTATTTGAGCTAGGTATACCAGTGCTTGGAATCTGCTATGGTGGACAGCTTATGGCAAAGATTTTTGATGGAAAAGTAAATAAAGCTCCATCGAGAGAGTACGGAAAAATCCAATTAAACATAGCTAAAAATAAAGATATATTTAAAGATATTGAAGATAAATCTGTTTGCTGGATGAGTCATACTGACTTTATCGAAGTAGCTCCAGAAGGATTTGAAATAACAGCTACAACAGATAATTGTCCTGTGGCAGCAATGGAAAATAAGGAAAAGAAGCTATACGCAGTTCAGTTCCATCCAGAGGTTGAGCATACTCCATTTGGAAAACAATTCATTAAAAACTTCTTGTATGAAATTTGTGGATGCTCAGGAAACTGGACTATGCATAATTTTGCACAAAAAACTATAAAGGAGATCAAAGAAAAAGTTGGAGATAAAAAGGTTTTATGTGCATTATCTGGAGGAGTAGATTCTTCTGTGGCAGCAGTATTAGTTCACAAAGCAATTGGTGACAATCTAACATGTATATTTGTAGATCATGGCCTTTTAAGAAAAAATGAAGGTGATGAGGTAGAGGCAGTATTTGGTGAGAAATTCAATATGAATCTTATAAGAGTAAATGCTGGAGAAAGATTTTTAGGAAGACTAAAGGGAGTAACTGATCCAGAGACAAAGAGAAAAATAATCGGAGAAGAATTTATAAGGGTATTTGAAGAAGAATCTAGCAAACTTGGAGAAATAGATTATCTTCTGCAAGGTACAATTTATCCTGATGTTATAGAAAGTGGTACTGATGAAGCGGCAGTAATCAAGAGTCACCATAACGTTGGAGGACTTCCAGAGGATATGCACTTTGATTTAATAGAGCCTTTAAGACAGTTGTTTAAGGATGAGGTTAGAAAAGTTGGAGAAGAATTAGGTATGCCAAAAGAGATTGTTTGGAGACAGCCATTTCCAGGCCCAGGTCTTGCTATTAGAGTACTAGGTGAAATTACAGAAGAGAAATTAAAAATAGTTAGGGAATCGGATGCCATATTAAGAGAAGAAATTAAAAAAGCTGGCTTGGATCGTGAAATATGGCAGTACTTCACAGCTCTGCCAAACATGAAGTCAGTTGGAGTTATGGGTGACGAGAGAACTTATAGTCATACAGTAGGGATTAGAGCAGTTACATCTACAGATGGCATGACATCTGACTGGGCTAGAATACCATATGACGTGCTTGAGAAGATATCAAATAGAATAGTAAATGAAGTGGATAATGTAAATAGGATAGTTTACGACATAACTAGTAAGCCTCCTTCAACTATTGAGTGGGAATAGATATTAAAACACCTCTGAACCAAGTAAAAATAAAGTTTCAGAGGTTTAATTTTTGCTTGCCATAGCAGAATGGCAACATTATTTTTTATATAAGATGATATAAAAATGTATTTTTCCAAATATGTATATTATAACTAGATATATTTTAAAAGTGGAATCCTAAAAAGGGATACTGATTTTTTAAAAGATAGATTAATATGATTATTTTTCATTCAGATAGAGAAATTATAAGAAGACTTTTAAAATAATTGGATTAAAGTGTATCATTTTTTTCTATTCCTATTGATAGCTATTTTTAAAACATAATTATGAAATTTTTTAAATGTATTATGCAATTTCCTCAATTATTAATATATATCCTGAATTATTCATAACCCAAAACATATAGTTTTTGAAAATCTTCCATAATATCTTCAGAGTAACGCTTAAGCGCCTGGTTGGCTTTCAGTCTAATGACATAATGGGCACCATATTTTTCAGCTAGTTCATAGAGTTCTGGTGTAGCAAAGCCACTATCACCCCTAATGAGTATCATTGTGTTAGGATATTTTTCTTCAAGCCATTTAAGAACAGGAGCTAAAAATTCTTTCATGTTATTAGAGGTATAAACACTGTTTTCTATGAATAATTCAGGTTAATAATGAAAAATGACATTTACAGCATTATTGATGTTTTAGCATAATTATGATAAAATTACGCTAAACTAATAAAGGAGTGATAATTGTATGCCAAATATTAGACCAGTATCGGATTTGAGAAATAACTTTGCAGATATATCAAGGGTTGTTCATGAAACTCAAGAACCTGTATTTTTGACCAAGAATGGTTATGGGGATATGGTTGTAATGAGCATAGAAGCTTACGAACGGAAACTTTTTGAAAGTGAAATTTACTTTAAACTGAAGGAAGCGGAACTGGAAGCCAAAACAACTGATAAGAGATATTCCCATAAAGAAGTCTTTGACGAATTAAGGTCAAAACTTTCTGAAAGGATGGAATCTGATGAAGTATGAAATTAGATATCTGCCTTTCGCAAATAAAGATTTATCTAATATTGTATCTTATATTGCAGATGAGTTAAAAGCACCAAAGGCAGCAATGGATTTAATTGATGCATTTGATACTTCCATATCAAGATTTGCACAATTTCCATATTCATGTAGGGTTTTTCAGCTTGAAAAATCCCTTGAAAATGAATATAGAATCCTACCAGTAAAAAACTACTTAGTGCTTTATGTGGTTAAAGAACAGATTGTTGAAATTCACAGAGTTATATATGCTAAAATGGATTTAAGCAAAGTCATAAAATGATATTATTGACATTATATAAAATACATACCAGTTTACAATTAATCTATATATAGCTAACGTTTTGTTTTGAGTGGTATCATCTTTTTCATTGCTTAGATTTTCATTATCCGTAAATATGTCAATTTCTTCTGGATTTGTAATAAATATTATCTTAATGTTTGATTTGTTGAATTTTTGGATATATTAATCATATCAGACACCTCCTAGGTTGTTTTGATAAACCCAGTAAAACAGTTAATTTATACACATCAAAAATCCTTAAAAACTCTGGATATTTTGATATGTATAAATTAAGTTTTACTATGGGAAATCTATAGATATTCCAGTAAAACAGTTAATTTATACACATCAAAAATCCTTAAAAACTCTGGATATTTTGATATGTATAAATTAAGTTTTACTATTGGAAATCTATATATATAAAACAAAATTATTTATAAAGTGGTGATAAATTATGGATAAGAAAATTAAGGCTCCAGATTTAAAGGATTTGCTAGATAGGACTAATAATGATTTAGGGAAAGAGATTGGTTTAAACAATAATGAAATAGGTGTTAAGGTAACAGATAAAGGAGATTTAGCTACTCGTATTGTTGGAGGATATGTTGGAGGACAGATGACAAAAAATATTGTTGAGAAAGGAAAAGACAGTTCTAGCTTTTAAGGTTAGGGAAATTTTATTGGGCTTTAAAAAGACGGTTCGATACCAAAAAGCGAACCATCTTTTAATAACTTTAGCACGAAGTATTGACTTAAATTTCTTGTTGTATAGGAACTCAAACATTCTTGCGAAAAATTAAAACTATTACTAGTAAAATATTAGTATGAATTATTTTCTTTTAAAACTTATTAGAAAAGACCCTAAATACTTGCAACTAGAATACATGGCAAGACGCTTTTGTCCAAACTTAGAACTTAAAAAGGGCGTGAAGCCCTTTTTAAGTTACTTGTTTATTAATTTTTCCAATTCGGTTAGGAGTTGATCAAATTTTTGTAATGCTTTTTCCACTGGCTCGGGGGTAGACATATCTACTCCTGCTGATTTTAGAAGATCTATTGGTCCGTCAGAGCCACCTGCTGCAAGGAAATCAAGATATGCATCTCTAGCGTCCTCACCATCATTTATAATTTTATCGGATAAGTTGATTCCAGCGGATAGTCCAGAAGCATATGTATATACATAGAAATTCCAGTAGAAATGAGGTATTCTAGACCACCATAACTTAACTAACTCATCTACCTCGAAATCTTCACCATAGTATTTTTTCATTAAATTACCCCATGTTTCATTGAGGAAGGAAGCTGTTAATGTTTCTCCTGATTCTGCTGCCTCATGTATGTTTTTTTCAAATTCAGCATACATTAACTGTGTATAGATTGAACCCCTGATTTGCTCTAAATAAGAGCCTATAAGATATATTTTTTCTTCCTTAGTCTTAGCATTTTTAATTAAATAATCATACATTATAGCTTCGTTGGTAGTGGAAGCTACTTCAGCTGTAAATGTCACGTAATCTGCTTTGCTATATGGTTGCTTTTTATTTGAATAATAGCTATTCATTGCATGACCCAATTCATGAGCTAGAGTTGAAACTTCATTCAATGTACCGTTATAATTTAAAAGAATATATGGATGGGTATCATATGAACCCCAACAATAGCCTCCAGAATATTTGCCTTTAGTTTCGTATACATCTATCCAACGATTATCGAATGCCATTTCAAGATCCTTAATATATTGATTACCTAATGGCTTTAGGGCTTCTAATACCATTTTTTTAGCATCTTCATAGGGGATATTTGAATTCACTGATTTAATCATAGGTACATACATATCGTAGTAATGAACCTTATCTTCGATACCCAAAAGCTTCTTTCTTAAGGATACATATCTATGTAATGGTTCTAAGTTGTTATTTACAGCTTCTATAAAGCTGTCATATACCTTTGGCTCAATATCACTAGAAAGTAGAGCTGCTTCAAGGGCTGAGTTATATTTTCTTGCTCTAGCATTAAAGATATTTGTCTTTACTTCTCCATATAAAGTAGCTGCCAATGTGTTTATACCTTCCTTGTAGCTGCCAAATTCACCTTCGAAGGCTTTTTTTCTTGTATTACGATTTGGGCTTTCAAGGAGCATACTATAGGTTGCTGGAGATAAGACAAGCTCTTCTCCATTTTCGTTTTTGATTTTTTTTATGTTTCTGTCATTATATTTAAAGGCTTTATAAATATTTTCAGGAGTGCTAGAAAGAGTTCCTGCTAGTGCCATTAAGCGTTCTTCTGCTTCTGAAAGTGTATGCTCTTTTCTTTTCAATATACTTTCCAAATATATATCATAGTCCTTTAATCTACTATCTTTTATATAATTTTTTAGCTTGCTTTCAGGAATAGATGATAATTCTGGTTCTATAAATGAAGTAGCTTCATCTATTGCAGAAGCTATTGAATCTGCTCTATCACCCATTTTTAAATATTTATCTACAGAAGTATCTGAATCACTTCGCATCCATGCGTATACTTGTAGTTTATCGTACAAACGACGAATTTCAGATACAAGGGATAGACATTTAGCAATGTTTCTAGAGCTTTTTGCTAAGGTACCTTTATATTCTGCCACATTAGGTATCATTTCTTCTAATTTTTTATAATCAGCTTCCCAAGATTCATCGGTTTCATAAATATCTTCTAATCTCCATTTGTATTGTTCTGCGATTTCCTCTCTTGTAGGTATATTATTTCCTTCAGCATATACCCCTAGAGATGAAAAAAGCATAGTAAATAATATAATACATACCAATGCTTTTGACCTAAATGATTTTGTTAACATAAAAATCCCCCTTTACATATAAAGTTTTTAAAACATATAAAATAATAGTTATCATTTTAACATTATTTTATATCTAGACAAATACAAAGTCAAGAAAATTTTGTAAATTCCAAACATTGTTTAAAGTAAAGGAAAATTTCATAAAAGCTAGTATCGATAGAAAATAACGTAACGGGTTAGGTTTATACATAAATGCATACAACTAATTCGAATTGAATTTTTATATATTTAGAGAATGTTCGTATATAAGTAGCGAAATAATAAAAAAAACATAGATAAAATTCGTAAAAACTATTGACTAGTAAAAATTACTTTGTTATGATTTATTTGTCGAAAAAAAGAATATCCTCTCATATAATTTCCGTAATATGGTCGGAAAGTATCTACCAGATAACCGTAAATTGTCTGACTATGAGTGAAATTTGTCTAAGTGGGATTATCCACTTGGCGGTGAGATAATACTTGTCGCAGAAGTTTCACTCTCTATATGTGTAGCTTCTGTTTTTTTATTTTATCTCAAAAAAAATTTCATTTGTATAGAACACATTTATTGTGATTCTATTGGGATAATCGCTTCAAAAAAATAAATAATAAAAGCGAATATCTATAATTAAAAGATGAGGTGGATAAGATGACTGAAAGATTTTTTAAGCTGTCTGAAAACAATACAAATGTGAAGACTGAAGTAATGGCAGGTATCACTACTTTTATGACTATGGCATATATATTGATAGTCAACCCATTAACTTTATCTGCTACTGGAATGGATTTTGGAGCTGTATTTACTGCAACTGCATTATCTGCAATTATAGCAACATTGGTTATGGCTTTTATTGCAAATTTACCCTTTGCATTGGCACCGGGTATGGGACTTAATGCATTTTTTGCTTATACAGTAGTATTAGGAAGCATGCAGGCTTCATGGCAGTTTGCTTTAACCGCAGTATTTTTAGAAGGAATCATATTTATCATTCTCACATTTTTAAATGTTAGAGAAGCTATAATTAATGCTATACCATTAGCCCTCAAAAAAGCCGTTTCGGTTGGTATAGGCTTGTTTATTGCATTTATAGGACTTTTTAACTCTGGTATTGTTGTTACAGGTATGTTTCACATAGGCGATGGAAAGTTAGATGGTATTCCTGTAAAAATTGGACATGTAACTTCAGGACCAGCATTATTGGCGATTATAGGTTTAATAATTACAGGATTTTTATTGGCTAAAAAAGTAAAGGGAGCATTATTATATGGAATATTGATTACTACAATAATTGGTATACCAATGGGAGTTACTCAGCTTCCAGCTGACTTGAAATTTGTTAGTACTCCTCCATCATTACAAAAAATATTTTTCAAATTTGATTTTTCTGAAATTTTTTCTTTGAAGATGTTTTTAGTACTATTTTCTTTCTTATTTGTAGACATGTTTGATACCGTTGGAACATTGGTTGGAGTTTCAACTAAGGCTGGAATGTTAGATGAAAATGGGAAGGTGCCAAGAGCAAAGCAAGCATTATTTGCTGATGCAATAGGGACAACTATTGGAGCGATTCTTGGAACAAGTACGGTAACAACATACGTGGAAAGTGCATCAGGTGTGGCTGAAGGTGGTAGAACAGGGCTTACAGCATTATCTACTGCTGGTATGTTTGCTATAGCTTTATTTCTATCTCCGTTATTTATAATGATACCATCTGCTGCAACAGCACCAGCTTTGATATTAGTTGGACTTTTCATGATGTCACCAATTAAGGAGATTAATTTTGATGATTTTACAGAAGCTATACCAGCTTTCTTAACAATAATTATGATGCCCCTTGCATATAGTATTGCAGAAGGTATAGTATTTGGTATGACAAGCTATGTTCTATTGAAGCTTTTAACAGGAAGATATAAAGAAGCTTCTCCACTTTTGTATATTTTATCCATATTATTTGTATTGAAGTTTATTTTTATAGCATAGATTTGGGTTTTTGTAGATAAATATTTATTATTGTGATGAAAAATGGAGTTGTCTCATTATTAGATAGCTCCATTTTTGATTAGATTGAAATAAGTATGTTTTTAATCAAAGATTTGGTTTTAAAGACAGCTTAATTTGATATAATAGTGTTATAAATAATGATAAAGGTGATATATATGAGGATAAAGAAAGAGGTAGAAGAAAGAATATATGAGATGGAAAAGGTAGCTGAGTTATTTGGTATAGAACCCTTTGATATGTATTTCTTAGGAGGATCTGCATGTATTTTAGGAGGATATAGTGATAGAGCTACAAGAGATTTTGATTTTATAGATTTGAACTATTCTGCTAAATTAGGTAAGGTGTTTATCCATCTAAGAGATTTTGATATGTTGGAGTATGAGAGTACATTAATTTCTCCTAAATATAGAGAAAGAGCAATACAGTTAGAACAATTTAGATATTTAAATATATATATTTTATCAATTGAGGATATAATTGTTAGTAAAATTATCAGGCTGCAGAATAAGGATTTACAAGATATAGATATTCTTATAGAAAGAGCCGATAAAATCCTTATTAATCAAATTATTAATGAAGTAATCAATAGAGATGATTTATTTGATTCTAAAAAGAAAGGATTTATTGAAAAATTGGAGTTGTTTAGGGAGAGGTATAATGTATAGAATAGTATGTGAAAGCTATATAAATTATATGAATGATTTTACCCAATGTGATAAAGATAATTTCCGTTATAAGATTATGCTGCCATTTAAGCTATTATTGGATTTAGAACAGTATAGAAAAGAGAAAGAAAAAACAACTTTAACCTATAAGAAATTAGAACATTTTATATGGGCTATAAAAGAATCTATTGAAGATTATCCTAATTTTAAAGCATTTTTATGGACATTAGAGTCGAGAGGAATTAAAGGTAAATATTATGGAGTGTTAACTGAAGAGGAATTAAAAGAGCAAATGAAAATATTAAATATGTTTTTAAGATTGGCTTATTGGAATTAGATTAACAATCAAAACAATATAGTCCAGGACATTTTATAGGTACAAAATATATTTAAATTTTATAAACGTTAAAAATACCAAATAGTTTTACATGAATTTAAATACTCACATTAAAACTAGGAAATAATATATTTAAACATAAATGTGAAAGGAGCAAATACATATGTCTAAAAAAGAAACAGTAAAAGCACTTAATAAATTGCTTCAGGGAGAGCATATGGCAATAGAGGCCTTTAATATCTATATTAATGAAGTTGATGATGAGTATATGAAGAAAACTTTTCAAAAAATACAAAATCAGCATAGAGATAACATGACAGTTTTATCAAACTATATTCAAGATTTAGGTTATAAGCCAGATGAAAAGCTAGGATTAAAGGGTGTAATGGGTGATTTTATGGTTAATATGGAGCTGGCTGGAGATACAGATTCCTCTTATGTAATAAATAAAGCTATAAAAGGAGAAAATCAAGGTATAAATATGGCTGAAAAGGTATTGAGGGGAAAACTTGATCAAACTAGTAGAACATTAGCCGGAGAAATACTTAAAAAGGATAGAGAAAGCCTGTCAAAGCTAGAAGAGCTTAGGCATTGATTATTGTGAGCTTATGGCTAATAGAGTATAGTAAGAGATCCCTAAATGGATTTTAGAGGTATAAAATATATAATAACCCAAAAGGTTATACCTAAAACCGTTAACAGGAAAACGAGAACTGGCAACAACAAACTTTGTTAAAACATCCTAATAAACTCCCTTCCTGCAGGTGGTAGGGGTATCTTACTATGGGTAACAACCCCTATACTTCTACTGGGAATATTTTCTTTAATATTCAGTGTGAAAATCCTTTCATTTTTCAGTTCTTCCTTTATAGCATCTTCTATGACAAAGGAAATCCCCAGACCTATTTTAGTCATTTCTACAAGCAAATCTATACTATCAAGCTCGAATTCTGGCAATATTTTTACGTCATTTTTTTTAATTAATTCATCAAAGTACTTTCTTGTTGTCGAATTTTTTTCCAGACTTAATATTGGATATTTTTCAAGCTCCTTCAATTTGACAGCTTTATTCTTCAAATTACTGAAATTTTCTCCAGCAATAAAAACATCCTGTATAGCCTTCACTGGAGTTACATTTAAATTTTCATATTTATACTTATTACTTAAATTAACTACTGCGATGTCGATGCTCCCACTCTCTAATAAATTTATACATACTGGAGATGGTCTATTTGTTATGTGAATCTTTATATTAGGATAATCCTCATGGAATTTTTTGAAGTAAGGAAGGAGAAAATATTTACAAATTGTATCACTGGCACCGATTCGTATTTCACCTTGAGTTAGGTTATTGATTTCAGATAAAGCCCTTTCGCCAGAGCGTATAAAGTTAAAGGCTTGCTCTATATGTTTAAAAAGGGTTTTACCTTCATAAGTTAGCTTCATATTTTTAGTATGTCTAAAGAAAAGCTTAGTATTTAACCTTTTTTCTAAAAGCTTTATAGATTGACTTACTGCTGATTGGGATACAAAAAGCTTTTCAGCGGCTTTAGAAAAGTTCATAGTTTTTGCTGCAAAATAAAAAACCTTGTAAAGCTCAAAATTAATATCCATTCCTTAGCTCTCCTTATAATAAACATTAATATTATTAATTTTAATTATATATTTTACTATGTTAGAATTAAATTGTAAAGGGAGACAAGCGGTAAATAGTGAATAATTAATAGTGAATACTTATATAGTTATGATTTGATATATATGTTAACTTATTGTGATAGTAAATAAATTTTTTTGTTTTAAGATAACTTAGAGGGTTTTAATATTTCATTTGAGTGATTTTTATAAACCTGTTTTTCCCTTTATATAAAAAAACAGGTTTATTATATGAACGAAAAGGAAATATTAAAACTCCCGCAATAGAAAATAGCTTGGAGAGTTAAATTATACAATATTAAATATTATAAGAAAACTATTTCAATAAATATAGGAGGAAAAACCATGAAAAATGTTGTTAGGCGACTTTTTGTCGAAAAGAAAAGAGGTTTTGATGTCGAGGCACAGCATTTATTAAAAAATATAAAGGATAATTTAGGAATAAAAGAACTTGAATATATCAGGGTTATTAATCGTTATGATATATCTGGAGTTTCCATAGAAGAATTTGAAAGGTCAAAAAGAACTATTTTTTCTGAACCGAATGTTGACAATGTATATGATGAAGTTTTAGAGATTAATGATGATGAAAAGGTATTGGCTATAGAGTTTTTACCTGGACAATATGATCAAAGAGCCGATTCTGCTGCTGAATGTATTCAGATATTAGCTCAAAAAGAAAAGCCAATTGTTCATGTTGCTAAATTATTAATATTAAAGGGAAGTATAGATAACGAAGATTTTGATAAAATAAAGAATTATTGTATAAATCCAGTAGATTCAAGGGAAGCTTCCCTTGAAAAGCCTGACAGTTTGGAAATGAAAGTGGAAGATCCAGAGGAGGTTAAAATTTTAGAAGGGTTTATCGATAAAAGTGAAGACGAGATTGCAGTTTTTAGAGAAGAATTAGGATTTGCAATGAACATTGATGATCTTTTATTTTGTAGAGACTATTTTAGAGATACGGAAAAGAGAAATCCAACTATTACTGAGCTGAAGGTAATAGATACCTATTGGTCGGATCATTGTAGGCACACCACTTTCCTTACAGAGATAGAAGAAGCTGAGATTGAAAAGGGTTTATATGGAGATGTCATCGAAGAAGCATATAATGAATATCTAAAATCCAGAGAGTACGTTTATCGTGATAAAAAGAAGGATATCTGTCTTATGGACATAGCAGTTATGGCAATGAAGGAACTTAGGAAAAAAGGTAAGCTAGATGACCTTGAGGTATCCGATGAGATAAATGCTTGCAGTATAGAAGTTGATGTGGATGTAAATGGTAAAAATGAGAAATGGCTTGTTATGTTTAAGAATGAAACCCACAATCATCCTACTGAAATAGAACCCTTTGGTGGTGCAGCCACTTGCCTTGGTGGAGCTATAAGAGACCCATTATCAGGGAGAGCATATGTTTATCAGGCCATGAGGGTTACAGGAAGTGGAGATCCAAGAGCAAGAATTGAAGATACATTACCTGGAAAGCTGCCTCAAAGAAAAATTACTATAGAAGCTGCTGCGGGATACAGTTCCTATGGAAATCAGATAGGACTAGCTACTGGGCAGGTTGCTGAAATATATGATGAAGGCTTTTTAGCGAAGAGAATGGAGATTGGTGCGGTTATTGCAGCTGTACCAAAGGAAAATGTTAGAAGGGAAAAGGCTGTAGAGGGAGATTTAATATTACTCGTTGGTGGAAGAACTGGTAGAGATGGATGTGGAGGAGCTACAGGGTCTTCTAAGGAACATACAGAAGAGTCTATTTTCACATGTGGAGCAGAGGTGCAAAAAGGAAATCCTCCCACTGAAAGAAAGATACAAAGATTATTTAGAAGACCAGAGCTCACAAAGCTTATTAAAAAATGTAATGATTTTGGAGCTGGGGGAGTTTCAGTTGCTATAGGTGAACTTGCCGATAGCCTAGAAATAGATTTAGATAAGGTTCCGAAGAAATACGAAGGATTAGATGGAACAGAGCTTGCTATATCAGAGTCTCAAGAACGTATGGCAGTAGTGATTGACAAAAACGATTTAGATAAATTTAAAGAGATTGCAAAGGAAGAAAATCTTGAAGTAGCCTTAGTGGCAAGGGTAACTGACACTGGTAGATTGATAATGAAATGGCGTGGAGAGAGTATTTTAGATATCAGCAGAGATTTTTTAAATACAAATGGTGTTAAGCAAAGAACAAAGGCTAAGGTAATTGAGCCATCAAAGAAAGATAATTATTTTGATAGTACAGCCTCTGAATATAAAGGGAAAGAAATTAAAGCTGCATGGATAGAAAATTTAAAGGATTTGAATGTTGCTGATCAAAAAGGATTAGTTGAAAGATTTGATAGCACAATAGGTGCTGGAACAGTACTAATGCCCTTTGGTGGCAAATATTCCCTAACACCTACTGAGGGTATGGTAGCAAAAATACCAGTACTGGATGGAGAAACCAATACTTGCACCATAATGACATATGGTTATAATCCGAGGCTTGCTAAATGGAGTCCCTTCCATGGAGCTGTGTACGCAGTAATAGAGTCAATTTCAAAGGTTGTAGCCCTTGGAGGAAACTATAAAGGTATCAGATTAACATTACAAGAGTATTTTGAAAAATTAGGTGACGATAAAGAAAAATGGGGTAAACCATTTAGTGCATTGCTAGGAGCTTTTTATGTTCAAAAGAAGCTTATGATACCAGCTATCGGAGGAAAAGACAGTATGTCAGGAACCTTTAAGGATTTAAATGTTCCTCCTACATTAGTATCCTTTGCTGTAGATATAGCAGATGCTAGAGCTATTGTATCACCAGAATTTAAGAGAGAAAATAGTTATGTGGTATTGATACCACTTAAAAAGGATGAGAGAAATATCCCAAATTTTGACAAACTTGATAAAAATTATTCTAAAATTTATGAGCTTATTCAAGACAAAAAAATATTGGCTGCTGATGCTGTAAGAATAGGTGGTATAGCAGCCACGGTTTCTAAAATGGCATTTGGAAATAAAATAGGACTTAAATTCCTAGATCAAATGGAAGCTCAGCAGCTATTTAAGGCTGATTATGGTTCAATGATTTTAGAAATAGACTCAAAGGAAGATTTAGATAAATTATTAAGTGGTATTGAGTATAAAATTTTAGGAAGAACTCAGGAGAAAAGAGCAATTGATATAAATGGAGTAACCATTGATCTTGATGAAGCTATAATAGCCTTTAGAGAACCATTAAAGGATATTTTCCCAATCAAAGAAGATGCGGAGGGAGAACCAGAAACAATAGCATATGAAAAGGGAAGCATAAAAAAGTCTAGTGTAAAGATTGCAAAACCAAGAATATTAATACCTGTATTCCCAGGTACAAATTGTGAGTATGATACAGCTAGAGCCTTTGAAAGGGCTGGAGGTATTGCTGAGACCATGGTCTTTAGAAACCTTACTCCAAGGGATATTGAAAAGTCTATTGAAGAAATAGTACAGAAGATAGACAATTCTCAAATCATAGCCTTGCCTGGTGGCTTTAGTGCAGGAGACGAACCCGATGGTTCAGGTAAATTTATAGCAACCGTATTTAGAAACCCTAGGGTAAAGGAAGCGGTTATGAAGCTTATGAAACATAGGGATGGATTGATGTTAGGTATATGTAATGGATTTCAAGCCCTTATAAAGCTAGGCTTACTACCCTATGGAGAAATAAGGGATATAGATGAAAGCTGTCCAACTTTAACCTTCAATAGGATAGGACGTCACGTATCATGTATGCCTATGACAAAGGTAGTATCTAATCTTTCTCCTTGGTTTAACAATGTAAAGGTTGGAGATGTTCATAGAATAGCCATGTCCCATGGAGAAGGAAGATTTGTTGCTAGAGATGATGTAATGAAAAAGCTTATAAAAAATGGTCAGATTGCTACACAATATGTTGATTTTAGTGGAAACCCAAGCTATGATGGAGAGTTTAATCCTAATGGCTCATTTAATGCAGTTGAGGGAATAACTAGTCCAGATGGAAGAATCCTTGGCAAAATGGGTCACTCAGAAAGACTTGGTAAGGATATATGTAAGAACATACCAGGCAATAAGGATCAGAAATTATTTGAAGCTGGAATAGGGTATTTTGGTTAAAAATCATTTAAAAACCAAGTGGCTCTAAAAATTATATAAATAAAGAACAAAAGAAGATTTATGAACATAATAATAATGTTTATATATAAAGTTCAATTCTAAACGAACTATATAAATAAAATATTTTTAAAATATACGCATTAATCGTTGACTAAGAAATTCCTTTTTGCTAAGATTAAGTCAAGGGGTGATATATTTGAAAAGATTTATTGACTTGAAGATTGGAATTATAGGTGGAGGGCAACTAGGTAAAATGATAGCACAAGAGGCTAAAAAAATGGGATTATTTGTTACCATACTAGACCCTACGCCTAATTCACCCGCTAGTCAAATTGCAGACAAACAGATTATTTCTGATTTCAATAATGAAGAAAAAATTGAAGAATTAGTTAATGAATGTGATATAACTACTTTTGAGATAGAACATATTAATACCGAAATATTAAAAAGACTTGGGAAAGATGGGAAAAATATTTTTCCTACTTCAAGGGTTTTGGAAATTATTAAGGATAAATCAAGGCAAAAAGAATTTCTTAATAAGTTCAATATACCAACTAGTAGGTGGAAAAGAGTTAATGATAATGGATTTATAGATAAAGATTTAGGTTTTCCTGTTGTTCAGAAGGCTTGTAGAGGAGGCTATGACGGCAGAGGCGTTTATATTATAAAGAATAAAGACGATATAGAAAATAGATTAAAAACAGAGTCATTTCTTGAAGAATATATTGATTTTGAGAAAGAATTAGCAATAATGGTTGCAAGGAATAGGCATGGTGAAATAAGATGTTATCCTTTAGTTGAGATGGTATTCGATAAAGAGGAAAATATCTGTGATATGATTATAGCTCCTGCAAGGGTAGACGAAAATATTTATAAAGAAGCATCAGAAATTGCTGCAAAATGTGTGAGGGCTTTAAATGGTATAGGAGTATTTGGAGTTGAGATGTTTCTGACAAAGGATAAGAAAATTTTAGTTAATGAAATTGCTCCAAGGGTGCATAACTCAGGACATTATACAATCGAAGGATGCGTTACATCTCAATTTGAACAGCATATAAGATGTATAGCGGGTTTACCTCTTGGCTCCACAGAGCTAATAGTTCCTACAGTAGTGATGAATATTTTAGGAGAAAAAAATCATTATGGGACAGCAGATTATATAGGAGTCAACGAAGCCTTAGAAATTCCAGGAGTTAGCGTTCATATTTATGGAAAAAAAGAGATAAAGCCCTATAGAAAAATGGGGCATGTTACTATTGTTGATAAACAGATTGAGAAAGCTATAGAAAAGGCGTATAGGGTAAAGAATGTCTTAAAAGCTATATCTAAGGAGGCTTAATATGAAGCATAAAAAACCATTGATTGGAATTATTATGGGAAGTGATTCGGATTTGCCTGTCATGAGTGAAGCAGCTAAGATATTAGATGATTTTGACATAGATTATGAATTGACAGTAGTTTCAGCCCATAGAACTCCTCAGAAATTATTTCAGTACGGGCAAAGTGCTAGAGATAGAGGATTGGAGGTAATTATTGCTGGAGCAGGAGGAGCAGCCCATTTACCTGGAATGATTGCCTCAATTACAGAATTACCAGTTATAGGCGTTCCTATAAAAACATCAACACTTAATGGAATAGATTCACTTTTATCAATTGTTCAGATGCCTGGGGGAGTTCCAGTTGCTACAGTGGCAATAAATGGAGCTAAAAATGCAGGAATTTTAGGAGCACAAATATTGGGGATAACAAACCCAGAGATTAGAAACAAAGTAAAAGTATATAAAAAAAATTTAGAAAAAGAAGTACTATTGAAAGCAAATAAATTAGAAGATATGGGCTATAAGGAATACTTAGAAAAAATGGCAAAGTAATTAAAAAAATTGTATAAAGAAAACATTCTGGTAGCTGCCTAGGAGGATAAAAAAATGGTAAAAAAGGAAATGATATATGAAGGTAAAGCTAAAAAGGTTTTCAAAACTGATGATGAAAAAGTATATATTATACAGTATAAGGACGATGCAACAGCATTTAATGGAGTTAAAAAGGGCACAATTCTTGGTAAAGGTGTAATCAACAATAAAATGTCAGCTTTGCTTTTTAAGCTTTTAGAAGAAAAGGGAATACCAACTCATTTTATAGAGCTTTTAAATGATAGAGAGATGATGGTAAAGGATGTAAAAATACTTCCTCTAGAAGTTATTGTGAGAAATGTTGCAGCTGGTTCTTTAGCTAAAAGATTGGGACTTGAAGAAGGAACTCTTATGAAGACTCCAGTTCTAGAGTTTTGCTACAAAAACGATGACTTAGGTGATCCGATGATTAATGAATATCATATTAGAGCTATTGAACTTGCAACCGATGAGCAGGTTGAAAAGGTTAAGGAATATGCTTTTAAGATAAATGACATTCTAGTAGAATTTTTTAAGGAAAGAAATATTAAACTTATTGATTTTAAATTAGAATTTGGTTTACATGATGGAGAAGTGATACTTGCAGATGAAATTTCACCTGATACTTGTAGATTATGGGATGCAGATACTAATAAAAAGCTTGATAAGGATAGATTTAGAAGAGATTTAGGAGATGTTGAAGAGGCTTACGAAGAGGTATTAGGAAGATTACAGTAATATAATAATGGAAGATAGGAGAAGGGAGAAAGGTGAAAGGTCAAGTTAAGACCCATAAGAAGGTCTTAAAAACCTTTTTCCTATCTCCTATCTCCTTTTTCCTAACAAAATACGGAGGGACAAAGTAAAATGTACTGCAATAATTTTGATTTTGATAAACTAAACGAAGAATGTGGAGTATTTGGAATATACTCAAAAAGCGGGCAAAACCTATCTAGAATGATATACTTTGGATTGGTAACATTGCAGCATAGAGGGCAAGAAAGTGCAGGAATAGCAGTATATAACGATGGTAAGATACATTATTATAAGGAAATGGGATTAGTTAGAGAGGTTTTCAATGATACTGTACTAGGTAGATTAAATGGCAATATAGGAATTGGACATGTTAGATATTCTACAACAGGAGAAAGCTATGTAACCAATGCTCAACCACTGGTAGTTCAATATAAAGGCGGGTCAATAGCCCTTGCCCATAATGGAAATCTAGTAAACGCTGACAAAATTAGAGATGAGTTAGAAGACAATGGCTCTATATTTCAGACATCAATAGACAGCGAAGTAATAGCTAATCTAATAGCTAAGAATTATAATCTTGGCTTCAAAGAGGCAATCGTTAAAGCTGTTCAAAGAATAAGAGGCTCCTTTGCACTAAGTATTATTTGTGAGGGTAAGCTTATTGGAGTAAGAGACCCCCATGGATTAAGACCCCTATGTGTTGGGAAACTTGATGACGGATATGTTTTATCATCGGAAAGCTGTGCCCTTAGTGTTGTTGGAGCAGAATTAATAAGAGATGTTAAACCAGGTGAGATTGTTATAATAGATGATAGCGGCATAGAATCAATTATGTATGATGAAGGAAAACAAAAGGCTCTTTGTTCCTTTGAATTTGTATATTTTGCTAGGCCCGATAGTTTTTTAGATGGACAAAGTGTATATAAAAGTAGAATTAAAGCTGGAAAAATACTTGCTAAGGAGCATCCCGTAGATGCAGATATAGTCATGGCTGTACCAGATTCAGGAACAGTTGCTGCCATAGGCTATGCAGAGGAGTCAGGAATTCCCTATAGACAAGGCTTGCTTAAAAACAAATATTTAGGTAGGACCTTTATTCAACCAGATCAAAAAATGAGAGAGCTTATGGTTAAGCTAAAGCTTAGCGTACTTAAGGAAAATGTTGAAGGTAAGAGATTGGTTTTAATTGATGACTCCATAGTTCGAGGAACTACAAGCAGTAGAATTGTAGAGATGCTTAGAAGAGCTGGAGCTAAGGAGGTTCATCTAAGGGTCAGTTCTCCACCTGTTACCCATTCATGTTACTTTGGTATAGATACTCCAACAAGAAAGCAGCTAATAGGAGCTACCCATTCAATAGAAGAAATAAGAGAGGAAATCGGAGTAGACAGCTTGGGGTATATAAGTATAGAAGGACTTGTAGAATCCATTGATATGGAAGATAAAAGGCTCTGTACTGCTTGTTTTTGTGGAAATTATCCTATGGAGGTTCCAAGTTCAGGTAATAAGTTTTTATTTGAGAAAAAGTAGACAAATCTTTTATATGGGGTGACTATTTGATGAGTGAAAAACTAACCTATACAGATTCAGGAGTAAACATAGAAGAAGGTGCTAGGGCTGTAGATTTAATGAAGGGTTATGTAAAGAATACATTTACTAAAAATGTGCTATGTGATTTAGGTGGATTTGGGGGACTATTTCAGCTAGATGCTAAAGCCTACGAGGAACCAGTTTTAGTTTCTGGAACCGATGGAGTTGGAACTAAGCTAAAGCTTGCTTTTATGATGGATAAACACGATACCGTAGGCATTGATCTAGTAGCAATGTGTGTTAATGATATACTATGTCAGGGAGCAAAGCCCTTATTCTTTTTAGATTATATTGCAACTGGAAAATTGAAGGCTGAAAAGGTTGCAGACATAGTGAAGGGTATTTCAGAGGGCTGTATGCAGTCAGGATCAGCACTTATTGGAGGAGAAACTGCTGAAATGCCTGGATTTTATGACGAAGGCGAGTATGATATGGCTGGTTTTAGTGTAGGGATAGTAGATAAGCATAAGATTATCGATGGAAGTAAAATTCAAGACGGGGATGTAGTTGTAGGATTACCCTCAAGTGGTATCCATTCCAATGGATATTCCCTAGTAAGGAAGCTTTTCTTTGATAAATTAGGCTATGGTGTAGATAAATATATTGAAGAATTAGGAGAGACCTTGGGAGAAACCCTATTGAGACCGACTAAAATATATGCTGATATAGTTATGAAGGTGCTTAAGGAATATGAAATAGGCGGTATGGTTCATATAACTGGTGGAGGCTTTTATGAAAACATTCCAAGAATTATTCCAGATGGATTAGGTGTAGAGATTAATCTGGGAAGCTGGAAGGTTTTACCTATATTTCAGTTGATGCAAAGAGAAGGAAATATAGAAATAGAGGAAATGTTTAAAACCTTCAATATGGGTATAGGATATATACTTATCGTAAAGGAAAAGGATACAGATGAGATGCTTGGGTTTATTAATGATAATGGTGAAGAAGCCTATAGAATAGGTACAGTGGTAAAGGGCATACATGGGGTGAGTTTATGTCAGTAAAAAAAATTGCTGTATTAGTTTCAGGCAGGGGAAGCAATCTGCAAACAATAATAGATAATATCGAAAATGGTAGTATTAATGGAAAAATTGAAGTGGTTATTTCCAGTAAGAGGAATGCATATGCCTTAAAAAGGGCTGCAAACCATGATATTGAAGGTATATATATAGGGAAAGAAAACTATCCCGATGTGGATTCCAGAAATGATAAACTTATAGAAGTATTAAAAAAAAGAGAGATAGATTTGATAGTCCTTGCTGGATATATGAGTATACTCAATAAAAGATTTGTTGAGATTTTTAAAAATAAAATCATAAATATTCATCCTTCACTTATTCCAAGCTTTTGTGGCAAAGGGTATTATGGCTCTAGAGTCCATAAAGCAGTATTGGATTATGGAGTGAAGCTAACTGGAGCTACTGTACATTTTGTAGATGAAGGAACTGATACGGGACCAGTTATACTTCAAAAAACTGTAGAAGTAGATTTTAATGATACGGTGGAAACCTTGTCGAAAAAAGTATTGAAAATAGAACATGAGCTTCTACCACTTGGAGTGAAGTTGTTTTGTGAAGATAGATTACATGTTGAGGGTAGGAAGGTTAAGATAAGTATGAGCTAGGGACTGGTCTATTGGGTGGAGGCTTAGGTTAAGCTTGATATTGAATATCACTCAATAAGTCACTTTGGTAAATCAAAAGGAGGTTATTGCCATGATAAAAAGAGCTTTAATCAGTGTTTCAGATAAGACTGGAATTGTAGAATTTGCTAAGAAGCTTAAAGAATTAGGGGTAGAAATTATCTCTACTGGGGGAACTGCTAGAAAGCTTATTGAAAATGGTGTAGAAGTAACTAAAGTATCGGATATTACAGGTTTTCCCGAATGTTTGGATGGAAGAGTAAAGACTCTACATCCTGTTATCCATGGCGGAATACTTGCAATAAGGGATAATGAAGCCCATATGGCACAGCTTGAGGAATTAAATATTAAACCAATAGACTTATTGGTGATAAATCTTTATCCATTTAAACAAACTATTTCTAAAGAAAATGTAGAATTTGATGAAGCCATAGAAAATATTGATATAGGTGGACCAACAATGCTAAGGTCTGCTGCCAAAAACTTTAAATATGTTACAGTAGTAACTGATCCTAGAGACTATGATAAAGTAATTGATGAGCTTAATGAGAATAATGAAGTATGCTATGAAACTAAATATGAATTGGCGTTAAAGGTATTTGAGCATACATCCCATTATGACACATTAATTGCTGGCTATTTAAGAAATAGATTAGATGGTAAAGAGCTTCCAGAAATCTTAACCCTTACCTATGAAAAGGTTAGTAATTTAAGATATGGCGAAAATCCACATCAAAAAGCGGCATTTTACAAAGAAGTAGGAAAAAATGAAGGTTCATTGGTTAATGCAATTAAGCTGCACGGTAAAGAGCTGTCCTTTAATAACATAAATGACACAAATGGAGCTTTGGAGCTATTAAAGGAATACGAAGAGCCGACGGTAGTAGGTGTAAAGCATACAAATGCATGTGGGGTAGGCAGTGGCTATGATATTTATGACGCATATATGAAAGCCTATGAATGTGATCCAAAATCAATATTTGGCGGAATAATAGCTGCCAATAGAAGCATAGACTATAGAACTGCAGAGGAAATAAATAAAATATTTGTAGAAATAGTTATAGCTCCAGATTTTGATGAAGAGGCCCTTGAAATATTAAAATCAAAGAAAAATATAAGGCTTTTGAAACTAGAAAATATAAGTAAAAAGCAATGGGAAAGAGCTATGGATATGAAAAAAGTTAATGGTGGAATTCTTCTTCAAAATGTAAATTGCCAGTTATATAAAGATGGATTGAAAGTAGTAACGGAAAGAATACCTACTGAAAAGGAAATGGAAGATTTAAAATTTGCTTGGAAGGTATGTAAACATATTAAATCAAATGGTATAGTGCTGGCTAGAAATAAGCAAACTGTAGGTATAGGACCTGGACAGGTAAATAGAATTTGGGCGGTAGAAAACTCAATTAAGCAAGCATTCATAGAAGTTAAAGGAAGTGTAATGGCATCAGATGCCTTCTTTCCATTTTCCGATTGTGTTGAAGCAGCAGCCAAGGCAGGTATAACAGCTATAATTCAACCTGGCGGCTCAATAAGAGATCAAGAATCAATCGAAGCAGCCAACAAGTACGGTATAGCAATGGTATTTACAGGAATGAGACATTTTAAACATTAGAAAGTTCTAAGACAATAGGGTCAAGCTTATAAGGATTTGACCTTAATACTCAAACTTAATCTTAGTCTGAATCTTGACCTAAGAGTATTACCCATAAGTCATTCGGAGGTGAAGAGCTATGAAGGTTCTAGTTGTTGGTGGTGGTGGACGTGAGCATACCTTGGTATGGAAGCTGTCCCAAAGTCCAAAGGTGGATAAGATATACTGTGCACCTGGAAATGCTGGGATAGGAGATATGGCGGAGCTAGTCAATATAAAGGCTGAAGATATAGAGGGTCTACTAAACTTTGCATTAGAAAAGGATATAGATTTAACTGTGGTTGGACCTGAAGTACCATTGGTGAATGGAATTGTTGATAAATTTCAAGAAGAGGGGTTAAAGGTATTTGGACCCAATAAAGCATGTGCTCAACTTGAGGGAAGCAAGGCATTTGCCAAGGACTTTATGATGCGACATAACATCCCTACTGCTAAATATAGAGAATATACCAATGTAGATGAAGCAATAAATGATATAGGAGTCTATGGATATCCTATGGTTATAAAAGCCGATGGACTTGCAGCAGGCAAGGGAGTAATTATTGCACAGGATGAAAAGGAAGCCTACGAAGCATTGAACATGATAATGAAGGATAAGAAGTTTGGCGATGCAGGATCAAAGGTAGTTATAGAAGAATTTTTAGATGGAATAGAAGCCTCAATTCTTTGCTTTGTTGATGGAGAAACTATAGTACCTATGGTTAGCGCCCAAGACTATAAAAAAGCCTTTGATGGTGATAAAGGACCAAATACAGGTGGTATGGGAACATATTCCCCAAGTATAGTATATAATGATGATATTAAAGAAAGGGTTAAAAATACAATATTAATGCCTTTTATAAATGGTCTTAAAGCTGATGGATTGGATTATAGAGGTATAGTGTTTATAGGACTAATGATTAAGGACGGACAGCCAAATGTGCTAGAGTTCAATACAAGATTTGGTGACCCAGAAACACAGGTAGTACTTTCGAGACTTAAAACTGATTTAGTAGAAATTATAGAAAGCATATTAGAAGGAAAATTAAAAGACCAAGTCATAGAATGGTCAAGTAAGAAGGCAGTGTGTGTTATACTAGCCTCAGAGGGCTATCCAGGAACCTACGAAAAGGGAAAAGCTATTGATGGACTTGAAAATGTAAAGAATGTAGTAGTATTCCATGCAGGAACCAAGCTTGTAGATGGCAAGGTAGTTGCCAATGGTGGCAGAGTCCTTGGAGTGGTAGCCACTGGGGATACAATAAATGAAGCTAGAGAAATTGTATATAAAAATATTGATAAAATAAATTTTGAAGGAAAACAATATAGAAGGGATATAGGAGAGATAGCACTTGGGTAAGCCAAGTACTATTTCTCTTATATATACTATAAATAAAAAGCTTCATTTATAGGAATAAAAAAGCAATCTTAATTAGAAATTTAGTTCTATCAAGATTGCTTTTCAATTTAATTAGTATCGTATTATGATTGAGTAACAGGATCTAAACCATCTTCTGTTGCAGCAACTACTACAGCACATGATGCATCACCAACCACATTAACAGAAGTTCTTGCCATATCTAGGATTCTATCTATACCGCCTATAAGTACAAGTCCATCTAAAGGTAAGCCTACAGACTGAAGTACAAGGGTTAACATTATGAATCCACCGCCAGGAACACCAGCAGTACCTATAGAGCCAAGTGTTGCAGTCAAGACAATTGTAGCCATTTGAGCTAAAGTTAATTCAATACCATAGACTTGAGCAATAAAAAGTGCACATACACCTTGATATAGTGCAGTACCATCCATATTTATAGTTGCACCCAATGGAAGCACAAAACTAGCTATTTTTTCTGAAATTCCAAGATTTTCACGAGTACATTTAATTGTTACAGGAAGAGTACCCGATGAGCTTGTTGTACTAAAGGCTGTAATGGCAGCAGGAGCAATACCTTTAAGGAATTTTGTAGGATTAAGTTTACCGAATATTTTAACTGCTGAAGAATATACAATAAGTGCGTGTAATATACAACCAAGATATACTGCAAATATAACCAAACTTAGTGGCTTTAATACGTCTATACCATACTCAGATACTACAGGAACTATTAAAGCGAATATACCATATGGTGCCAGTTCCATTATGAAGGATGTGATCTTATACATTATGTTAGCTAAGCTTTCAAAAAAGCTAACGAAGGATTTTGATTTTTCACCTATAGCGGTACAACCAATACCTAAAAATAGAGCAAAGGTTATAACCTGTAGGATGTTTCCTTCTACTAAACCCTTTAGTGGATTTTTTGGAATAATGTTTAGTAATGTAGATACTATAGAAGGAGCTTCTGCAGCAGCTGAATTAGCATCTACTGGGATAGTTAAACCACTGCCAGGGTGGATTATCTTACCTAGCAATAACCCGATAGATACTGCAATAGCTGTGGTTGCAAGATAATAGACAATTGTTTTACCACCAATTCTACCTAGTGATTTAGGATCTCCTATACTAGCAGCACCAACGATTAGAGATGAAAACACCAATGGGACTATTATCATTTTAATCATGTTAAGAAATAGAGTACCGAAGGGCTTGATATAAGTTTGAGCTACATTAGGTATGCTTTGCATGAATAGACCAACAACAATACCAAGAATAAGTCCTAGAAAGATTTTAGTTGTTAACTTCATTTTTTTCATAACATCATTCCTTTCCAAAAGTTTTAATATATTATTAATTCAATTATAGGAATTTAAGTAAAGACTTTAATTTATACATATCCAAAACGCCCAGAAATGTTGCGTATTTGTACATGTATAAATTAAGTTTTACTATGTAAATCCTATATAGATAACCAACATTAAAACTTAATAGAAATTTCATAGAAAATAATGAATGTTTCTACATTTTTTCTATGAAATTTATAATACTTTAGAGTTGGTTATCTTTAATAATATATATACCTTCAGACAGAACAAGACGTTAAAAGACTAAAAAAGACTAAAAAATAGTCAGATAATTCAAAAGATTGATTATTTGATAGGATCATGAATAAGGATAATACTGCTTTCAATAAACTTTCTAATATTGATTTTACCTTGGTTAAGAGAACGTCCCTTTAGATAGTTCATTTGCTTTCGAAGCTCGTTAAAGTCAAATAATCGAGAACCATAGTTTTCAAATACAGGATTCATATAATCCTCAATACCAAGTGACGCCATTATATTAAATGCTTTAGATATTGTTCGCCTTATACGTTGTTCAACAGCATATAGTTGGCTTTTATCTTTAGGATCATTAACAAGAGATCTGTACATATCTGATAATTTATATTTTTTCCCCTTTAAATTATCTACCCAAATAGTAGCGTTTATAAGATCATCACAGCCACTTTCACCTATAATCCCCAATTTATTATAAAAACGTTTAAGCTTAAGTTGAAGATCACTAGTTGCATGACTGTATTCTAAGCTTGATAAATAATCTATATTTGTGAAGGTGTTCTTTAAATTGGCTATTATATTTTTCATTACGAAATTTCTTTTAGCTTTATTTATTATAGTCATCACTTCAACTACATTTATTGGTTTGTTAATAAAAAACTCTATATCATGATTATATGCTTTAGCTATCATATTTTTGTCACTTACTTCCGAAATCATGATAATAATAGGAGAGTAAAGGATTTGTATCTCTTTTATTACATCTAGGCCATCTTTATCGGGCAATAGATAGTCTAGCAATATTATATCTGGCCTCAACAAAGAAATTTTCTTTATTGCTGCACTACCTGTAGTAGCCATGCCTATAAATTCACCTGGAAAATTTTCATCGATAATATTATTTAAAATATTTACTATACTTGTATCATCATCTACGACAAAGATAGTATTTTTCATTTTTGACCTCCAACAAGCTTTGAGTATGGTATTTTAACTATAAACTTAGTATATTTATTTATTTCAGATTCTACTTCTATACTGCCATTAAAATAATTTTCTACTATATGCTTAACATGGGTTAGTCCAACACCACTGGACATTTTGCCTGTTATTTTATCATATTTAGATGAGTAACCAGCATCAAAAATATCAAGTAGCTTATCCTTTCTGATACCTTCACCATTATCCCAAACTATAAATTTAACTATATTATTATCATTATAACAATCTATTTTAATTTTACCAAACTTATCAATAGCTTCAATACTATTTATCGCTAAATTGTTGATAATAGATATCAATTGATAAAATTCTTTTGTAGTAAAAATAGTATCATAGTAAATAGATAGATCTATTTGTTTGTTATGCTTTGCAGCTATTTTAAGCATGTTATCTTTGATAATATACAAAATATCTTTATTACTCATATAATTAAGGGGATCTTCTTTATTAAAGGCTGCTTCCATACCAGCTATTACTCTTAAATAATCCTTTTTTACTTCATGTATCTCTTTGGCAACCTTTAGCAATATTGCTTTTAAATCTGGAGATTTAACATTATGATAATAATCATGAATTAAAGATACCGTATTTTCAATATCATTTCTGGACTTATTTAAGAAGAACAGTTCCGTTTTAAGATGTGAAGTAAATAAAACTAATTCTTTAAGCTGCTTTTCTCTTTGATCGTTTTTAAATCTTCTTACATAATAATTGCTCATCCAAAAGACCATGTAGGTAATTATGGTTCTTATACAGCCCATCATGATTATTAATATAACAGTTTTATCAAAATTACCTAATGTCCAAATTTTACGTATAAAAGCTTCTACTAAATTTGAAAAAGAATCACAAACCCATAAGCTAAGCATGAAATTTATTGGGTTATTAATCTTATTTCGTACCTCCAATAGCTTGAATAAAATACCAAAGGATACGTAGAAGGAAATGACAGGTAGGTATATCAATATGGTCCCAATAAAGCTATGATTGCCATAGCTAAGAAATGTAATTAGACTTCTAAATATAAACATTAAAAAACCAACTAATATACAAATTAAAATTTCATTGTAGTCTTTAAAATATAATAGGAATAATGACAAAATAAGAACTGCTAAAGATAGCCTAAAGCCATAAGCATAAGGAGTAATATATATTTGTCCCATAAAAACAGTTAATATGCATATTGCAAAAATATTTTCGATTTTTCTCCGATTTTCTTTAATTATCTCCAATTTACCACTCCTTTCAAACATATGTTGTTTTATATGGTATCTTGGTTTGTTATAAATATTATATACTATAGTTTAAGACAAAGAAAACTGAAAAATCAAAAAATAATGAGTCAAAAAGAACCGTCACCGATAACTCCAAAAGAACCGTCACCGATAACTCCTTGTCTTTTGAGTCAAAAAAACCGTTCCCTTTAACTCTGTTTCTTACAATTTTCTTACAACTTCTAATTTAGACAATATTTTACATTATTTTCTGATTTAGTATGTTATACTATTTTTACAAACACAAGATACAACTCAAAATATTTAGTATTGTAAAAAGTTCTATGAAAGGCGGCATGAAATAAAAAATAGTTTTATTCGATACAGGTATACGCTTTTTAAGAGGAAAGCAGGTCTTAAAAAGTAAAATATATTAGGTTACCATAAACTATAAAATTTAAGCTTTCAGGAATAGACTTTAGTTTTGAAACAACATAATTAAAAGCTTTTACTGCTGACAAAGTATCTTAAATAGGGGATACCTAGTAAGATAAAGAAATCATCTAGTTTATAGGAGTATATTTTTTAGGAATTTTGCTAGAGATAAACAACTTCAAGGTTTAATAAATTTGATATGAATTTTAAGTAAAATCAATGGGTT
>NZ_FRAG01000038.1 GCF_900142245.1 Paramaledivibacter caminithermalis DSM 15212 | reverse complement strand
TCATTGTTTATCAAAATTGCATGTAGATATATTAAATCTGGAAGAAAGACTACTTTTAGAATGAGTAGTAGTTATCCTTATAAAGACAAATTTCAAATAATTATGAAAAACATTGATAATATTACTTTTGCATAATTTATAAAATCAAATTTGAAAACTTTAAAGCAATAACCAAGGGATTAGTCTGCTCTTTTTTAGGTTACAACATAAGATTTTGAGTTGGTATCTTATTAAAATTATAATCTTTGGTTCTATTGTTAATGAAACCAGAACTTCAGATATAAGATTTTACCTTTTAACATTAATTTTCATCATAATTCATTGAGTTATGAATAATTCAGGATTAATATTATTTTTATTATTTATTTCTTCAGAATTGCAGAAAATCCTTTTGTATAAATTGTCTAGTTTTGTCGTTTTAGCAAATTTATGTGATAAACTATTTGTGTATAGCTAATTTTTCATTTGACAAATGAAATATCGTCGACCTCTAGCGATTTTTACACTATTGTAGGTCGACGACATTAATATTTCCTATATATAGATATGTGATTTAAAAGTTTGGCATTTTATTGAATTTTTCTTAAAAATAAATATTTTGTAATAATTTATAAAATCGGTAAAATTTATATAAAATTATCATTAATAAATAATATGAATTTATCAAAATCAATCAGATTTTTTTGCATAATTGCATATACCATTTTTTTATCTATTTTCACATACTCATGAGATAATATATTTCTAAAAGCTACCATATTTTTATATGTCAACATTTCATCTTTAGAGATATATTTTTCTTTATACAGTATCTCAAAAGCTTCTCCCATGGTATTTATTTTCCCTAAATTATTATCAACAACGATATGAACTGCTATATCTATCATCATATTTATTGCTATAAAAAGGTTATATTCAACAACGTCTTGAACAATATCATCTTCTAAAAATTCTTCTAAGGAAAGATTTACATATCTCCTAATTTTTTTTATAGAAACATCTAATTGCTCTAACCTGTTTTGCAAAACTTCAATTTTGACCATGCTTTTCAACCTCTTTTCTTATACGGGTTATCATAGATTTATATGACAAATCGTAATATTTTTTCATATCTTCATATTCAAATAATGAATGTACTATAAAATTACTTTCAAGCTCCTTATCCCTTGAAAAAAGTTTTTTACCATCTCTAAATATCTCTTGTTTTATTAAAGGATTAGCGTCATTTAAAATCACTATATCTACTTCCTTAGATGATACATCCATAAGTTCTCTTTTTAGGCTTAAATATTCAAATGCATCTATTTCCCCTTTTGAAATATAAATAGCTATATCAATATCACTATCTTTAGTTTCATTACCCTTAACAATTGAACCAAATACATAAGCCATAATAATTTTATTATTCTTTTTTAAAATTTTTATAAGTCTATTTATTAAGTTATTATCCATAATCTACCCTCTGTTTATTAATTAGATTATATTACCTGTATTATAACCATTTATAATTATGATTACATTTCCTTAAAGGTTTGTTTTCATTGCTCAAATTATCAAATCAATATCAAATCGAATCCAGTTTGTTCCTTAACAGCTTTTATAATTTCTTTTTTATCTTCTTCTAATACATCACAGGATAATTTGATTTTTACTAAACCTTCTTTTACATGAATACTTGGATTTTTCTTTAATATCATCTCTTTTTGTCTAAATATATTTTTTATAATCTTAATTATCTCATTCTGATTAGGATTATTAGCTATAGTAATATTCCAACCCGTCTTTTCTTCCAAACTCTCTATGATTCCTTTATACTTTTCTCCAATTTGTGGGGATATGAAGCTTAGCTCTATATAAGGAATTCCTTTTATCTCCTTTTTACTCTTTTTATAAATTTTGTGTTCTTTAGCTTCAAATTCCTTATCAATCGTTTGAAATGCCTTATTTTGCTCCATCATATTTTCTTTATTTACTTTCTTTAAATTAATATCTTCTGCTACCGTTTTTTCTAAACCAAGCATCAGCTTGATACCCGTAATATTCTGAAATTTTTTTTGAAGTTCATTTACGTCTTTTATCTCACCATCTAATGATATCAAAAAATAACCTTTGTCACGATGATATGAAAATTTGTCTATATTTATATTTGATGGAAGCAGGGAATACAATAATTCTTCTGCTGCTCCTTGATTACAGTCCTTGTTTATTTCTACCTTCCAACCAGTCTTATCTTCAACTCCTTTAATTTCTTCTCTATATTTTTCTTTAGCCTTTTGGGGAAAGTTGAAATTAAGAAGTACTATCTTTTCTTCATATCTTGCTCCCTTTTTATATAACCCTGCTTCATTTGGAAATATCTCATCAACTAAATTTAGCATTTCATTCATTTCCATTATTCCATCGTCTTCAGTTAATTCTTCTTCGGATACTGGATGATATAAAAAGAGTTTTCTAGAATTTGGTTCAAAGTACTTTGATTCGTTTAAAACTTCTCTAAATCTTACAATATTCTCTTCTGAAAAAGCTTTTTTTCCACTCCAAATAAATATAAGTTCTTCTACAAGCCAACCTATATTTGTCCCCTTAGCTTCATATACATGCTTCCATAAAACTTTAATATTATCTTCTGTCAATTCATCATTTCTCATTAAGCTTTGAATTCCCTTATTTATTTCCAATTGTTTACGAGGATTTCTAAAGGATATATCATATTCATCTCCATTTGTCGGTACAAAAACCTGAGTTCTTATTTCTTTATTAATGTCTCTTGAAAAACTTTCTATTATGCTTTGTTCTCCATGAACTAGAAAAAGCTTCCTAGGCATTACTTTATGAATTATACCTAAAAGTTCTCCTTTATCTCCATGGGCTGACAAACCATATTTTCCAATACCACATTTAAGAGGTATGCTTCTATCATTAAAATGGATTTTCCTTTCTTTTTCTTCACAATCTATAAGCTCTAATATCTCTCTTCCTGGAGCTTCTTCATCTTGATAACCTGTAATAGCAATAAAATTCCTTTCATCTCCTGCGAATTTCTCTGCATACCATAGACTTGGTCCACCATTTAACATCCCTGAACTTGATATTACACATAATCCGTCCTTTGAATTCGCTATTTCTTCTCTGACATCCTTATCTTTAACTGCTATTACATTTTCATCATAAAATATTTCGTTGCCTTTAAATATTTTTTTAGCAAGATTTTTCTTTAGATAATTTGGATTAAGTTTATATACCCTATTTATATCCTTTACCATTCCATCTACATATATCTTAAACTTTGGAAGCTGATTTTTGTTAATAGCTCTTTTTAATATCAAAATTATTTCTTGTGCTCTTCCTAATGCAAAGGCTGGTATAAGAATCTTCCCATCCTTTTCTATTACCTGCCTCACCTTTTCTATCAGTCTATCTTCTTCTATCTGCCTATTGGAATGAAGCTTATCTCCATAGGTAGATTCCATAATCATTACATCTGGTCTCAATTTTGGAAGTGATGCTCCTGTAACTGTTTGCTGATCTACAGCTGATATATCTCCTGTATAAAGTAGTGTTCCTTCATCTCCCTGAACATATATAAGAGCTGCTCCTGCTATATGTCCAGCATTATAAAAGGTTATTCTTATATTTTTATCTTTAAAAATTTGTATAGGATATTGAGGGGAATAACAAACTATTTTACTTAACATATTTTGTACATGTACTTCAGCATAAATAGGTATCTCGGCTTCGTTATTATTCATAATTTTCAAGCTATCATACAATAAAACCCTAATAAGGTCCTTTGTAGCATGAGTCATATATATTAGTGCATTAGGATACTCCCTACTAACTATTGGTAACGATCCAGTATGATCAAGGTGAGCATGGCTAATTACAATAGCATCCACACCTCCAAGCTCCTGTATACGTCTAAAATCTGGTAGAGAATCCTTACCAGCCTTCATTCTTATTCCACAATCTAAAAGTATATTTTTATTATCTACATTGATTAAATAGCAGCTTGCACCCACTTCTTTGGCGCCACCACAAAAAGTTATCTTCACTTTATCACCACCTCAATATAATACTAGCCATATATCCTTCATCTTACACAATCTACTTCAATTAGAAATTTAGGTAGGAGTCTTTACTCCTACCTAATTACAACTATACGTAGCAAGGTTATAAATTTATATTTAAATTTATATATAATAAGTTAAATCACCTATTTGAATTTTTTATATTTGTATTCTATCAAATAACTTTTATCATAACAATTTTTTATGGGTAAAACAATTAGAAATAAGTAAATTTGTTATATGCTATAATTTTTTAGTTAAGCTATAAACATGGCAAGAGCAAGAAAATCGGCTTTAACTTCAAGGTCTTAATTCCTTATAGGCAATCTATAAACCATTTTGTCATTGCAAATACCATATTTTTATCTTTTCTACATTCATCAAAAAAATCCTCTTTTTTTATTTAAAATACTATATCCCTTGGAATTACTATAAAACTCTAAAAACAAAATTGTCGTCGACCTCCTGAGGTTTTTGCGCTATTGGGAGGCGACGACATTGTGCTTTCTTATATTTATGATTCATTTTCTATTAAATCATTTACTTCAGAAACAGCAAATCTTTTTATCCAAACTAAATATGATAATATTTCAGCTGTAACAACTCTTTGATATTCCATGTGATTATCACCTATTTTCCCATCATTTGATAATATATCCTTGATTATATCATCAGCCATCGGATTAAATTTTTCAATGTAATAATCATTTATACTATCATATATATATTGATGCACCTCATCATTTTTCCCTTTTATAAAAGCTAATGCATTTATCAATCCATTTACTTTTATCATTGTTGGCATTTTTACCGAATAGCTTTTAAATTTTTCAAGCCGTTTTCTTCTTTTATTCTCTTTATTATCTCCTTTATTCTCTCTATCATCAATATTATTGTCAAAATCGTTTTTATATAACCTTTCTATAAAATTTTTTACCATCAAGAAAGCCTTCTGTGTTTTTATTATTTTTTTGTTATTTAATCTATCCCCCAATTATTTCTCCTCCCCTGATAATATTCTTAAAAATCCTTTACCTAATGTTCTATTACCTCCAATTTGAATCTTATTTCCTTTAATTTTTTTAATAAGCACATTATTAAAGCAATATGTATCCTTTATTTTTTCATTATCATTTTTATATTCCTTATCAATAGACTTAAAGCATATTGCAATAGTATATAGAATCGATTCCTGTGGTAAGTACTCTACTGTAAACAAGCCTTTATCACTGGCTGTACCACTTTCACCTATCTTATTTCTTGTTACTATCTCTGTACAATTTGATACGAAATCAATGAAATTATCATCTGATATTATTGCTATCTTTTCTATATATGGAATTATATTATTGAATTCTTCTATACACCTAATATCTAGTGTTTTGCTGTCAAATGTATATTCATCAAGCATAACAAATTTCTCATTTATAGATAATGTATTAGTAAGTATATAACATTGATTATTGTTTATAAAATTGATTTTTTCATTTAATGTTCTCACAAATAAATTCATTTTATCCTCTGTATTTTCTTCAACTTCTTCTAAGTATCTCTCTATAACAAAGGGACAGGTTATAAGGGCAAATATTCCCCTTGCTGATTTAACAGGGAAAAACAATAATCTAGCATCTGTAAGTCCAATAATACCTGCATTATCACTTTTACCAAATAAGATATTTTGTTCTTCTTCTGTAAATAGTTCTCTAAAACACCCCTTTAGTCCAGAAGCCTCTATTTTGGGAATACCAGTTGTAATCTCCCTCTGAATCGGCATATCCACAATCCCTGTATCTTGTCCTGCCCCTGGATGTATAGCTGTAATAGCTCTCATATATATAGGCATAGATTGATTCATTACTTCATCTCCTTCCCTGTTACGTCCTCAAACAATTCTTCTAATTTTGTCTCTAGCTCATCTATTCCCCACACATCTATGTTTGATTTCTTTGCTGCTCTTATAGCCGAATATATATCATCATAAAAATTATCATGTTTTCCATTATTTATTTCTCCTGAAAGTAATGGTGTAATTACTATAGGAGTTTCATATACCCCTCCTACTGCATAGCTAGTATAATGTCTTGCCTTTGCAACTTCTCCTGTCATTCCACCGCTTTTACATTCAAAAAATATTAGCTGTCCTGCCCGTGTTAAAAGTGCAATATCAAATTCACAAAATTGATTTTTCTTATTTACTCCATCATAATTATTCTTTATTTTCAAGCTATGTTTTAAATCTATAAAGTAATCCTTTAATTTATCATCTTTTTTTATCTTTTTATTTATAATCTCTTTAATTTTTTTAATAGTTATAAACTCTAAAAGATATCCGAATTTATATTGATTTTTATTTTCTTCTTCCTTTCCTTTTTTCTTAAAAATTTTCTCTTTTAAATTTTCCATAAATTTATATTCTTTAATTATCTTTTCCCACGCCTTGTCGCCTACTTCTATCTCATAATTTTCTTTATTTTTCTTGTTTGTAGCTATCATATCTATCCTAAATCTTTGTGATTTTACATAATTATCATAAAACATATCCAAAAGTTTATCTGTTTCTTTATCAATTACATATTCTTTATCCAAATAATTAATACCTGTATTTCCCGTACCATATAAATCAAACCCAGCTAGCTTCATAGCCTTTTCAATAGTTAAACCTCCAATTCCATATTTACCATCATATTTAATATATCTTATTTCATTACCACTTCCACGTTTACCTACTATGACATCGTTAGTATTTCCTTCAAGATAAATTATTACATCTTCCTTTTCAGCTTCATATCTTTTCCTAACTACTTCTTGTATAGCTACAACTGTACTTCTCTGTCCTCCTGTTATATTCCAAAGGATTGTATTTGCATTTATTTTTTTGTTCTCAATTTGTCTTTGAATCCTATCTTCATAAATATCTAAATCAAATTTCCTTGGCAACTTAATACAATATTGTATATCTTCCTCCAATATACTTTTAAGATTTTCATCCCAATTATCACTATTAAATTGTTTTCTATTTCCACTACTTTCAACTTTTATATTGATTATCTTACCAATTTTTACTCCTTTATCTTGCAGCATTTTTAACGGTATATAATTCACTATTTGATTCAACGTCGAACATATAACATAAGCATCATATTTTTCCTTAAATATATTCTTTAAATCTTCACTCATACCTAATCCCCCTTGAATATCGATAAGATAAATCTGTTAAATCCTCTATAGCTATTTCCTTTCCCAAAATCTACAGCTTTTTCTATTTCCTCTTTTATATCCTTTAAACTTTTGCATTTTGCATTTTTAAATTCAAGTATATATATACAACCCCTCTTATTTGCCTTCATCATTGGCTTAGGTCTTTTTCTTAGCATATCATATCCACCAATATGAAGGGGCTTGTCATTTACTATACCGACAACATCTATATTCTTAAGTTTTGGGAAAAATGCCGTTTCTTTAAAAATACTTTCTGTAGTAAGTACAAGCTTTACATAGTTATTTTCCAAATTAGTATTTTCATAATATTTATTTAACATTTTAATATCATAAATTTCTTCATCTATCACTTCAAGCTCTGCCAATTTTCCTTCTCCACCCAACCTTATATAACCCGATGTAAGCTTTATATCCTTATCTATTTCATACTCAATCAAAAATCTAAATCCCTTATCTATAAATTCAGAAGTATCTATTCTATACAGATGTCCTTCTTCACTTGTTCTAGTTTCATTTAACTCTATGCCTACCTTATAGGATTTTTCAAATATATCATTCTCACTTATCAGTAATCCATTTCTTCTTTTACCTTTAGCATAATATCTTACAAAATCTAAAATATTCATATAATAATTATCAGCTCTATCATAATCCTTTGGATTTTTCATTAAGTATTCCAGTTCAATTTCGTTATTACAACGATATTTTTCCTTGATAAATTCTCCATATTTTATTCTGCCTTCTTCATTAATAAAAATATCTAATGGTGCTGGAATATAAGCAGCATTTCTATTTTTATCATAAAGATATATATTCTTGATTTTCAAATACCCCATCAATTTTGATTCTAACGCTTCAGCTAGCTTGTCTTGCTTTTTTCCTTTAAGCTTTTCAAATTCTTGTCTCATTTTATCAACTTCATCACTTACTTTAGGATTTTGCCTTATAATATGACTAAAAATTGCTCCATAAATAGTTGACGGATACGGTATATTCATTCCCGACAGCCATCGGCTTGTTCCCTTTTCAAAGGGCTTACCATCTCTAAAAAAAAGACTATCATATGGTTTAAGCAGTAAATATCCCATCCTTCATTCCCCTTTTAAAAGTTCTCTTGAAATATTGCTTGCTATATGTAAAAAATTAAATACATTAGTATAATCAAGTCTATATGAATTTGTTCCCAGCTCAATAGTTCCTTGATTTAATAGCTCAAGCAATATATCTGCCACATTTGACTCATCTTCACTTTTTCGTGCCAGTAATCTCCTAGCCTCACTTTCAAATATCTGCTTTATATTGAGCATTTCCCCATATTCCATAACTGCATCAAATCCTTTAAAATTCATTTTCAGCTGAGTAATAAAGCTTTTAGCTATGTTATTTTTTTTAAATTCATTTATAACAAATTCAAAAATATCTGCATTTATTTTTGTCGTATTTTTAAACATAGTAGTCCTATAAGTATTACTTCTGGTAATAAATGTAATTACTATTCCATTTTTTGATACATCTTTACTTGATTCCCTTTCTTTAAACCTTGTTTTTACTTGTTCTAAAGCAGCTGATGTAATATTTATCACATTTTGTAAAGGCGTTGTATAATGGGCTATTGTAATAGACTTTGATATAGTTAATTTTTTATTATAATTTTTCAGTTCATTATTTATTCTTTCCATACCATCATCTAACAATTTTATAGCACTAAACAATTCTTCCAGGGTAACAAATAATAAAAAATCATCTCCGCCTGTATATATTGTTCTTCCCAGTTTCCTATCTGCAAATTGCTTTTCAATACTTTTCCCAAATTCAATAATTTTCTTAGATAGTTTTTTTTGTTCTTCTAAGAAATTATTTGTTTTGAAATACTTTCCAGACATCCACTTTCCTAAATCATCAATATCACATTTTACTAATGCATAATATTTAGTAGGCTTGTATTTTGAAAATAATTTTTCATCATAATCAGCAAAAATCTTTTCGCATTTCTTAACCTTGTCCTTCTTTTTAGCTTCATTTAGTACGACATCCTTGTAATAATAACATGCTTCGTATAATTCAGTATCTCCCAATATTTTTTTTATTTCATTCTTAAAGTTCTTTAAATTATTTTCATCATTTTTGCCTTCCCAGCCCATTACTGCTATACTGGCAGTAGATGGAAAATTACTTTCTTTATTATCATAAATTCTCTTTATATAACAGCTACAACAAAGATGTTCTTTTTCAGATAAAACTCTCTTTGTGGTATTATTACTATTTTTATTAAATATAGAGTTTCTTTGACCGCATATGGTACATTTTTTACCTGCTTCACCTATTCCAAAATAATGATTAAAAATCCTTATGTTTTTAAACATTTCAAGCTTTTCATATAATTCATCGTATGCTTTCTTATAGTTATCACTTTCTACTTTTACTGAATAGATGTCAAAAATATCACTAATATGTTCTTGTAATTCGTTATCTCTTATTGTTCCATTAAATTTTCTTTCAATTTCTTTTTTGAAATCATAAAGCACTTTTTCATAAATTTTTTTTACCGTATTTTCAATATCCCTAAATACACTATTATCTTCACTAAGTTCAACTATAAAATAATTTGGTATACTGTTATCTTCTTGACAATATTCCTCTATATTCATACTCGGTAGCAAAATTTCTATACCTTCTATGTCTTCTCTATATTTTAAATACGGTTTTATCTCCTCTACTATTTTCTTTAATATATCTCCTATTATTTTTGAACTATTAAAAAGATCTATTGTCTTGCGGGATTGTGCTATATACGATTGTACCGGACCTATTGTTACTAACAAATATTGGCTCATTTTATGCACTCTCCTACTATATTTAATACATATTTTCTATATTCTTTATATTCTTTAGATTTACTTATATGAGTGTTGTTAAGTATTGTAATAACAGGTATAATTTTATTTGTTTCTTCTTTATAACATGCACTTATATATACTGGGCAAGCATATCTATTTACTCTTTTAAACTTGTATTTATTTTTTTCAAAGAACTTGTCGGCATCAAAATTCTTGCCTATCCCCTTTTTCATGTTCTTTTCATAATCGTCAAATTCTATTTCTTTTTTTCCGATAAATATCTCTTCAACAAATGGAAATTCACAATATGGTATATAATCTTTTTTTCTTCTAATTACATTTTCTTCTTTAATGTAATTAGATTCTTCTACTTCGTATATCTCTCCAAAAATCCCATTTATTTTCTCTTTTAGATATTCTAAACTTATGTTTGAATAGATATCAGAATCCTCAATTTTAAAAGCTCCATAACCTCTCCTTGCCCTTTGTCCTATACCGCCAAGAACAGAAACTATTTCTAACAGACTATAATACTTATCAAAATCCCAATTCTCTATCTCTCTTAATACCTGAGGATACTTTAAAGCTAATGACATTTTAAACTCAACAGCCTTAAAGCCTTTTATATTATAATCATACTCACCTATAATCTTAGTAGCTTTAGAAGTTCTAAATTTCTTATCAAGCTTTTTAAATTTCATACTAATGGGCGAAGCATTTTCCTTTGCATCTCCAAAAATCTTACCTTCTAAAGATTTCATCTTTTTAAGATAGTCAAAATTCTTATCTCCATTTGATTTAAAATAGCTTAAAGCCCTCCACCAAAATCTCATAGCCGACTTGAATTCTGGTATTCTTATTTCTGGGCTTTTGTTATCTGCACCATGAGATAGCATTGGAGTAACGGATGAAATCTCAAGAACTCGTTCTTTTGTCACCCTTTTCACTCCCTTCTACTTTAAAATATCCATAACCTACTGCTTTTTTTGCTCCTAGGGCTTCGCTATCTAAAAATTTATTGAAACTATCTTTGATCAATTCTTTTCTGTCATTAAATACTTCTTCTTTTATAAATAATCTGAATTTAAATTTAGTTTCTTGAAGAGTTAGAAAAAATATAGGTTTTGTATCTTGATCATCAGTAGGAGACTCTTTTTCATCATAGTAATTTGAGTAATGAGGATTCATTATATCATTCTTTATTTTAAATCCTTGTTCTGGATAAGTATCAACAAATATTAATTCTCCTTCACTATCTTCAGTACCAAATAATTCATTTATTATATCTATGTATTCTTCTTTTTCTTCTTCGTAATCAAACACATATTCCTTTTCCATATAATTCCTATATGCACCTTTAAGGGTACTAGCAGGAATATATGGTATCCCATAAATATGATCGAACTTTATTGAGGTCTCTCTAACAGATACTTCTCCAAGTCCTATAACCATAGGAGAATGTAAACTTCTTATTAAATTTTCAACTATTGTTTTATAGCCTAATTTTTCAAAAATATATGATTTATTTGATAAATAACTATGTATTTTATCATAATAATAAACTTTTTCAACAGTTAGATTACACGGCTTAATTTTATCTTCCTTACAATCGTAATGAATCAATTTATTATACATTAAATTAAAATTTTCAATTTCTTTCTCCCCATTAATAGTTGGAATTTTAATATTTTTACATAATGGATTTTTCTTAATTTCTTTTTCCTTTTTCTCAATATCTTTATTTTTATTAACATCACTATTTCTATAGCATTGCATATTCAAGTATGAACATTCTTCCTTTAAAAGGTTCTTTGCTTTAGTCTTCTTTTTTTCATCTTTTTCTCCATTATCTTGCTCTTTTATACCATACTCCTTTTCTAATTTTATTTTAGTATCATTATCTAATAATTCCTTTATACTTGCCATAAATACCTCCATCATATCGTTCTAAAATAAATTTTCAATTGGCAGGCAAATTCATAAAACTCATGTGTATATATCAAATAGTCTCGATTCAATTCTTTATGCATATTAAAAATATCAATCAGTAAATTATCACTTTGAGAAATTATCTCGTAGTAATTACTAAACATTACAAATATGCTTTCTTCTTTCCCTTTGTCTCTTAAATACATCAATGTATTAAACAGCCCATTATTTCTAATCATAAATGGTATATCCTCAACATACTTAAATTTTTCTTTATTTTTTATATGTTTACTAAAATACTCATGTATAAACCTTATCTTTTCATCGTTAGAAGTAAGCATATTATTCTCCTCCTAAAATCAACTGTGTTATCCCTTTTCCTAGAGTTTTATTTCCGCCTAGTTGTATATAACTATTTTTATTAAGGACTTTTTTAACATAATCAAACTCATTTACTCTTTCAGCCTTTAGTTCCTCTGTCATTTTCTTATATAACCGTTCTTTTTCTTTTTTTGTATTTTCATCTCTTTCATCCATCATAAATTTGTCTACAGAAACAAATCCATACATTATAGTTTCTATTGGAAGATATTCTTCTGTAAACGGTCCCTCTGTAATAATACCTTTATCACCTATTTTAATTCTAGTGTTTATTTCAGTAGACATTTCTGTGAAAAATCTAAAGGAATCATCTGAAAGAATAATAATTTCTTCTTTTACAATCTTGTTTTTTAAATAATTAGGCGTATTTTCATCTTCTTTGATAAGACTAATAATTTTATTTAGTACTGAACATTCTTTAATTCTTTTAAGCTGAAATTTAAAATCCTCTAAAATAACTTCTATAGCATCTTTATCTTTATTTTCAGAATAAAATTGATTTTTCTCAATGCTATTAAATTTTTCATTTTTTCCTAAAAATAAATTGTAATTTTTTATAAACCTATTTAATACAAAGGGACATGTTATCCATTTAAATATTCCCTGTGTTGATTTTACTGGAAATAGCAAAATTTCACCATCCCTAAAGCTAATACATGATGAATATTCACTTCCATCATCCTCTGGTCCAAATATTGCATTAGTTAAATAATCATCTTTTTGTTTAAATATCCTCCTAATTGAACCCTTTATCCCCGAGGCCTCAAGTTTTGGAAAACCTGTTACTTTTTCACGCTGTATAGGCATATCAACTACCCCAAGTTCTGTCCCACTGCCCATATGTAGTGGGGTTTCTACCCTATAAAGCACTAGAAAAGATTTATCCATTATTTTTACCTCCTAATTCTGATTTTTTATTCCTTTTTCAACTTCATATTCCAACAATTTCTAATATTGTTTCTTCAATAATCTCCAAATTTCCTTCCCAGAAATTTGTCTAATTTTGTCTTTTTATATCATTTTGCATTTGTTCATGGCTAAACCACAAATAAGTTGAGTTGCTATGGCTGGCAAAAAAATATCGCTGCTCCAAATATTTCTCTAGCATAATGGAGCAGCGATATTCATTAATATAAAATTTTTTCAATAACATCATATGGTATCTTAATACCTCTTCTTTTATTTATCTCACTAAGTTCTTTTTCTATTTCATTTTTGAGCAGGTGTATATCATACCCAAACTCCTCAGTCATAATTTCAACAGACTGTTTTGTTGCTAAAAGCTTCCACTTAGTAAAGATGGGCGCATATGTCAATAAAAATGCACAAAATCTTCCACCGTCTTGTTCTTTATATCCCCTGCAGTTACAATCTTCTAAATCAATGCCATAGACTTCATCGTTGATAATAAAGTTTCTAAAATTCATATCTCCAAAAATGTAACCTCTGCCCATGGTATCCTTTGTGATCCTATGTAAACTCTGTAACCATTTAAATACATTAAATAGTACGATATAGTTCCTTTCATAATCAAAGCTTTCCCCTTGATTTTTTTCTAAATTAATTATTGTATCTAATAATGTATCTCCTGCTAAATATTCCAATAATACATAATCAACGCCCTCGAAATATATTCTAGGAACACTGAGTCCATTTTCCCTTAATATCTTTAATAAAAAGGTTTCTTTAGACTTATTACCTGTACATTCAATGTATTTCTTAAATATACATAGCATATTTTGCCCATCTGACTTTTCTACATCTATGAGATATACTTCATTTTTTTTACTATAGAATTTTTTCTTTACTGAATAAGAATCAATATGTTTTTGTAAAATAATATCAATTTTTTTATTCATCTTCATTCCCTATTTCTATTTTGATTTTTGCATCTTTTTTATAGCCTTCAAGTTCACTAACTACACCATGTATGGCATTATAAAGAATTTTTTGTACAAAGGGTACCATGTCTATTTTTCTGTCGTCAATAAATAGTCTTACTTTGCTTTGTGAAAGAATACAGTCCCCACGTTTTGCTTCTCCTTTTAATATCTTTATACCCAGAGTTCTACAATCATAACCACATGCTGTACAACAATTTGCATCAAAATCTGGGAGTTTATCAAATACCTTTTCTTCAATCATATCAACTAATTTATCTATATTGTCCATACTATTTATAACGGGAATACCCTTATATGAATCAATTTCATTTGAAATCCTGCCTGATATGGCAAATACACTTTCATCTATCCTTTCTTCTATTTCTTCAATGTTTTTTGCCGATAAAATTTTGGGTAGATTATAATCTGTAACTCCTTCTAACACTACATAATCCTGATCATAAAAGCTTAGAAGTTTTTCCATGGATATTTTTTCTGGAAAAAGAATGTCGGTTTCATAATATCCTCTGGCTGTTACAAGTTCTGATCCAGCCATTTTATGTCTATGGGTGTTAGTTCCTACTGTATCAATAGCAAAATCTTCATAATGAATTTCTTTTACTGAACCAACTGAATATCTTCTTTTCTTTAATTCCTTTATTATATTTTCTATAGTTGTTGTCTTGCCAGATCCCGTATATCCAAATACTGAAAATACTTTCACGTACTTATCCCCCTTTTTTCTTCTATATTTCTTTCAAATTTAAATCCTATGTGGAAATATTAAAACTCCCGCCATAGGAAACACAATCAGTCAAGTTAAATAAATGTAAGCTATAAATATAGAAGTTATTATGCTAGCCGTTGATATTAAATAGTCCTTTGTATTCATCTTTAATTTAATATAGCTGGTTCTTTTATTATATGCCCTAAAGCCTCTACATTCCATGGCTATTGAAAGCCTTTGGGATTTCACAATGGCTCCAGCCACCACTGGAGTAAATATATGTGAATAAAGCTTTATCTTTTCTTTAATAGATAGTTTATCCATATCTATTCCCCTAAGCTGGATTGCTGTAAGGGTATCTTGAAGCTCCTCCCCTAATAAGGGTAAAAAGCGTATGGCTACCGATACCATAAAGGCTATTTCATAGGGTATTTTCCACTCCACAAGCCCTTGAAGAATTTCTCTGGATGTGGAAGTCATAAGTATCGTTGCAGATACGAGGATAATTGATATTCGAAGAAGAAATTCCGATGCTCTAAAGATACCAATATCCGTAAGCAAGGTAAATTTACCTATCATGATTAAAGGGTTTCCCCCTTTTATAAAGAGGCTTTGAACAATAATCATAGCAATAAATACTCCAAGCATCCTTCTTAATTTTTTTAATACCGTGAAAATTTCACTGCCCAATATCTTACTGACTAATATAGCTATAGCAAGTATAATTATCAAATATCTCAGGTCTTGTATAAAGACCGACAATGAAGATATAGATATAACAATAATAAGCTTTGTTCTAGGATCCAATGATTTATCTTGTATCATTGATTATTTCACCTCTAGCTATTTCAATTCTTCTTGAAGCATGTGCTTTAACAAAATCTAAATCATGGCTAATAATTATCATTCCCACACCTTCTTCCTCAAGCCTTGTCAAATACCTTGAAAGCCTAGTCTTTCTAAGCTTATCCAGCCCCGTTGTAGGTTCATCCAATATCAGAAACTCAGGTTTGTTCATTAATATTGCAGCAAGTGCCAATCTTTGCTTTTCTCCGTAGCTTAAGTTAAAAGTAAACTCGTCCTTTTTTTCCCAGAGTTCAAAAAAATTTAATAATCTTTCCATCTCCCCATAGCCTTCAGTTGATTCTTTTCCTCCAAGCTTACTTAGAAATAAAAGTTCTTCACATACATTTGTTGTGAAAATCTGACGACTTGGATTTTGAAATAAATATCCTATTTTTTTACCTACCTGCCCTAAGCTCATATCCTTGGTATTGTTACCACAAATGAATACATCTCCATCAATGGGCTTTAATATACCTGCCAAAAGCTTTCCCAGAGTCGTCTTTCCTCCTCCATTATGACCAATTATAGTAGTAATATCTTTTTTATATATTTTTAAGGAAATGTCGTTAATAACTTTTTTTCTTTTTGGATATGCAAAATCTATATTTTTTGCCTCTATGTAAGTCATTTACTACAGTTCTCCTTTAAACTCCTGTATTTTCCCATCCTTTAATAGAACTATTCTATCCACTATGTCTAGATTGTTAAAATCATGTTCTATCATAACTATTGTTTTTCCATCTTCCTTTAATTTTTTTATTACATTTTTTATTTTTCCCTTTCCCTTTTCATCTATTTGTGCCATAGCCTCATCAAAAACTAAAATATCTGGTTCTAAGCTTAACACAGCTCCAAGGGCAATAAGCTGCTTTTCTCCCCCCGACAGATTATTGGGATTTTCGTACCTATATCTTTCCATATCAATAAGCTTTAATACTTCTTCAATCCTTTGTCCAATTTCTTCCCTTGAGACACAAAGATTCTCTGGGCCAAAGGCGATCTCGTCTTCAACAGTAGGAGAAAATAATTGAGTATCTGGGTCTTGAAAAACCACGCCCACTATTGTTGCAAGCTCTGCTCTATCTGTATCCTTTACATTATTTCCAAGGATTTTTACACTTCCATGAAAGTCTCCCTTGAAAGTATTGGGTATGATTCCATTCAATGTATAGCATAATGTACTTTTCCCATTTCCGCTGAGTCCTACTATAGCTAGTATTTCCCCCTGCTTAACACTAAGATTTATTCCTTTAAGTATATAGTCCTTTTGTCCATTATACTTGAAATAAAGATTGTCTATTTCAATAGCTGGTATCACTGAATATCTGCCTCCACAGCAAATTTGCACCAATACTGACTAAATTTATCCTTGCTTATAATCATCTGATATGGTCCTTTACCACCATTTTCTCTATTGCCAAGGGCCTGACCTTCCCTCATATAAGCCAGATAAACATTGTCATCCTCCAATACCTTAGCAATATCTACTGCTACAGTGTATCCATCGATGGCAGTAACTATCACAGCTGATCTATTCTCTAGACTTACATTATATTTCTTAAATAAATTTTTAAGGGGAACTCCCGTATAAGTGTAGGGTATAGGCTGCTTTCCATTTGTCTTTAAGTTTGCACTAAATTCTGTTTCACCAAGTGTTCTTATTTCCTTCATATTCAGCTTAGCTATTTCCTTACCATTTTCCTTAATAACAAACTCAGCATTTTCCTGTAATTCCTTTTTTGTTTCTACGGTTTTCAGATTTAAATATGCTGTAACTCCAACTATTACAACCAATACTATAATAATAAAGGCTATTTTCTTATTCATTATTTATCAGCTCCTTCAAACACAAAGTAGGGTACAATTAAATCTTCATATCTAAATACTCCATGGGTACCACCTTCAGCTGTAGAATGTATTCCATGGTCTGACACTATCATTATCTTGCCATCCCATTTGTTACAAAGCTCCTTAACATATCCATCTATGGTCTTTAAAGTCTCCATGGTTTCCTTAGCAAAATCTCCCTTTTCATGCCCCATGTCGTCTATGCTGTGGAAATGTACCAATGCCAAATCTGGCTCATTCTTTATTGCCTTTAATGCTGACTCAAATATTTCATCGTCTCTTGTTCCATTTTTATTTTTATCTATATTTAAAATCGGTTGAATTTCAGTATTTAATATCTTTATGTCCCCTTCCACAAGCACTGCTTCTTTTCCCATTTTCTGCATTTTGCCAAATATAGACTCGGTTTTTAAATCCTTATACTTCCTATCATATACTCCATTGATATTTGGTGGCTGTCCAGTAATCATGGCAGCAAAGCCTGCATTGGTAACGGGTTTATATACACTTGCTGCCATTTTGGGGTTATCTAGACCTCCCATAAATGGTATATAGCCCTTTGATAATGCATATTCATATTGATGATATCCGAAACCATCTAGAAAAAGTATCAAAACCCTTTCATCGTTTTCAATATAATGCAATGCATCATAATAGGTATTCATTATAGTATCAGATGGGATTTCTGTCATTATTCCCTGTATTTCATGAATTTGCTTTCTTTTCTCTGGGTTAATGTAGTTAATTCTATTATTCATTACTTCAAGATACCCTTTATTGTCGATAATTTCATATACCCCATTTTTCCCCATCATCAAGAGACGCTCTTGATTTGATTTTACAATGCTTTTTATAGGTAAAAGTTTTTTATGCTTATAAAGCTCTACATTATATTTTCTGCCATCTTCAGTTTTAGTAGATTTTCCATCAAAATAAGGGTAGAGAACAAGTTCCTTAAGATAGAATTGACCCGGTGTTATATTTAAAATGTTTTCTTTAGAGCTTATAACATTAAAACCATAGTCCCATGTATTCTCTTTAGATACTACTACTATTTCCTTTATTCTTTTTATCTTACTGTTTATAGGATGCTTCTGGGTTACAGCTTGCCATCCATTTTCATGGGAGAATCTTATTTTACAGTCGTCTATGTTTTTACTCTCTATCTGTGCAAATAATCCATCTTCTCCCACTAAAAGAACATCATAGTTTTTGGTAACAGGCTTTGCTGTATCTACCAGCTCCTGAAGAGCAATAAAACTATTTTCTTCTTTAGTTGATTTAAAATCATGAATGGATACTAGTTCATTTACATCTCCTACTATTTTAAGCTCTGGTATATATGTAGATACCTCTTCTGAGCTAGGTATTGACATTCTTCCAATAAGGGCTCCTATTATCAAAAAAGCTGCTCCAATAATTATAAGTATTACTTTAGAACCTGAAATTATAGATTTTCCTTTATTTCTATTCACAAGCCCCATCTCCTTGTCCTTCTATTCCCATTAGGTTAAGCTTTCTAAATCTCTTAATAATATTAAATGCAATTACACCTCCAAGCCCGCCTGATAAAGCAGCACTGCTTAGAGAAAGTATTAATGGGATAAGTGGAAGTCTAAAAAATACTAGATTTGATAAAAATGTTCCACTCATATTGGCAGTTATTCCTGCTAAAAAGCAATCTGATAGGCTGTTTCCTTTACTTCTCATAACTAATAGTAATATATCGACCATGAAACCTGGTAAGGTATAGGTTGCCACGCTTAGTACCCCATGGGTGCCATAGACCCCTGTAACTATTATCATTATAGCTTGAACAAAGGCAATCAATGTTGCTGTACCCCTTTTTCCTACAAGCCCAGCTCCAAGCACTATCCACATCATATAAAATCCTCCAGCTATTGCTCCTCCAGGTATATATAGGGGCCCTGTTATAATATGAGCCAGTGGTACAACCACTGGCTTTGTTGCTATGCCTAAAGCTGCCATCATAGCAATTATGATGAGTTCGAACATGGAGAATTTACTAAGAAATCTATTCATAGTGCTTTTCTCCCTTCTATTATTTAAGTAATTTTATTTTAGCTACTCCCTTTATCCACCAATTGGAGCCTTTTCCATTAACAACTAACTGAACTTTGTTGTCATCTTCTAAGGCTTCTCCATCTTTTATTACACCTAGAATAGTTTCTTCACTCATTACTAAATCCTTTGGTAACTCTTTACTATACCCATCTCCCGCTTCAACAACAACTGCACTGTATTCTTCTGCCTTTAAATAGTCCAATACCTCCTTAAGTCCGTATCCCTTCCAAGTCTGTTCCGTTTCGCTTCCATCTTTTTTCTTCATTATAGCTTTAATTTCTTTTAAACCAACCTTTTCACCATCTATATTTGTAAAGCTTATGGCTTCATCCTTTATTCCCTCTATGTTTATAGTCCACTTAACTTTATCTGCCGATGCCTTTTGTTCTCCACCGCAACCTACAAAGGCAGTTAATACCAAAGCTAAAGTTAAAATAAAACCTATAAATCTTTTTATTTTCATCTTAAGTCCCCCTGTCTTAAATTTTATATATTATTTTACAACTTCTATTTTATGGATGCCTTTTATTTTAGTATTTTTAGACATTCCTTCAAACATTAGAGCATATCCGCCTTTTGCCCTTGGATATATCAATCCTTTTTCTATATCATCTGCAGATATCTCTACCTCATATCCATCTTGAGCTGTACATAAATACTTATCTCCGTTTACAAGCCCCACTTCTTTAAAAAAGCTCTTTAATGGAACTCCTTCATTATCTTCTACCAATTTCTTTTCAAAGGCTTCTAAAGATTGCTTCAATGAAAAGTATGCAGTATCTCCACATCTAAAGTATAAAATATTCTTCACATGCATCCCCTTTGGTAGGTCAGGTGATAAAAATAGTGGAATATCTTTTCCTGTTATTTTTATATATCCTGATTTAAACACATCTATAGCTTCTTCCTTTTCTAATCCATCTACAGCTTTTAAATATACTCCGTTTTTATCTGAGTCTTCATTTAATCCTTTAAGCAGCTCCCTTGTTTTTACAGCCTTATCTACGTTTTCATAGTATGTATAGTCCTCCTGCTGCAGGTCTGAAACAGCAGTCTCTATAAATTCTATCCTATTGATTGAGCTTTGTTCCTCCTCAAGTAGCTCAATTTCAACAAGATTCTTAACCCAGTACATAGATCTTTCATCAGGTATAGCAGACATTAGCGGTAAAGCTTTTTCATCTAAAGGTTTATCATTAACTTCATATGCCAACAAAATTTCTCTTTTATCTAATATTTCTTTAGGCACTACTATAGAATAACTATCTCCAGCAATGAAACGAATTCCACTAAAATTCTTTTGTGATACTTCATAGAGCTTTAATATATCTTCAAGCGATGTACCCTTTACCTTTTTCTTTTTAATCTCACCGCTTGAGGATATAGATTCCATTTCCTTTGTTATAGGCTTAAAGCTCTTTATTTTTTCAAGGCTTATTGTCTGCTTTCCATCCTTTAAGCCCTTGATGGTTATTTCTACAATCTTTTTCACATCCTTTGTTTCATTACCTACAGTGGTTTCTTCAGGTTTATTGGTGCATGCAGCAGTAAATACTAATAAAAAAATAAGGACTACCAAACCCATTTTCTTTATAAGTGTATTCATCTACTATTCCCCCTTTATTTTCTGATAATTATTCATACAAAGATTTGCTCCCTTTGCAACAGCTTCACTGGTAATGGTTGCTCCAGTTATTGCTACTATTTGATTTTCCTCTTTAGCTGACATCTTCACAACCCTTAGTGGAATAGTTGCAGTTTTTCCTTTAAATCTTTCCAAAAACCATTCTTCTGTTAACAAATCACCATAATCATGGGATTCGTTATGTTCTAAAATCTTAATCTGTTCTATTTCATCTTCTTTACAGTCTATTACTACCATCATTTTAATTTTATCTACAAACCCGTTTTGCTCAATTAATTGAATAATCTTATTATTTTCACTATCGGTTACATGATAAATTCTGTAAATACTTTCATTTTCGTATTTTTTTAGTCTTTCTACTGTGCAATCTTCCTTTATCACTTCTTGGACTTCTTTATCTATCTTGGTGCCACAAGATGATAATAAACAAACAATCATAAGTCCAACGACTAGCTTTATATTCTTTATGGCTCCCCCTCCTTTGCAGATAAAAAAATACAACTCTTATCCATTGAGGAAAGAAGTTGTATTTTTGCTTCTAACAAAAGTATAAAGCTATAGCTTTATATTCTCCTTTCCACACTGGGAGGCATAACCGTTTCCAATTATACCCTATCGATTTCCTATCCATAAGCTTATAACTCTACAGGATAAAAAATTCGGAGAAATATTCCATTATAGTATAATATTACATCATAGCCAGTCTAATGTCAATGCAATGTATGAATCGTGAAAATAATTTTGCATGAAACGAATTAAATTTTTTGTCCGTAAAATACCTTAAAGAGTTTTAATATTTCATTTGAGTGATTTTAATAAACCTGTTTTTACCCTCAAAATTATATAAAAAAACAGGTTTATTACATGAAGGAAAAGGAAATATTAAAACTCTCGTGATAGAAACTAGCACTATAGGTTAATTTAATCAAATTATAATAAAACTTTCATATATTTATAGCATATATTGTATTAAATTATAAGTAAAGTTTCTTTGCAATTTCCTACTAAATTTAGTAACTGTTCATATTAATTTAAAATACTATATTATATAGAAGGATTATTAAAAAACTTCACAATGAAAGAAGGTATACTTATATATGGATAATGTCATAATCAAACCTTCAGGTAGTGGTTTTTTGGTAATAAATGTTACAAAAGTCAACAAATATGGTTTTGATAAGGCTCACACCCATATTAAAAGCAAAATAGTTGCAAAGACTATTAAAAATAACGTATTGTATAATAGATTCCCAAAGACTCGAAATGAGTATTTACTTAAAAGCCATATAAGAATAAGTAACAATGAAAACTATATAAGAAAAATTCAGCAATTGATAGATACTAGAAAAAATAAGGGAAATCAAAGATATATTAATTCTCAAAGATAAAAAATATTAAATTTATATGAGTCTGTTTTCCATTTTATTTAGTATATAAAATCCTTTATCATTTAATGAATTTTCTCTATTGTAAAGCATATCAGTATCATCAATTTGCTTAAATATACCACCAGCTTCTTCAACTATACATTGCATTGCAGCAGTATCCCATTCTTTAGTTAAACTATAACGATAATATATTTCAGCTTCTCCCTTTGCTATTAGGCAACCCTTTAAGGAACTGCCTGCAATCTTAACATGGGATATTTTATAGCTATTACGCTTAATTAAGTCTTTTAATTTATCTGTAGCATGGGATCTACTCATCATAACTCTAATATTTTCTATTCTATCTGAAACAGATATTTTTTGCACATTTAATTTTGTTTGATAGTATGCACCCAAACCCTTTGCTGCATAATATAATTCCTTTGTTGCTGGTAAATATATAACTCCTAAAACTACTCTATTTTTATAAGCTAGAGCAATATTTACAGTAAATTCTCCATTTTTCTTTATGAATTCCTTAGTTCCATCTAGGGGATCTACTATAAAGCACCTATCGTTATTTAGTCTTGACAAATCATCTTGACATTCTTCAGAGAGTATCGAGTAATCTGGAAATTCGCTGCTAAGTCCATCTATTATTATTTGATTTGATCTTTTGTCAGCAACAGTTATTGGAGATTCATCTTCTTTATATTCTATATCAAAGGAATCAGTATAGATTTTCATTATGGCTTCTCCAGCTTTTACAGCTAAAATTTTAGATATATTTAATTCTCTGGATAGATTCATATAATCGCCCTTTCAAAATATATACTTAAAGATATAAAAATCAATATAGGGTCACAGTAAATAGAAGATAGTTTGGTGGCTTTACTTATTATAATTAGGAGGTTCAAATTATGATTAATAAAAATTTATATTATTTGAATAACATGATTTTTTCAAACTCAACTAACAAACATATGTCTTTTGAAGAAGTCTTTAATAATATTTTATATTTTATTAAGCAGGATCCTAATGCTCTTTACAAATTAGCTATAGGCACTGATTCCCATGTAAAAGCTTTAACCCGTTTCATATCTGCAATCCATCTTCATCGCATTGGACAAGATGGTATTGGTAAAGGTGCATGGGGATGTATCAAAGAATATATAGTTCCAAGAAGAATAAGCAGTCTTAGAGAGAAGATTTCAATTGAAACATCATTAACTCAAGAACTGCTTTTTTTATTTGATTACAAACGCATATCTGAAATACTCGATATCTTAATCCCATATTTAGACAAAGGGTCAGATTTTACCATCGAAGCTCATATTGATATAGGAAGAAAAGGTGCAACAAGGGACTTAGTTAATGAAATGCTTGGAAGATTTTCAAATATGGACGTAGAAACAAAAATTAAACCCGATTCCTATGCTGCTTCTTCCTATGCTGACAGATATACAAAATAATAATGTATAATTATGAAACAAACTTCTAAAAATAATAAACTTGCATAATTAAAACTAATAACTTTTAATACAATATGTAGATAATTTTCTTGACTCTCTCGTACCCCCAAAATTTTTTTAAATTATTATGCAATTTTCTCAAGGATTATAAGTTTTTCCTCTCAAGCAGATATCGGTCATTAAAAATTTCACTAAATGATTTAAAGACAATTTTTTTAGGGAAAGCTTTATTTTTTGAACATACTGATAATTTATAGCAGTAATCAATGTTGTACATTTTAAAATAACGCTTGTTATTCGTCCCTATTACTTCTATATTATCTCCAATAACACTTATTTCAAAAGAGTTCAGTGGTATTGATAGCCCTTTACCAACTGCTTTTATATAGCTTTCCTTCAATGTCCATAATTCAAAAAAATATCCTAATTTTTCATATTCATTTTTACTATTAAGAAATCTACATTCATTTTTTGTAAAAAAACGCTCTACTATATCAAGATAATTTATTGATTGTATTTTTTCTATATCAATACCAATAGGACTCTCATCTATAGCACATACAACCCAATCTCCTGAATGAGAAATATTAAACTCAAAATTATTAATAGTATACAAATATGGTTTTCCATAATTATTAGTTACTATCTTTATATCAGAATTTAACATATTAAATTTATTAATAATAATCTGTCTAACTAAAATCTCTCCTAAAAGAGATCTGTATTTATCGTTTAAGCGTACTAATCTATTAATCTTTTTTATTCTTTCCTCAGACAGATATGATAATAGCTTTTTATATTTTGATTTTTCAATTATATCATTAATTTTAGTTGCATAAATCTCAATCATATTATTATTCCTTTATATAGAAAAATAAATTTTCATAAATAGATAAGATAGCATATTCTAAATTATATTCAACAATCTAGATACGATATTTTAATGCGATTGATTAACTAAAAAATCTAAATATGTAATTCACTTAATTTATCTCTATAGCATTTTTAGTATTGCTTCGTCTAAATTTTCTAGCATCATTTCTATATCCTTCTTTTTTATATTTAAAGCAGGATAAAATCTGAATAAATTTGCAGCTTTCTTATATCCTATCATATAGCCTCTGATAAATAGCTTTTGATTTAGTTCTTTTAACCAATCCTGATCTATGCTTTCTTTAAATTCAATTCCTAGCATCAACCCTCTGCCCCGTACTTCTTTTATAATTCCATACTTGCTTACAAGCTTTTCAAGTTCTTTCAAAAACCATTTACCTAATTCTTTACTTCTTATAACTAAATTTTCTTGTCCAATAACCTTTATTACTTCCTTAACTACAGCACAACCTAACGCATCATTTTGATGTGATTGGGCATAATGAAAATCAGTTTTTCCTAAAGCTTCATCAATATTTTGCTTTATTGCTACAATGCTGACAGGATATCCATTTCCGATTCCTTTACCTATAGCTATAATATCTGGAGTTATATTATAATGCATATATCCATACCATTTGCCAGTACGTCCTACACCTGTTGTTACTTCATCTACTACAATAATTCCATTATTTTGTTTTATCAACTTCTCTAATGTTTTTACCAATTGCTTTGGAGGTAATTTTATTAGCCCTGATGAATTCCCAGGCTCAAATACAAATCCACCAAGAATTTCAAAGGGAATATTTTTTATAAGTTCGCAATTAATATCACACTTATTTACCTTAGTGCATGTTTTACACGGACTCCAATCAAACAAATACCATTCTTCACTTAATTTTTTACCAGATGATCCATATGCACTTAAATATGTATCAGAAAAAGTTAAAAGAAGTGGTTTTGGGCTAAGTTCTCTTGCCATCTGCACTCCAAGCTCTACTGCTTCGCTTCCTGAATTTAAAAAAACACATTTGCCATCAAGCATATCTAAAGTTTCTAATACTTTTTGAGCAGTTTCTTCAACAATATTATTAGGATAGCGATAACCTACATGGGATATTTTACCTAATTGTGTTATTATTGCTTGATTAACATCATATTGGTTATGTCCTAACGAAGTACACCAAACCCCTGCTTCAAAATCCACATAGCATTTACCATTAATGTCATAAATATAACTGCCCTCTCCCCTAACGATTTGTCTTGTTAATACCTCATAACCCGTACATTCTAAGACATGTCTCATATATTTCCCCCATCTCATATAGTATAATTAATTTCTAATATTTCTTAAATCGATTTTTTATGTTTAAATTCTTATCAGCTATTCGTGTTTTTAACTCTTCTATTAATGCAGGTATAACCTGCATAATATCTCCTACTATACCATACGTAGATAACTTAAATATTGGCGCTTCTGAATCCTTATTAATGGCTATTATCATCTCAGAAGAACTCATTCCAGCTAGATGTTGTATAGCTCCTGAAATCCCACAAGCAAAATATATTTTAGGTCTTACAGTTTTTCCAGTCTGTCCTATCTGTTGATCATATTCCAGCCATCCAGCGTCTACAACCGCTCTCGAAGCTCCTACAGATGCCCCTAAAAGCTGTGCCAAATCTTCAATCATTTTTATATTCTTAGCCTCTCCAATTCCTCTACCAACAGCAACTATTATTTCTGCATCAGATATATTTTTTATACTACTTAAATGCTTTACCCTTTTTATTACTTTTGTACTCAATTTTTCTGAAATTATTGGAGTATGGGCTATAATTTTTCCCTTTCTTGAATAATTAGGAGTAAGGGCTTTCATAACCATAGGTCTTACTGTAGCCATTTGTGGTCTCTTCTTTTCACAAATAATAGTAGCCATAAGGTTTCCCCCAAAAGCTGGTCTTGTTTGCAAAAGAACTCTATTGTCAGAATTTATTTCTAGCTTTGTACAGTCTGCTGTAAGTCCTGTGTTAAGTCTTGATGCTATTCTCGGTGCAATAGAACGACTGTAGACAGTAGCTCCAAAAAGAACGATTTCTGGCTTATATATTTCAATTAAATTTGTCAATGTATCAATGTAAATTTCGTCATTAAAATTTTCTAAAATTTCAGCTTCACATTTATATACAATATCTGCTCCATATGCAATGAGTTTTCTAGCTTCATCTCCTATATTATTTCCAATGATTACTGCACTAAGGTTAACTTGAAGAATATCTGCAAGTCTTCTCCCTTCACCAAGAAGTTCATAAGAAACTCTTTTTGCTTTTCCATATGTTTGTTCGCAAAAAACCCAAATACCTTTATGAGTTTCATTTTCACTTAGTATAGGTTGTTTATCTCTAATAAAATTAATTGCACTACAAGGACATGCAGCTATACAAATACCACATTTACAACAGTTATTATTAATTATTACTTTTTTATTTAAAAATTCTACTGCTCCATAAGAGCAAATTTTCATACATAAGCCACAATTATTACATCTGTCTAATAATATATTTATATCATTCATCTTCTATTCCCTCATATCTATTATTAATTTATAATGAATTATTTAATAATTTTAAGTTTATTATAGCTAAACAGTTTATCTACAAGCTTTTTTGCCTGATCATATGGCTCACCTTTAATAAATTCACTTTGTATGTTATAAACAGGAGTATAGGTTTTTACAACTTTAGTAGGTGAACCAGTAAGCCCACACCGCTTTCTATCTACTTCTACATCCTCAGCATTCCAAACTTCAATAAAAGCTTTCTTAGCTTTTATTGCTCCCTTTAGCGACAGCATCCTTGGCTCATTTATATCCTTTACGACTGTGATAAGTGCTGGAAGCTCTATTTCAAGCACATCATATCCATTCTCAGTTAACCTTTGACATCTTATAAACTCCTTATTGATTTCTTCTATTTTTTTTACATTTGTAACGTGGGGAATACCTAACTTTTCTGCTAAGCTGGGACCCACTTGTGCTGTATCTCCATCAATAGCTTGCTTTCCACATATAATCAAGTCATATTTCCCTATTTTTTTTATACCCATTGAAAGTATATAAGCTGTTGCAAGCGTATCTGAACCTGCAAAGATTGTATCACTTAATAGTATTGCATCATCTACTCCCATACCTATAGCTTCCCTTAATATTTCTGTAACCGATGGTATTCCCATACTTAATGCTATTACCTTTCCTATTCCTATATTTTCCTTTATTCTTAATCCTTCTTCCAATGCATAAGTATCAAATGGATTAATTATTGCCTTTACATTTTCTCTAACTATTGTATTTGTATCAGGATTTAACTGTATTTCATCTGTATCCAAAACCTGCTTTATACACACTATGATATTCATTGAATCACCCTAATTTTTATATTATATTACACTAATTTTTTTCCATTTACCACTAATAAATCTAATAGAAACAATAGATAGCATTAGTAATGTATATACTAACAATACTATCCATATCCACATTAAAGAAAGATTTAATACCACAACAAATATATAAGGTAAAACTATATAGAACAAAAAAGGCATTATAGTAAATATAATCATCATAAACATTGTATCCCCTACAGCACGTAAAACATTACTTATTACTATTTGCATAGTATCAAATACTATCCAAATAGAAGTTACCCTTATTAAAATAGTTGTATAATTTACTATAGCCTCAAATTTTTCTTTATCTCCTCCACTATTAAAAATTAAAATTAAATGTTTGGGGAATAAATTATACACAATAATTATTAATAAATTAAAACAAAGCCCTATCATTAGTCCTTTTTTCAATGCTTTTGCAATATTATTTATTCTTCCTGCTCCTCTTTCTTGCCCTACAATAATACTCATTGCCATACCAAGCCCCCATATAGGGAAAATTGATATACCTTCTATTGTAAATGCAATATTTGAACAAGTTAGATTAAATTCACCTGTTTTACCAATTATAAGTAATAACAAGCTGAAATATGCAGTTCCTACAAAGGTTTGTATTCCTGCTGGAAAACCAAATCTCGCTAATTTTTTTATCAAGTTCTTGTCTAGTTTTTTATTGGCAAAAACTTCATATTGGTTAGATATTTTTTTTCTTTTCAAAAGTATAATATATATTATACAACTAACTATGGAACTTGTAATTGTAGCTGAACCCGCACCTACAATTCCTCCCATTTCTGGAAATCCAAACTTTCCAAATATAAAAATCCAGTCTAAAATCATATTGAGTACATTGGAAACAACTCCAACATACATTGTTATTTTGGTTTCTCCAATACCTCTATACAAGCTTGAAAAGGCTGTTATAAACAATTGGACACAGCTTGAGAATATAATTAAATAAAAATATTGCTTTTCAAACTCTATAAGGTGACTTTCATGCCCCATTAATTGAAATATATTTGATATTACAGGTGATATTAATATTATTAATAAAGAAAACACAACACTTAAATATACACCTTGCCACATTGACGAAGAACAATCATCTTTTTTATCTGCACCATAATACTGTGCTATCAAGGTAGCTGTGAATCCAATAACTCCAATAAAAATACTTGAAATTGCTGAAGCTATATTTCCAGCTGGCATTGCAGCTGCAAATTGAGTAAGACTATATTTTGCAACAAATGCACGATCAACAAAGACCATTAAATTTAAAGAAAACATGGAAAGTATTATTGGGTATGTAATTTTTAAAATTTTTTGTAATGATACTTGTTCTTCATTTCTAATATCTTCATTCATTCTATAACCTCCAATTGTTTCTGGTTTTTTATTATAGTCGATAGCAACTAATAAAATTCACATGCAAACTGTATATCTTTAATAATTACTTAAATTCTTTTAAGCACAATATGCTATTATACAATATATACAACTAGCATATTGTGCTTAAATGTCAACAAAATCTAATTATACAGCTTCATAACCTAATATTTAATTAGATTATTTCTAAAAATGCATCAATTCTATTTTTTACATGAGAAAAGGCATAGTTATTTCTATCCATATAATCTGCATCTATAGTAAGATATTTAATGTTGTTTTCCGTTGCAAATACTCTAAGCATTTGACTTAAGCCTTGCAAATTCCTACATCCCCAAGCATTAATAATAATAATCCCATCCATCTTAAACCTATTATATACATCTGTTATGCTCTTTTTAAATCTATCTGTATTCCACATATATAAAATAGACCTTATTGCAAGACTTTTAAAGGGTTCTTCCTTGTCTAATAAGTACATATTACTGTCCATAAGAGCACCCCAATAAATAATCTCTACATGTTTTTCTAAATATTCTATTATTTCAAAGGTATGGTTAGGCAATTGTCCAACCCACAGTACTTTTTTCCATTTTTCATTACTATCTAATTTTTTGCTTAATTCAAATGCTTCTTCATAGAGTGTTTTACATATATCTACTGCTTCTTTCAAACCCCAAGGATTAGTTGCAAATATTTCATATAATTCTCTTGATATTTCAGGAAGCCTGTATTTTTCTGTTAGTTTGACCGTATTTATAAAATATTCTTTCGCTTGATTGGAGTAATCTATAACCTTTGTGAATTTTTCTTCATTATATTTTATATTTGTAAGTCTTTCTATATCTTTCATTATGCTTTTAAATTGCTTAACTAAATAAGATATTGAATCATCATTTAAATAATTGGGTACATCTAATGCTAAATATGGTTTATCATAAAAATCTGCCATTATGTATGCAAGCTTAGCTAAGCAATCACATGGATGGTTATTTACCATTATTATATCTGGTGTTGGATAACAATTAGCTAAAGCTATCCCAAAAGAACTTCTTATATTGGTACAAATATCTCTAGCAAGATTGTTTTCCTCTGTTACTTTAAGAAATTTTTCGATAGCATCTGAACGAGCAAAAAATGCAGCCATAGACTCTATGTTTAAAGGTCTTATATCAAATGGAAACAATATTTCATTTGGGAATTGCTCTCCAGCATATGCCACTTTTGATTTATTTTTATATGTTTCCATAATTATATAAGCATTGACTAAAGATCTTATTTTGGATGCTTTTAAATTACCAACTTGATTTATATTCTCAGCATTATAATTATCAGTAGCTCGAAGCATATTTTGATATTGAGTTTCACGGTCTTTATCTGTAATTTTATATCTAATCATATCTATCCCCTTATAATATAATTAATTTTATTTTTTTATTGCTTTTTAAATCTAAATTATTTCTAAAAATGCATCCAATCTATTTTTTACCTGATTAAAGGCATAATTATTTCTATCCATTACATCTAAATTAATAGTTAAATACTTTAAATTTTTTTCTTCTGCTACCTCTTTTATTACTGATCTAATACCTAGCATATTCCTGCATCCCCAAACATTTGCTATTATTATTGCTTCAATTCCAAATTCATCACATACCATAGCCGTATTCTCTTTCATCCTATCAGAATGCCAATGAAATAATATTGCACGTTTAGCAATACTATGTATTGGATTCTCAATATCTAAACTCATTAAAGTTCCGTCCCATAAAATTGCTGAAAAAATTATATCCAATTCTCTTTCTAAATATTTGATTATCTCATGGAAACCCTCAGGCGCTTGACCCATCCATAAGACTCTTTTTTTCTTTGTATTTTGCTTTTGACTTATTTCTAATGCTTCCTCATAAAGCACCTTGCATAAACTCACTGTTTCTTTTAAACCAAAGGCATTTAATCCAAATATTTCTAATAGTTCCCTTGATACTCTAGGCACATACGATTTTTTAAGAATCTCGGTAGTTTTACAATAATATTCTTTTGCTTCATTTGAGTATTCAACTATTTTCTTAAAATTATTTTCATCGAAACTACAACTTAATTCTTTTTCTATTTTTAATATCATTTTATTAATTTGAGCAACAAGATAATTAATGCTCTCCCCATTTATTTCATTAGGAGTATTTAATGAAAAATAGGGACTATTATATAATTGACTTGCAATATATCCAAGCTTTGCAAGACAATCACAAGGTTGATCATTAGATAAAACAATATTTGGTCTTGGATAACAATTGGCATGCATTGTTGCAAAAGGTGCTCTTAAAAATGAACATATATCCCTAGATAAAAAATTTTCTTCTGAAAGCTGAAAGAAATCTTCTATATTAACACTTTGAGCAAATAATATTGCCATTGACTCTATATTCCAAGCCTGCATATTAAAAGCATATACAATTTCTGTAGGAAATTGCTCTCCTACATAGGCAACCTTTGAATCAGCTTTGTATGCTTCTACCAATCTATAGGAATTAATTATTGATCTCATTCTAGTTGCCTTTAAAGTATTCGATACTTCTTCTTGTATGTGATTATGCCTATTTATAACATTTAACATGTTTTTATATTGCTCTAGTCTAATATCATTTTTTATGTTACTTTTAGCCATAACTATCACCTTCAATACATCCTTGTTTCAAGGAAAGTTTGTATTCTTGTCTTTATGCTCTCAATATTAGTCATATGCTGCTCCCCTTCTATAAATAGAACTGGTATACCCTTTTCATTTAATTTTTTTCGTATAATAGGATAATCCATCAAATTTGTATCACAAAACTTTAAAGAAAAATATATAACTGAATCAACATTATACTCTTGAATTAATTTATATAAATGTTCAAATCTCTTATTTATATCGAGCATTCTGGCACAGGTTGCTTTATCAAGATAATAATCGGCAATAGCATCTATAGGCTCATTATTTTCATTTATCTGCCCTTCAAAATATTTTATTCCATTACTTATGTCTTCACATACTAAAATTGCTCCTGTTTTTTCGATAACATCTATTATGTCACTGTTATCAAAATAACTGCCACACATCATAACCCTGTGTTTTTTTAATTTACCTGTTCTTATTTGAGCATCTTCTATTTTTTTTAGCAAAATATCCATCTTCTCATTAAATTCTTCTCTTAAACCACATGTGCTTGCCTTAACTATATTTATGGCATCATTTCCTGAAATTAAAGGAAAATCTGATTTCCTCAATTCATACATTTGCTGCAATAGTTTGCGTGATTTATTAAATGTTTTTATGGCATCACTTAAATTTTCTTCACTAATTTTTAAGTCAAAATGGGTTTCAAGGGATTTTCTTAAATTATGAAGTTGCAGTTTATAATATTCCCTTGATAGTTTATTTATATCTCTAGGCAGTTCAATGAAAAAACTATAATTTAATTTTAAATTTCTCGTCCACGCCTCATATAATCTCTTCCTCATATCACAAGCATCAACAAATATAACTCCTTCAGCAAAATCATAAACTCCATCAATACCTTCACTTAGACAGCTAAGCACATAAGAACAATAATTATTACTTAAAAGAGCATTTGCATCAGTAGTGTTTATGCCTCTTTCCCCAGTTATTCTAAAAGTAGTAATACCTGCTGCATATAAAATTTCTTCAGGTGTATATATAGAAATCCAACCCATCCTAGGTTTATTAATACGCTTCAAAGAATTTATCCTATCTTCATTCATATTTACTATACTCTCTAATATATCTCTCATTTTCATAGCTCCTTTTGATATAATATGCAAACTTATTTCCCAATTAGCTGTCCTATAAAAGCAGCTCCAATAGCTCCCATAACCTGTGGATAATCAGTTACTTCTACTGTCATATTGAGCATATCTTCTAGGGATTTTATTATTCCCTTATTTTTAGCTACCCCTCCACTCATTGCAACAGGTTCTGTAATTCCTACTGTTTTCAGTAATGATGTAGCCCTTGAAACTATTGATTCATGTACACCTTTTACAATATTAGGAATAGGTGTTCCCACTGCAACTAACGAAACTACTTCCGTTTCTGCAAATACTGTACACATACTGCTAATTCTAGCTGCTGATGTAGCTTGCATAGATATATCCCCCAAATCCTCAAGTTTCACATTCAATGCTTTTGAAATTATCTCGAGAAATCTACCACAACCTGCTGCACATTTATCATTCATCATAAAATTTATTACGTTACCGTCTTTATCAATCAATATTGCTTTACTATCTTGTCCTCCTATATCAAGTATAGTTCTTATATGAGGTTTTAATAAATGAATTCCTTTTGCATGGCAAGTAATCTCTGATACATGTTTATCTGAAAAAGGTACATTTTCCCTGCCATATCCTGTTGTCACAACTAAATCTATCTCACTCTTATTCAAGCCAGCTTTTTTTAAAACATTATTAAAGGTTATCTCCGCTGACTGCCTATTATTTCCACCAGTAAAAACTACATCATAGGCAAGTATTTCCTTTTTATCATTTAATATAGCAGATTTTGTAGATAATGAACCAATATCTATTCCAACAGTTATCATAATAATAATCCCCCTATATTTTTATATTTTTACTTTGCTTACAAATATATCTGTAGCTTTATAAACCTACAGCTAAATATATATATATATTTAAATATTTATTTATTACTTTTTTTATAATAATTGGTTCAGCTTAATCGAAAGTAAGTCCACATTTCTTTCATCAAACATGGAAAAATGATCTCCTTCAACCTCACAAATGGATAGGTTATAACAATATTTGTTCCAATCACTTATACGTTCAATTGGTTCTTTCTTAGCATTAAACATATAAACAGATGATTTTAGTTTATATTCAGGAGTATAGAAAACTCTAGCATCATGAAGCGTCCTTATTATGTTAATTCCATAAAACATATCATATAGTGAAGCTTTTTCTACATTTGGAATATTATGAGTCAGTCCCCAATTATCCATCTCTATGAAAAGTTCTTTATTAAAATCATCATCTTTTAATTCATTTTTTATAATATCCCAAAATTGATGAACTTCATTACAATTAATTAATTTTTCTCGTAGCTTCCCATTGGTTATAAATTTACAAACATAGTCTATTTCTGATTCCATTGAAAAATCTTTAGGGTGTATTTGAGAAAAGTATTTAGGAGGGTGGGTATTAAATAACCCACAAAATCCTATTTCCTCGCCTGCCTGTTCAAGCTGAGCTGCCATTTCAAAGGCAATATTTCCCCCTAAACACCATCCAGCTATATAATATGGACCCCTTGGCTGTAGCCTTTTAATTTCTTCAATATATTTTTTAGCAATATTTTGTATAGTTATTTTTTTAGGAACAAATCCTATTTCTGTACTAAGTGCAACTCCATATACATCAAAATCATTGCGTATTAATTCACTTAGCAAAAAGTAAGCTTCCAATCTTCCCGCACCATTATGAATCCAAAAAAACTTTTTATCTGCATCTAAATTTTTTTTGAATTTAATAACTTTTCTTTTACAATGATATTTATAATTAACTTTAGTAGTATTGTTTTTTTTCATCATACTACTACCTCCTGTGAGATTTCCATTTCAAGTTTTTCAGCCAATTCTAAAATTGTCTTAGCCCTCATAATAGTAACCACAGATGGTGCTTCTCCAAATTCATTTTCAAGCTCTGAAATAAGCTGAACCATTAAAATCGAATTTCCTCCTCTATTGAAAAAATTATCATTCATACTTAAATCATTAATACCTAATATATCCTCTATTATGTTTATTAGCTTTTTCTCCAGTTCTGTCTTTGGTGCAATGTATCTTCCCATTGAAAATTCTTCTTTAATAGCATATAAGACATTTTTATCTACCTTACCATTTAGATTAAGAGGAAACTTATCCATCTTCACAAAATATGTAGGTATCATATATTCTGGTAGCTCTTGCGATAGAAAAGCTCTAAGTTCCTTCATTGGAATATCTTCATCTGATACTATATAACCACATAGGTATTTGTTTTTATTTTCATCTTCTTTTGCTATTACAACTGCTTCTTTAATTTTTTCATGTTTTTCTAATCTTGCTTCTATCTCTCCAAGCTCTATTCTAAATCCCCTTATCTTCACTTGGTTGTCTATTCTACCTAAAAACTCTATAGTACCATCGGGCAACCATCTTGCTAAATCTCCTGTTTTATATATCCTTTCACCTTCCACAAATGGATTCTTAACAAACTTTT
>NZ_FRAG01000110.1 GCF_900142245.1 Paramaledivibacter caminithermalis DSM 15212 | reverse complement strand
TGTATCAGTTAAACCTTACATAAGTCCATCAGAAGTTGTTAAAACCATTAAAAGTATTACAGCAAGGTATATATTTAAAAAATTTCCTAAGCTTAAACAAAGGAAATTTTGGGGTAGTGGTTTTTGGAGTAAAGGTTATTATGTTGGTACTACTGGAGCTGTATCTTCTGAAACAATTAAACGATATATCGAAAATCAGAAACATGTTTAATTCATTTTAGGGGCATCGAACCCCTAAAATGAATGGGGCTTACAGCCTCGACCACAAGGGTCGAGGTTTTACACCCCAAAACTATAAACTTCAGAGTATCTTTTATATCTTTTAATCCCTGTATTGTCTCAGTTTTAAATTCAGTTAAATCAGCAATTTGTTCATTTATTACATCAAACTTATTCTCTATACGGTCAAGTCTTTCAACAATCTCTTCTTGGCTTACCTTCAATTCCTTATAACCTATCATTAATTCTTCTTGATTCTTTTTCAGCTCTTCATGGCTCATCAGCAATTCTTCTTGGCTTTTATTCAATTCTTTTAATTCAGCAAGTATTTGATTTAATATCTTTTCCATAATTCTTGCTCCTTACCCTTCACTTATGTAAAATCAATAACAAATGTATTTCTCTGTTAATATAATTTCATATTATATAATAGCTTTTTTCAATACAAACTCAATATTTCAATCAATTGATTTTAGACGCACCTCTCCCATAATTATTTGTACAGGTATTTTGGTAACACTTAATTTTTTTATTAATTATACTTTTTTGTTTTCTTATATTCGCTGATGTTGTACATAATTCTTTAGCTATCTCATTATTGCTTTTATTTTGCTTTAAGAGCTTATATATCGTCCTCTGTTGAGGACTTAAGTTGCTTAATATTTTTTCTGTATCTTTTAATCTCCTATATCTTTCAATTTTCTTCAAAGCAGATTTATATATTTCAAATATGTTGTTAACAAAACAACCTAACTCCCCAGCAATTTCCCTTATTGTTTTACTCTGCCTTAGCCTTGCCACCAGAACTTCTTTTTCTGTCAATCTTGCATTCCTTATATCTTCCTCACTTAGTGTATTAAACTCATATAAAAGCTTTTGCTCAATTATTTTCTGAGCTTCAGCTACATCACGCCTCATTTCCCTTTCTATATCCAAATCTACTATATCGTATATTGTTTTCTCATTTTTTGATTCAAGTTTTTCTATACTTTTATTTAAGCTTCTCTTGCTTTCTTTACATGATATTTTCATATCCATCCATGTTCCAAATTCCTTTGCAGTTTCAGTCATGATAGTAATACCGTTACCAAAAATCTATAAAAATCTACCAAAGATTAAGAATATCTATAAATTTTTGTTTCTTTCCTACTTCATAGTGTCCGATTTTGCCGAAGCTACTTTCGTTTGTTATAACACTCCATAGGCTTTGCTATCAACTAAAGTCGATAGTGGGTTGTAACGATTCCCCAATCTAGAAAAGCTTTTAAGATGCCTTTTCTAAACCATAGTTTGCAAGGTTGTATGAGGCATTTTTATCTCTATCGCAAGTAAATCCACACTCACACTTGTAAACTCTATCAGATAGCTTTAAATCCTTCTTAATAGTGCCACAATTACTACAAGTTTTACTACTTGGATAGAATGTAGGTGTTTGAATGAATTCAATACCATACTTCTCACATTTATAATTCATCTGATTGATGAATGTATAAAAACCTTGATTTGCTATTGCCTTTGCTAAGTGTTTATTCTTCATCATATTAGACACTTTTAAATCTTCCATTACTACTCTGCTTGGCTTGGCTTTCACCATTTTAGAAGTAGTTTGATGAATATGATTAAGTCTAATATTTTGAAGTTTCCTATGAAGTTTCTTAATCTTCTTTTCGATTTTTGCAATGTTCTTAGTCTTTTGGTAACTCCCCCCCTTCTTATTCATTTCATATTTTCTTGAACATTGTCTTTGCAATCTCTTTAATTTCTTTTCTAGCTTTTTAACCCCCTTTATTCATTCCCTAATGAACAGCATCGCACATGTATTGCAGTATGAAAATTTATCTTTTCATCTATTTGAAAGAGTTTTTCAATTTTCTTTCTTAAATTTTTAATCTTACTAATCACTCAAATTAAATATATAAGTTGCATTCTCAACAAAACAAAATATATTTTTTTCATTAGGCTACTTAATCTCATATTCAACTTTCTCAATAGTATCTATACAAGCTTCTCTATAGGTTCGTTTTCGATATTAATAGAGAAAATTTTTACACCCTTAAGCTGCCTTTTGATTTTATTTATTAAAATTTCTTTTCTTGTTGCTGATATTCCTGATATAACTCCATATCTCACTTCACTTAAGTCTATCTCTACTTTTTCACCTTCATAAGTCCCTAATAAAATTTCAAACTCACTTCTATCCATTTTTTCACTCCTGAAAATTTGGGGTGTTTTACATGTAAAGCAATCTAAATCTCTTATGTCTGGCTATTGCCTCTAAAGAAGCTTGTTTAAGTTCCTCTATAATTATTCTATTTTCTTCTGTAATATTAGGGCTTTTTAGTAAGTCATTAAATTTCCTAACATACTCTTTCTCTATTTTTAGAGTCGCATTTATTTGCCTAAGCATCATTTCTCGTTTATTCATTGTTATCACCTTAATATAGTTGTTTTGAGTCTCTATCGTGGTATAATAGAGACAAATAAAGTATTTTTTTTAATGCCCTTTTTTAAAAAGGGTCTCTTTTTTATTTGTATAATTTCATTTGCATTTCAATAAATTCTTTTGTTTGCTTGTATGCAAAGTCACATCCTTTAGCAAATTCATTATCTAATTTCCCAACTACATTGATTTGTCTTTGAAGATATTCTAAAATTTCATTCATCATCTTATCCACGTTTTCACATCCTTCACTATCCTACATTTCCAAGCCAAGTAGCTTTATATAAATCTACCATCATTTCAACTATGTCTTTTTAATGTTCTAATTGCTAAGTTGAGTTTTTCAGCTGTTTCTTTTTGGGTAAAACCTGCATAATTTCTAGCTAATTGATAAATACTTTTGCATTTTTTGTTCATTCCATTTCACCACCTTTCCATGTAAAATATAAATAAGAAACCTCACTTGTCTGGAAGGATTGATATTGTCACCTTCCCTTTTTTAGCAACATCATCATTTTGGTTATCAGATTCTTTTGAGTTTAATTCTCTTAAGAATCTGTTGAGCAGCTTATTAATTTCTTCTTTTACTTCTTCTGCTGTTTTTTGACCAGTGTAGATAACTGTATCGGTCCCCATAATATCCTCCTTTCATATCGATATTTTTATAAAGGTTTTCGCCTCTTCCTGTAGAATTGATAGAACAGGAAGGAGGGTGTTGACTTGAATAATATAGATTTTGAAGATATTAGAATTAAAATTCTAAATGAATTTAATTCTAAATTAAATTCAGACGATAAAACTGGTAGTAATCTAGCCTCTGTTCCATAATTTGTAACTTTTGTGGAATAATATTATTAAGCTGTTTTTTCTTCAATTAATTCAGATATTGGTACTTCTAAGGCTTTGGCTATTTTTTTTAAAGTGGCATATGTAGGATTTACAGCTTTACCATTTTCCAAATCAGAAATATATCCATAGGCAACACCGCTTATTTCTGAAAGCTCTTTTAATGTAAGGTTTTTATTTAATCTAATAATTTTTATATTATTCACTTTTTCACCACCCTTTGTTTTATTTGTTTTAAATGGATCTGTTTAATTATATTTTATTCGTTTAAAGCGAAAATGTCAATAAATTTTTATCGTTTGTAACGAATTTTATTTATTTTTTAATACTCTATTTCGTTAAATATTGATTTATGCTACATATTGCAGTAAAATGAAAGTATAATATTTCGCTATCAACGATTTTATTTGAGGTGTATTTATGGAAACTAATTATATTGGTACTAAAATAAAGTCTTTAAGAAAAAACTCTAAATTGACACTTGCTCAATTAGCTAAATTAATTAATAGTTCAGCAGGATTCTTAAGTGATATTGAAAAGGGTAAAAGTTTGCCTTCAATACCAAAACTTATAGAAATTTGTAACGCTTTAGATATAACCCTAGCTGAATTCTTTCAAGAAGAAATTCAAGAAAAATCAACATCTATTGATGAAGTTGTCAAAGAACTTGAAAATCTTACTCCTTCACAGCTTGAAGCTATTAACAACCTAATCAAAACCATCACGAAAGGTTGATTATTGTGTCAAATGTGGGATAATAAATTAAGCTGATACATCTAATAGTTCAGATATATCTACTTCTAAGGCTTTAGCAAATAATACTATTTCATCTGCTTTTAAATTTCTTGCACCACGTTCAATACGACTAATTAATGTTTGGTCTAAGTTTACTTTTTTACCTAATTCATATTGAGAAATAGCTAATCGCTTCCG
>NZ_FRAG01000095.1 GCF_900142245.1 Paramaledivibacter caminithermalis DSM 15212 | reverse complement strand
GTTGTCATAGTTAATATAGTTACTATAAAACATCTAAAATATGTACTAAAATGGTATCCCCCTGCATTTATTCTTAAGATACCAAAGGCTATTATGAATATCGCTGCTTCCTTTATCCGTCCTAATCCATAGGCTATAGCAAATATACCTATACCCTTAAATATGCTTACAATAAATAGCTGTAAACCATACATGTAAATATCATGATCTTCAAATTTAATTATGTTATTTTTAACTAGCTTTTGAGTTATTGTTCTACATATTTTATCAATCATATTTTTTACCATTTAATTCTATATTTATCTTTTATTTTATATTATTTGTAAAATTTTCCAATGGTTTTTATAAAAATGGTAGCTGAAACGTGATATTTGGTATGTATATTTTCAAAAAAAGTAAAAACGACTCTTTTTAGAATCGTTTTGAATATATGCTATTCACTTCTTCTCGGTGGTCTAGGCCCAAAATATTGATAATAATAACATTTAATACGTCCATTGTAAAGCTTTCTGTTTTTATCGGCTTTTCTGCCAAAGGATTCTTGAAAGCCTTCATGGGAAGTGATTACATAGTATGACCATGTATCCAGCTTTGTAAAGACCCTGCCCATTTCCTTATAAAGTCTTTCTACTTCTCTTTTTTCGCTTAGTCTTTCTCCATAGGGTGGATTACATATTATATATCCGTATTTTTTTCTTGAACTAAGCTCACTTACAGGTCTTTTTTGAAAATGAATGCAGTCATCTACTCCCGCTTCAATGGCATTGTTCATAGCTATCTTAGCCACTCTACCATCTATGTCGTACCCATAGATCTCTAAATCCCTATCATATTCTAGGAGAGCCAAGGTGAGAGCCAAGGTGACGGTTCTTTTTGACTCACCATCTCAGAAAGACAAACGAACCGTCCCCTTGTCTTCAGACACAAAAGAACCGTCCCTCTGTGACACCTCTGTGACATGACATTACCTATCCAAGTCTAATTTATCTATATCTAAAATCCTCAAAGAATCCTTTATATTCTTCTCAATGGCTGATTTGCCGTATTTGTCTACTTCATTACGGTCCTTCCGTCCATGGTGTATGGAAGCTGCTCCTCCAATACAGCCGCCAGTACATGCCATTCCCTCAATGAAATTTCCATTTAGTCTATTCACCTTAGCTATTTTAAGGGCTTTACTGCATTCTGCTAATCCATCACATATAACTGGCTTGAATTCCACATCTATTTTCTCGTCTTCAATCACATGCTTAATAGCTTCTGTTAAACCTCCTGTACGTGCAAAAATTCTTCCAAAGAACGAAGCATTATCTAAAGGATCTTCTTCACATTCCCTTAAATCTATTCCAGCAGCATCTATCATTGCAGTAAGCTCTTCAAAGGTAAGTACGTAATCGGTGCTTCCTTTAACATCATCTCGGTTAATCTCCATTTTTTTTGCAGTACATGGTCCAATAAAAACCACCTTTGCATTTTTATCCATATTCTTAATAAGTCTAGATACAGCTATCATAGGTGATACAGTCCCTGATATATTTTCTCCTAATTCGGGAAATTTTTTTTCAATGTATGAAACAAATGCAGGACAGCAAGAGCTAGTTATAAATTTCTTTTCTTCTATCTCCTCAGCAAATTCCTTGGTCTCATGGTGGGCTACAATATCTGCTCCCAGTGCAACTTCAATTACATCGTGGAACCCCAAAAGCTTTATTCCTTTCACTAATTGACCAATCTTCACATAGGTAAACTGGCTTGATATGGCTGGAGCAATAACCGCATATACATTTGTATCTCTACTCTTTGATTCCTTTAATAAATTTATAACATCCACAATATATGCCTTATCCATTATAGCACCAAAGGGGCATTTATATACACAGGCACCACATTGTACACATTTCTCATTATCAATAACAGCCTTTTTATCATTATCTATATATAGGGCGTCTGCTTCACATGCCTTTCTACAGGGTCTCATGACATCAGAAATAGCATTATATGGGCAAACATCTTTACATCTACCACATTCTATACATTTATTATTATTTATATATGCCTTATGTCCTACATAATATATGGCATCAACGGGGCAAGCTTCATGGCACCATTTGGCCAAACAGCCTCTACATGCTTCAGTAACAGTATATCGATTAATAGAACACTCATCACAGGCTATACTTATTATTTCTATGTTATTCTTATTTTCCTTATCTCCACCCCTAGCTATTTTTACTCTTTCTTCTATTATTGCCCTTTCTTTATATACGCAACATCTTGTTCTAGGCTTAGGACCTGGACTAATTTTTTCAGGAATTGTATGATATTTTTCTTCAAGGGTTCCTTCCATTGCTAATTTAGCAACTTCTTTTAACACTTCATATTTTATTACTTGAACATCATTTTCAAATTTTCTCATAATAGTTCACTCCAAACCTTAAACCCAAATTATTATTCATAGAAAATTAAAATTTCTCCTATATCAAATATTTTATAAATAATATAGGTTAAACATTTATTAGCTTTACATTCTTCCCTAATTTTCTCATTAATTCCACAAGTTGCCCTACAACCTTTAGTTTTATACTTAAGTCAATAGGAAGATCTGGATTCTGGTGAGCAGGATTAACAGCCTTGCCAACCCATAGATTTATATGGGTACATTCTTCGATTAAAATTTTTGCTAATATCGATGCACCATCCTTTTTTTCAGGATTATATACTGTATACTCTCCAGAACAAGAATCCATGAATTCCTTTATTTTTTCCACTGCCTTACTCAGAGTCAGTACTCCTTCTGTCACTAAATCAATCCCTTTAATATGGGCAGTTGGAGGTACTTCTTTATCTATATATTCTATATCAGTAATCAATTCCTCCTTAAGTTCTCTTGATGCGATTTTTGCAGCAGTTCCACCACAAACTATCCTCTTTCCTTGACTTTTCATAAGCTCTTCTATCACATATTTATCTTTTTCTGGATCCTTAGGAGGACCTGTAAAAATATTTACTATTTCTGGTTCCCTAATCTTTATTGTAGCTACTGTAGTATCATCTCCTGGCTTATTTGCATATAAATTATTACATGCATTAACTAGACCTTTAGATATATTTTTAGCACTTCTAAGATCCTTTGACAGACGTTCTAAGTATTCTGCTACATTTTCCCACTGCCATCCTAAATTTAATACTCCTCCAATACCAGCATGTATAACCCCATCACTTACTATGGTTAAGACATCATTCTTTTCAAGCATAAATTCACTTTCTTTAATTAACTTCCCATTTATATTCTTATCAATCTTTTTGATATCTAATATTTTATTACCCCTTATAAAGAATATGGGAGGATTGTCACATTCTACTATGTATACCTTGCCATTTTTATATATCTTTACTATTGTAAAGGTTGAATAAGCTAATTTTCTTACTTTACATTCTGGCAAAGTATTAACAATGGTATCAACTGTTTCATAAATGGTGGAACCTTCTTTTAACATTGTAGCTGCAATTTTCGACGTTAGGGTAGATAATATATTAGCTTTAACACCACTCCCTAATCCATCGGCTAAAACAATTATTACGCTATCATCGGTATGAGCTACCTCAACCTTATCTCCACAAAGCTCCTCACCATATTTGTTTAAACTATCATATGAAATATCTATAAAAAAACTCATTTAAGCTCACCATCTTCTGCTAATGTTATCATTTTTAGCTTAGTTAGGGTTGTCTTAGTTTCTGCAGTAGTCTCTCCAAGCAAGCTAGCTATTTCTTGGGCTACCCTCATCTGTTTATTGATAACATTTTGAGCCGCCCTTACTGTATTTTCTTTAACCTTTTTCAGCTCCTCCTTCTGTTTTTCTTCTCTAGTAATATTTGACATGATGACTAAAAGGACATTTTGATCTCTTAGATACAATATATTTTGAAGCATTACTACTCCATAGTTTGAATAGGAAACTTTCTTTGCAAGTATATTCTCTTTGTTATTCATAACCTCTATAAAATCACTATCATCAATTAACATCGATATGGGTTTTCCTTTTATATAATCAACCTTAACCTGAAATATTCTTTCTGCCGATGGATTAAACTCAAGCACCTTTAATTCATCATTAAGTAGAAAAATACAATTTGGAGTATATTCGAATATAATATTTGTTAGGCTTTCCGACTTGTTTCTCATATATGGAAGACATATATTATATTCTGCTTTACCTTCAAAAATCGCTTGAGCCTTTTCACGACAGGTATCATAGCCACAACTTCCACAATTCAGTTCATCTTCTTTTGTGTATTTACCCATTTTCTTTAAAATAGCCTCTATATCTTCTTCACTAGCTACAATCTTCTTTATACTTTTATCAAAAAATAACTTTTTAAAATTTATTCCCTTTGGTAAATCTAAAAACTTATCATAATCTAATATTTCTTTTTTTATTACATAATCCTTAACCCTTTTCTTTCTCGCATAATAAGATGGTGATTCTTTAGGTATTCCAGGACCTCCTATACATCCACCTCTACATGTATTAAGCTCTAAGCAAACATTTTTTAGTTCTCCTTTTGCAAGACTATCCAATACTTGTCTACATTCATCTATACCTGAAACGCTTATTAATTCATATGAAGCTTGAGTTTCATGAAAAAGATTTTTAACTATACTTCCCTTTAATGGAAAACTGCTTCCCGTCTTAAAAGATTCATTATCAAAATCATCAACATCTAAGGACTTAAGATATATATTCTCTTCCTTAAACCATGTATTGACCTCATCAAAGGTCAATACCCCATCTACTGCTGTTTCATGTTGGAAATCTCTAGATTCAACCTTCTTACTTATGCAAGGTCCAATAAATACTACAAAAGCATCACTACCGTATAATCTTTTTAAGATTTTACCATGGGCAATCATAGGTGACACAATGGGAAGCATATATTCTATCATAGAGGGATAATATATTTCAAGCAATAAATTAGCTGAAGGACAACATGTCGTAATTATATTTTCTTTTTTATTTTCTTCTATATATTTTTTATATAAATTTTCAACAACTTCTGCTCCTATAGCTGTTTCTTCTACAATATCAAACCCCAACTTTTTTAATCCAGTAACTATCTGACCCGACTCTAATACATCAAAAGCACCTATAAAGGAAGGCGCTAAGCTTACAATTACTTTCTTTCCATCTTCTATTGCTGCTTTTACCATTGATAAATCACTTTCAAACTTTATAGCTCCCTGGGGACATGATGTCAAACATGCTCCACAATATATACAGGTTTCTTTTACCATCTCAGCTTGTTCATCTTTTATTTTTATGGATTTCATTATACAATTTCTGAAGCACTTATAACAATTACGACAATTTGCATTAGATATGTTTAGGAAATTCAAATTTATACCCTCCCAGCAAGATGTCTCTCAAAAAACTTATCCACTTCATCCTCATTAACAGAAACTATTGGCTCATCATTAATTCTAACTGAAACTGCATTTGTACACTGTCCTAGGCAAAAAGCCGCCTTAATTTCAATTTTATCTTCTAAATTTTTCTCCTCTATTAATTTTTTAAGATTGTTTATAACATTATATGCACCCTTTAAATGACATGCACTCCCTATACATACATTAATCTCTATCATACACACCACACCTTTAACATGATTTTATATTTCTGTTTACACGTACAGTATACACCCTTGTTATATTTTTATCAATACAATATTTGTTAAATTATAGATACTTTTTTAAAATAATAAGGATTCCCCATATATAAGGAATCCTCGTAATATTGGCTTGATTTATTTTATCTATCTTCCATTTCTTTTTTCCACGTTTCATATCTCTCAATGGCTGCCTTTACAGCTACACATATAGCTTTTTGGGATAATCCATGAAACCTATACTGTATTTTATTTATTAGCTCATCTAATCCTTCCTCATGAACATTATGTCCTACTATAATCTCTTTTAAAAATCTCTTTGCTTCATCAGTAATTAAGGTACAGCTTGTATCCTCAATTATACCTGTCTTTGAATTTATAACGAGTCCTATCCCAACTACATCAAGTAGCTTTGCTGCTGAAATAGTACCAGGAAGCTTTGCATAAGAAATAAAATACACCGTTTCATCGTTATAAATCCTGTCCATATTACCCTCCATTTAAGATTTATTCATCACTTCTATAGAGATATGTAAGAGTTAATAAACTCTCAACCAAATGTACATTTTCTACTACCACATCATCTGGAACTCTTAAATCTGTAGGTGCAAAGTTCCATATGGCTTTAATTCCATTGGAAACCAATATTTCTGCAACTTCCTGAGCGCTATCCTTATTAGTACAAAGAATTGCTATATCAATATCATTCTCCTTTATAAATGGTCCAACATAATCCATATCTTTAATTTCTATATCCCTTATCTTAATACCAAAAACCTTTGGATTAATATCAAATAAAGCTTTTACATGGAATCCAGACTTGTCGAAATTTGTATAATTCGCAAGGGCTTGCCCTAAATTCCCTGCTCCAACAATAATAGTATTATAAGTCTTATCTAATCCTAATATCTTTCCAATTTCGTAATAAAGTTCTTCTACATTATATCCATATCCCTGTTGTCCAAACCCCCCAAAATTATTTAGGTCCTGTCTTATTTGAGATGCAGTAAATCCAATTATATCACTGAGTTCTTTAGATGAAATTCTTTTTATATCTCTATCTAGCAAATCCTTTAAATATCTATGATACTTGGGTAATCTTCTTATAACAGCCATTGATATCTTAGTTCTTCCGTTCATATTCAACAAACTCCCACTTTTGATTTTTTTATAAAATTATATCATTCCCTTAAGACAGTGTCAATAAATTGTCAATGATTCGATAGTGTCAAGATACTGTAGGAAAAAAATTTAAAAAAAATTCTTATGTTCTGATGAAATTAAGCACCACGAACAGACTTGAGTAATTCACTAGCCCAAGTTCTTTTCCCAATATTCAAAACAGTTATATTATCAATTTTTTCTTCTACTTTTTTATTTAATTTTCTTTTTACAACTCTTTTATCTAACTTCTCGATTCTTTTTTCTTTCTGCTTTTCTTTTCTCTTTTTTATCATTGTTTCATATACTTTCCCACCATTGGCACGATGTACTCTTAGTCGTGCCATTTGATCAGCACCTACTATACTCCATGCTAATGGTCTAGAACTCAATCTA
>NZ_FRAG01000040.1 GCF_900142245.1 Paramaledivibacter caminithermalis DSM 15212 | reverse complement strand
TCCATCGCCTTTGATTTCCTCTACAACTGTATTCCATATCCATTCAATTTTTTCATTCTTAAATGCTTTATCTTGAATGGATTTAGCTGCCCTTAAGGTATCTCTTCTATGAACAACCTTAACCTTTCTAGCAAACTTTGTTAAATACATTGCTTCTTCAATGGCTGAATCACCACCGCCAATGACAAACACTTCAAGGTCAGTGAAGAAGTCAGCATCACAGGTTGCACAGTAGGATACTCCCTTTCCAGTTAATTTTTCTTCTCCTGGCACTCCTATCTTTCTAGGTGTTGCTCCAGTAGCTATTATAACTGCTTTTCCACGATATTCTCCATTTTCGCATTTTACAACCTTAATCTTGTCACTAAAATCAACTGAAACTACAGCATCGTTTTTTCTTTCAGCACCAAATTCCTCTGCCTGCTCTACCATCCTTGCAATAAGACTCGGTCCTGTAGCTTCTCTGATTGAACCAGGGTAATTTGCTACTTCATTGGTAGTTACTATTTGTCCACCTGTCTTACCCTTTTCTAATATCAAGGTTTTCATTTTAGCACGGGCAGAATATAATCCTGCTGCTAGACCTGCTGGACCGCATCCAATTATCACAACATCGTATAAATTTTCCATAAAATTTCCTCCTTTATTTAATTTGAATAAAAAATCGTTTGCCAGAATATTTTTTTTAAAACATAATAGACTAATCTAAATAAGTTTTATTAATTCTGAATTATTATATCATATTTTTGATTAATTTGTAAATTTGTTTATTATATAATCGTGATTATTGATATTTTTTTAATATCTTAATATCTCATGTAGTAATATTACCCCTAAATTATTTATAGAAAACTAGAAATTCACTTTTTATAAATATTTAATTATGAAATGTTCTTATAGGAATTTAAGTAAAAACTTTAATTTATACATGTCCAAAACGCCTAAAAACACTGAATATTTGTATATGTATAAATTAAGTTTTACTACGTGAATCCCATAATTGGTTCAACAATGAATGTTGTGATAAACCATGTACCTACCTTGTCAAGAACAACTACACAGGAAAATTATTGATATATTTTCCTGAAATCAGAATGACTAAATTTAGTTATATATGATATTTTGACCTATATATACTTATTATTGCTATAAAGTATAATTATAACAACACAAGTAGTTGCAAGTATCCTAGATACCTTGAAGAGCTGGATTTTAAGCACATTTAAATTCATATTTAACTCTAATTTCCCAATTATCACGATTACGATATCCATAAGCCCTGCACTTAATGTTTTTTACTTTATGATTATTCCCTTCTGTAGTTCCATTGGATATTGGATAATCGTAATAATTTAAAATATATGGCTTCCAGTTATCAAGGGTTTTCGTAAATTTTTTAAGCTCAGGAATATCATATTCCTCTGCTAAATCCTTATAGAAATCCAAAAATGCTTCAGCATTTTCCTTTGTTATAAGGTCAAAGAATACTCTAAATTCTTCTTTGAGATAGTGAAGTTGTTCAAGCTTTGGATACTTAGCAAAAGCAATAAGCAGATTTTCATATTCCTTATAGCCTAGGTCTTCAATGTTTTTTAATATACACCAACGTATTTTGAATACCTCATCCTTTTTACCATACTTACGGATATGGTTTTGAATGTGCTTTCTTGCATCATCTACACAGTTATGAAGATGTTGTGATATATGAAACCTATCTATTACAGGTTTTGCATTAGACAGGCATTCTAATATGGAGAAACAATAGCTCCTACTCATATCCATGGAAACTGCTTCAATACCTCTGATTAGATCTTCAGGTAAGCTTTTTAGGTAAGTGATTACATCTTCCTTTCTCCTGCCCGAGAAAATTGCAACTACATTACCTGTTTCTTGATTATAGATTACGGTATCATAATTGTGTCCCTTTTTAGAGACAATATCATCAATGCCTAAAAGTCTTAATGGCTCAGGCTTACATGATGCAAGATATTCTTTTGCATAATGGTTATAAATTCTTTGGCATGTACCTTCACTGTTACCAATGATCTCACTAACATTTTTGATTGTATTTTTGTGAGCCAATGTAAAAATATACTTTTCATAGGGAATAGTATAACGCCCATATTTTCTAATAAAATCAAAGTGTTCGTCAAAAGGATTCTCGCAACAGCAGTTGCACACATATCGTTTTTTCTCAAGTATGATAACGGTATCCATTCCCCAGATTGGTAAATGTTTATATGGCTGAAACCTTCTATCATGCACGGTATATGTGATATGACCACAATTTGGGCATGTAGCAAAATCAAAGATAGATGTTGCAAACACTTCAAATATGCCATTATTTACATTGGAATAGACTACCTCTATTCCTTGTAATCCAATTAAATTTCGGATAAAATCATAATTGATAGTCATCCGATGCACCCCCTTGTTTGATTGTATTGGCATATAAAATGATAAGGAAGGTATAGGATTTTTTTGTACCCTTTTTACCAATTAATTGATAATGTAATTTATGGAAACTTTATTCAATCACAAAATTCGCGGTTGAACCTTAAGTTTTATATTTTTTGAAAATCTAAACTTCGGTGTGTAATATTTAGAATTTATTAACTAAATTCTTTTTACAAACAATTAGTATAATTACCACAAGAATCTAAAAATGAGTCATCACCTATAGGAGCTACACTACTAGGAATACCTGAGGCTTTTATATCTGAAAACAACCTCAATCCTTCATTTTCAATAGAATTGACTAATTCCTTAGCTGTAACAAAAGTCTTGTTTTTGTGTGTCATTTAATTCTCCCTCCTTTTATAATTTATTTTTTGCCTTAGTTGTATTATATTGAATTATTTCTGATTTTTGAATTTTTCTGAAGGTTCAGACTTTAAAGTGTGATATTTGGAATCTATTAACTAATTTCTTTCCAAAGACAAAATAATTATCAAAAAGGCTCCCACTAATATAAGGAAAAGTGTCAGGCTCACTTTTGTGTACCCATCGCATTTATTGTTACTATACTTTCCTTCAAAAATAATAATTCTAAAAACTCTGGTATAGCTGTTATTTCATTACTCTTTGCCTCTGTCTTTAATTGACCCAGTATAATATCATTTTCATCTACCCATGCATTCACTAGATGAATTGCTCTCTTTTTTCCATCATGTGATCCCCTTGATGTTTTTTCATCCACTGCTATTATTCTTCAATCTGTATGATCACTTATTTTCTTTGTCCAACTTATAAATGCTTTATTAAAAGCTTTACTATCTATGTTTTCAAATACTCTTTCAAATGTATCGTGTGATGGTACTCCATTTTCTAAATCTATATTTTTCCTCAGCCATTTTTCTCTTGTCTCTACAAAATCTCCTACTTCTATCCAACTATCAGCGTTTGCTATAGTTGCAACTACTGCTATAAATAGTATTTCTATTAGTTTGTGCTTTATTTTTCCTTCTTGCCTAAAGTCTTTTACATTTCCAAATGTATCTTTAAAATTCTTTATACTCATCTTATGTTCATCCCCTTAAAATATTTTTTTCTTAATACTTTAAAGGTTCGACACTTATTCCCAGTCTCATTTTTGAGAATACTTATCATTTCACTTTTTTCTATATATTTTTGCTATTATCTTTTCTATTATTTTTCATGCGATTGCCGTGGAAAGAAAAATAAAAAAAATAGAGTCTGAAACAATTCGGATGACTTTGTTTCAGACTACACTATATGTAAAGTTACTGCAAAACTCCAGGGGTATTGGTTACACCAGAGTTTATTATGAGTCTACATTGGCTAGTCTTTTTGTATTTTGTTATTTATTGTAAAATTATGTCAAGAAAAAACAATTGATAAAATATGTATATATAGGTATAATATACTATAGATATATAAAAACTATAAATTTATACAATTTATATTATATTTAGAATAATATTTAAAAAAATGTATATCTAAACCTATATGTCGACATATTAATTGAACTATTCATGGAACTTGAATTTATAATTTAAGTTTCGTTATTAAAGATCACAGTAGATTTGCAGTTCTTATATTTTATCACTTAATTGGGAAACTATTATTTACACTGCAATGTTTACTTTTAGCAAAATGTAGGGATTTTTATGTTGCTGTTGTATTAATGATATAAATTGTTGAAAACGTTTTGTAAGATATCAATAAGTTATGAAATTTAATTTGATGTAAAACAAAGAATGTGGAGAATTAAGTATTTACTTTAGATTATAGGATAAAAAACTGATGTATCTTAAGATTTTTTTATAAAAAGTTAGCATAAAAGGAGTCTGAAAATGGCAATTAATAAGGAAAAAATTATGGAGTATATTAGAGGCATATTAATAGAAATAGGAGAAGATATTGAACGAGAAGGACTAATAGATACACCTAAAAGAGTTGCAGATATGTATGAAGAGATTTTTGAAGGTATAAGACTTACGAATGATGATATAGCAAATATGTTTAAAGTAACGTTTGATAATGATTTAGATATTGTTGATAAATATGATGATATGGTTTTACTAAAAAACATAAAAATATTTAGTTATTGTGAACATCACTTAGCTCTTATGTATAATATGAGTATAAATATAGCATACATACCGAAAGACAGAGTAATAGGGCTAAGTAAAATGGCGAGAATTGCTGAGATGGTAGGTAAAAGGCTTCAATTGCAAGAGCGAATAGGTTCAGATATTGCTGAAATACTTGAAAGAATTATTAATACAAATGATATCGCTGTAATAATTAAGGCTGAACATGCATGTATAGCTGCTAGAGGTATTAAAAAAACTAATTCAGAAACTATTACAACTACACTAAGAGGTAAGTTCAATGAAGATAGAGGTTTGCTTAATAACTTAATGATGTTGGTGAAGTGAGATTAAAACCTAATATAGGAATTTAAGTAAAGACTTTAATTTATACATGTCCAAAAAGCCTAAAAACACTAAGTATTTGTATATGTATAAATTAAGTTTTACTACGTGAATCCCATATTAGGTTTTAATATATAAATTTTATTGAAAGGAGGAGACTATCATGAGTAAAGAAAAAGTAAATATTACTACTGAGGAAGAACTAGAATGGACAGAAGAAGAAATTTTAGTTGCTTCAAAAGTTGCAGGAGCATAAAATCTTGATATTTTTTTAGTAGCTCCGTGTTTTAGAACATACTTCATATAACTAGTATGAAGTATGTTCTATGAATAACTGTAAGTAAATAGTTATGACAATGCTAATTTTAGAAAATATAATAATTAAAGTTATCTATATATTGGTGCTTTATATTAAATGGATAGAAAAAATAGAAATAGGAGGTATATATAATCGTTACAATTAACATTATTTAATTTGTATATGATTATATTAATTATATGAAGTTTGATATAGATAAGTTATATGATGGGTTTTGCAAGTATGATTACAAAAAAGAAATGACTAATTTATCTACTAATTTTGGGGTAACTAATAATTTTACTTCCAAATTAATCTGGAATAATTGGTATAAAAAAAGCAAGTATGAGTTTGAATTATGGATATGGCGATTGATGATTTCTCCACTAGATAAAAATGAGATTGTTAAAATTTTAGGTACTTATGAGTTGGCGACAAATTTTATTAACTTTTTAGAGGAGAAAAATGTTTTGAACCATATAAACAATAAATTTTTTATAAAAAATGAAATTTATAAATTAGAAAAAAATATTGATATGGATAATAGTATTTTTGCAGATAATGATTTTAGCCTTGGACAAATGCATACAACCATTGATAGTACTAAAAAAAGAGCAAAAAAAATTGCGGAAATTTTGCCACCGTGGAGATATAGAATAATGTTTTTAGGTGATGATGATTTTACATCTATTGCTCTGAAAAAATTATTAAGGAATTATAATGTTAGTGTAGTAGATGCTGATACAAGAATTGTTAATACTATTAATGAAACTCTATATGAAGAAGTTGCTGAAGTGTATGATATTAGATATAAAGCTCCAGAAGTATGGCGAAACCAATATTCTGCAGTTCATTGTGACCCTTTTGATAGTTCTGGGGGATTACAGATTTGGCTAATATTCATAAATCAAGTTCTTACTGGAAATTTGGGAGATATTATTTTTATGAATTTAGGAATAGAACGTATAGGAAAAAGAAGATTTCATTTTTTGATAGAATATTTACAAAAATTAGGATTTGTTCTAATTGAATTGAACAAGAATTTTTCAAGTTATTACTCTGAGGAAGAATTTATGACAACGGACTTATGTATTTTCGTTAGAGCTTTTTCTAAGGATAAATTATTTTTACAGCCACAAATATATCTAGATTTTCATAGAAAGAATTAATTTGATAGAGGTGTTGAAATGAGACAATATCCTAACTTTAAAGAATATATATTATTAGAAAATACTCCTTTTACAGAAGTGAAATACAGAAGAGGGGTTACGAAAGAGTTTATTAGAAATGAAGAGTATGACTGGTGGGAAAATTTTTTTTGCTCAGATAGTTATGAAGTTCCGCAAGGTAAAGATGTACTTTTCTTACAACCATGTACTTGGTCTAAACCATATGATTTTTCATATATTGGATACAAAATTAGAGCAGTGACAAATAAATATAAAAAACTACATCCTGTTATTTTATCAAGTTCTGGATTAGTACCATATGAATATCAGATGAATAAAACTTTTTGTGCATATGATTTTAACTTAAATTTTATTAATGAAAAAGATAGGAAAAAACATATTCTAGATTACTATAATAAAGAGTTGATTAGAAGAATAATAAGATATATAGAAAGTAATAAAGAAAAATATAAAAAAGTTGTTGCTTTTTTTATTATAAATAAGAAAAGTAATTTATTTTCAGCGTTAAACAAAGTTTGCCGTGAGAATAATATTGAGTTATACCTAATATTTGACAATAACCTTATAAATAGCTTGAAAAGTAAATTATATGAATTAAGAGATCCAGGTGAATTATATATACAACCGAAAGTTTTAGACCATCTAAATGAAAAATTATCAAAGATAATAAAGGAAATATAGATGATTAGTATAGTTATTAGAGTAAAAGATGATGAAAAAATATTTAAATGTATAAATTCTATAGATTATGATAATTGTGAAATTGTTATTGTTTGCAATGGTTCTTCTGATGATTTTGTGGAGAGACTGCATAAAATTAATAAAAATAACTTGAGAATATTTAGATTAAAGGAAGCCTCACTAACGAAATCCTATAATAAAGGAATAATGCAAAGTAGTTATTCTAAAGTTTTATTAATGGATTCTGATTGTACTTTTAGAAGAAATGTAATTGAAAGATTCGATAAAAATTTAGATAAATATGAAATTGTAAAGGGAATTATAAGTTTTCAATATAATAATATTCTTGAAAAAATTGTTGCGAAATCAAGAGAAATACATATAAATAAAAGAAATGCTTATGCTCCTCCACTAGGTTTTAATAAAAGAATAATAGATAAAATAGAGTATTACTTTGACGAAAGACTTTCTGCAACAGAAGACTATGATTTAGACGTTAGAATAAGAAAAAAAGGAATGAAAATATTTTTTGATAAAAAAGCTGTTATCAATCATGCAGCGCTATCTTTAAAAGCTGATTTGAAATCTTCATATAACTATGGTTTTGGACATGCTGATGGGGTAAGATTGGAAAAAAGTGGGTATTATCCTATTGAAATTTCTTTAATATCAGATTTTAGAAAAATTTACAAATTTACTAAGGATTTATTATTATCACTATATTTAATAATATGGTTAATCTTTTTTAAGAAAGGATATGATGATAACAGTAAACATCAAGAAAGAAGGTTGAATTGATGGATCAATACAAAGAATTATCAAAAATTTACGATGCTTTAATTCCAGAACCTATAAATTTTTTTCAATTTTATTTAGAAAAAATAAGAGAAAAAGATAACCCAACTATATTAGATTTTGGTTGTGGAACAGGTAGGCTGGCTATTTTTTTATCTAGTTATGCAAAGGAGATAGATGCCTTTGATATTTCTGAAAGCATGATAGAAAAAGGTATGAATAAGTTAAAAGAATTGAAAATAAAGAATATAAATATTACAGTAGATAATTTTTTAACGAGCCAGTCTTTTACTAAGAATTATGATTTTATTCTTTTAAGTGGAGGGGTATTTGAATATTTTCTTACTCCTGAAGAACAACAACAAAATTTGAATAAAATAGCGGATAAATTGGGAAATGAAGCTAAACTTATTATTGACATAGAAGCAGCTCCATTTATATCAAATAATACTACAAAACATTTATATGATTCTCTGCCAAATAAGTCAACAGATGAAAAAACTAGTAAAGTTAAAGTATATCAAAAAAGAGCATATAATTTTGAAAAACAATTAAAAAAAGATTCTTTAAGTGTCAACTTGAATGGAAGATATTACAATATAGAATATATTTCAAGATACACATATCTTCAGGAATTAAGATATCTCTTTGAGAAATGTAATCTTAAAATTATAGCTGAATATGGAGACTTTTTAAAAAATAAAATCAATAAAAATAGTCAATATTATATTATTGAAGCTATAAAAGGAGTATAATATGCCAAATGACAAACATTTATTTATTGCTCCACATATAGATGATGAGATAATAGGCTGTGGAGGTTTAATTTTAAAATTGTTAAGTTTACAAAAAAAAGTAAAAGTTGTAGTTGTTTTTGGTAATTCGATTTCCAAAGAAGAAACTCTAATCAGACGACAGGAAGCAGAAGATATTAGTAAGTATCTTGGTATAGAATATATTATATTGGATTTTGAGGAAAGAAAAACAATTCATTTTGATGTAATGGTAAACGAATTACTAAAAGTTATATTGGACTTTTATCCAGATTCTATCTATTATCCGCATTCAAAAGAAAGTGATTTTGATCATTCTTTAGTAAATGATGTAACAAATAGAGCGTGTTTTTTAGCTGAAAATTATAGCAGAGGTATTAAATCAAATGTTATAAGCAAGAGATATCTTTACGAAGTGTGGACACCACTTGAAGAATTTAACTTTCATATTAACATTACTAACTTTATTGGAGAAAAAAAGAAGCTAATCGCTAAGTATAAATCTCAACAAAGAAATTCAAACCTTATAAATGGTACCGAGGGATTAAATGCTTATAGAGGAATGCAAGTTGGAGTTGATTTTGCAGAAGTTTATAAATTAAAAGGCTATTGATAGGAGTTTAATTTATGATTAAAATTGAAAATTTATGTAAGTCATATAAAAGAAGAAAATTGAATGCAAATATAAAAAATTGCTTTGGAATATTTTCAAAAAATGAAGATATTCCAGCAGTAAAGAATATTACTCTTAGCATAGAAAGAGGAGAGCGAGTTGCTCTTTGTGGTGCGAATGGTGCTGGTAAAAGTACTTTAATAAAAATGATGATTGGTTTAATTGAACCTACCCGTGGGAATATCACAATAAATGGAAATAAGCCCTTCAAAAGAAATAAATTATACCTAAGACAAATAGGCGTGGTTTTAGGGCAAAAACAACAATTAATACCTGATTTAACTCCAAAAGATACTTTTGAACTACATAAAAGAATATATAAACTATCAGATAAAGATTATAAAAATCAGTTAAATACATTAGTGGATCTTTTAAATGTAAGAAAAGTATTAGATACACAAGTAAGATTATTATCACTAGGAGAAAGAATTAAATGTGAATTAATAGTATCTCTTTTGCATAGACCCAATATTATTTTTTTAGATGAACCAACAATTGGCTTAGATTATAAATCTCAAATAGCTATTAGAAATTTTATAAATAAATATACTGGGGAAAATGAAGCTACATTACTTTTGATAAGTCACTGTTGGGATGACATTAATTCTACCTGCAATAGGTTATTGTATATGAATAATGGAGAAGTAGTAGTAGATAAAAAAATAAATGATTTATTTAAGGATATAAAAGAACTAAGGAAATTAAAAATTTCCACAGCTTCGAATGTATTGGATGATGTAAGAGTCAGAAATTTGTGTAAAAATATAAGGCTTGAACAGGAACAAATTGTATGTATAGTAGAAGAAAAGTATATTGGAAAATTGTTATCAATAGTAGCATCAAGCTCTATAATTAGAGAGCATGTAGTAGAATCATTAAATATATTTGATGTAATGGAATTGAGAGGAAATATATGATGTATCTGTACTATTTGGTAATAGAGTTTAAAAAAAGTTTTGTATATAGAGCAAACATGATATTTGAGATACTCTTATCTTACTTGCCTTTGATTGCCTATATCTTGCTTTGGAGTACAATATATAGCAATAAAATATACATCAAAAACTATACATTTGAGTATACAATCACGTATATTTTTATAATTAAGGTATTTCAAATTTTTTTAACCCCCTCTTTTCATTGGGAAGTAAACGAAGATATTAAATATGGAAAATTATCAAATTATATTATAAAACCCATAAATTATTTTAAGTATATATTTTTTAAAACATTAGGTAAAAAATTAACATCAATGTGCATACTTACAGTTCCAACTTTATTTGTAGGTTTCTTTATAAATTATTATTTCAATATTAATTTATATTTAAATTTAAGTACACCTAAAAGTATTATTTTTTTCATATTTGCTTTAATGGGTACATATATTTTATATTTTCAAATCTATTATCTTATATCCTTATTAAGTTTTGTGTTTGACGAAGTAGGTTCTTTATTTTATACAATAGAGATAATTATGGAATTTTTTCTAGGAACTATTATACCACTTTATCTTTTTCCAGCTAAATTACTTTTAGTAATCAAATTCACTCCTTTTTCATATTTATTACATTTTCTAGCACAATTTATTATTGAACCTAATAGTTTTAACATATATGAGGCTCTTCAAGTACAATTAATATGGATAATTTTATTTGGTTTTGCAATTAGTTTATTGTGGAAATTAGGCATAAAAAAGTATAGTTCTTTAGGGGGATAAAATGTGGAGTTGTTTGTATATATATTGAAGTTAAATATAAAGAAATTTTTTATCTATAAGGTAGATGCTTTAATTAGTATAATGGACAGTCTAGTATGGTTTATAATTACAATATTGTTTTACGAATACATATATTTATATACAGATTTTATAGGAGGATGGTCAAAGTCTCAAATATTTCTATTAATTGGAACAACAGAGATTATTAAATCTATACTTATGTTTTTCTTTATAAATAATTTGACACGAATACCTTACTATATAAAAACAGGTACTTTAGATTTATTTTTAGTTATCCCTATTTCATCGCAATACTTAATTTCAATACGAAATCTTGACTATGGGAGTTTAGCTAATTTTTTTCCCGCTGTTTTTATAGTGGTTTTACAAATAAGAAAGCTAGATGTAGATATTATTATGATACTTAAATATATGCTTATAAGTATTCCAGCTATGCTGTTATTGTATTTTATATGGTTTTCAATAATGTGTACAAGCTTCTGGTTTATAAAAATCGATGAACTACATGAGGTATTTTTTTCCTCATTGGATTTCATGAAATTTCCTACTGCAATTTTCAAAGGTGTATTTTTCATTATTTTTCATATTGCATTTCCAGTTGTTTTGGTTTCAAATTCACCAGTAAGTATATTTGTAAATAAAGATTATAATTTAATATACTTATTAATAATTGAACTAATAGTATTTTATTTAATATATAAGATGATTTGGTTTTATGGATTAAAAAAATATGAAAGTGCAAATATCTAAAAACTAACTAGTAATAGGCAATAAAAAACAAAGTAGTATGAAAAAAATCTAAAGAAATGCACGATGAATAAGAAAGGGTTATATATTACTAAGAAATAGTAAAAGACCAGCTATTAAATGTCAAGTAGGAAAATTGAATAAAACATTATAATTAAACAACTAAAAATTGGCATGACAAAAAGAGGTTATTAATTTTAATAACCCGAAGGGTAATTATTCTTTTTAACTAAGCCATTGGAGTATATTCTTTATTATCACGTATTACAGCATAAATAATATAGGTTAGCTTTCGAGGGACAGCTCCTACGGCAGTTAAATGATGTTTACCTTCAGACCTTTTCTTGTTGTAATAATTATTTAGAACAGTATCTTTAAATGCAGCAACTGTAGCAGCCATCCATATGGCTCGTCTAAGGTATGGAGAACCTCTTTTAGACATTCTGTTATGAATACCGTTAAATTCTCCAGATTGTCTAACAGTAGGGTCTATACCAGCATATGCTACCAGTTTTGCTCCATTACTAAACCTAGAAAAATCACCAATTTCGCTAAGGATTATTGCTCCAAGAACTGGTCCAATACCTAGTATTGAGGTTAAGGGACTATTAAAGGTCTGAAAATTATCAGCAATATTTTTTTCTAATTCTTTAAGTTGTTCTTCTATGAATTTAATTTGTTCTAGTAATTGCTTTATCTGAAAAGTAAAGACATCAGTTGCTATTTTAATTCCAAAAGAATTTGCAGCAGTCTCTTTTATTTGAGTAGCTTTTTTAATACCTAATCTGCCTTTACTTAATTTTAATAAAAGTTCTGTTAAGTAGTCTGTATCAAGATTTGCTATTTCTTCAGGTGCCCAGTGACTTAGTAAAAGCTCTTTTGATGTTTTACCAAAAACATCAGAGAAGAGCTTAGAATATTCAGGGAAAATTTGATCAAGGATACTAATTAGTTTACGTTTTAAATCTGATATTTGGTCTACCATATAGGTTCTGTATCTGCATAACTTACGAAGGGCTAATATTTTTTCGTCAGAAAGCTTAGTAGATGTAAATCTTCCGAAGCGTATAACTTCGGCTATGATAAAAGAGTCTTTTGAATCATTCTTTGTTTTTCTAATATATAGATTTCTAAAACTATCAGATTGTATTGGATTGATTACGTTAATTTTAAAACCTTCACTTAATAAACGAGAGTAAAGGGCTAACCAATAATGACCTGTAGCTTCTAGACCAAATATTATTTCATCATTAGATGGATTATTTTCTCTTATATACTTAAGAAGTTTATTTGTACCTTGATGAGAATTAGAGAATCTAATTGATTTACCGATTATATTACCCTGAATATCAATAAGCGTAGCTTCATGATTGAATTTACCTATATCGATACCTACTATAATCATACAAAACACCTCACAATTTTAATTTAAATTACAGATAGATATACACTCTAATCTTTACAAGTTACAGCCTTGTTAGACATACGAAGAATTAGCTTTAGCTAATCAACATCCAGCTTATTCCCAAAAACTCGTAAAGCAGAGATATCACTCTTTTTTAGGAGGATTCATGCCTCAAGGTGGTGAACGAAAATCTCTATCTGTTTACGAGAACAATTATCTCAAATTGTTTTTAAATAGACAAGTTCTTTAGTTTTCATGCTACTAGGTAGGAAGAGTAGATGAAAACTATTAGATAAGATTTCTATTTTGGAGTGTTTTACAAACTATATTATACAAGGTGGTGAAGATATATGAAAGTAAGCGAATTATTTTATAGTATACAAGGTGAAACCACTTTAGTAGGAGAACCTACTTATTTTATTAGGTTATATGGATGCAATCTAAGATGTAATTGGTGTGATACGAAATATAGCTATGAGAAAAACTCATATATAGAATATTCTGTAGAGCAGATTTATAATCTTGTTAAAAAAGAAAATCCAACCAATATTTGTATTACTGGAGGAGAACCCTTACTTCAATATGAAGAGGTAATTAGTGTTATAGATTTATTTGTCAATGATAATTCTGTAAAAACTATATCAATAGAAACAAATGGTTCTATTGATATTTCAAAAATAACAGAGAGATATAATACCTCCAAGTTAAAAATAGTAATGGATTATAAGTTGGAAGGTAGTTATGAAATTAATAATATGAATACTAATAATTTTAAATTTCTAAGAGATACAGATGAAATAAAATTTGTAATATCAGATTATAACGATTTAATAAGTATTAACAAAATATTAGAGTGCTATTATAAAAAAGGTAAGATTTTAATTGGTTTTGTTGCAGGAACTATACAACCAAAAGAAATAGCCAAGTATATTTTAAAAAATAAATTAGATTGGAGAATAAATTACCAACTACACAAATTAATTTGGTCTTCAGAAGAAAGAGGTGTATGACATGAGAAAAGCGATAGTTATATTTAGTGGAGGGCAAGACAGTACAACTTGTTTATTTTGGGCTATTAAAAAATTTGATTTTGTAAAAGCAGTTACTTTTGATTACGATCAAAGACATATAAAAGAAGTAGAAGTAGCAAAATCCATCACAGAGAAATTAAAGGTTCCTCATCAAATTATAAAATTACCTGAAATTAAAAATATAATTACTACTAGTTCTTTAACAAATATAGATATTCCAATAGGAAAGATTCACGAAAAAGAATATCCTAATTCATTTGTTCCTGGAAGAAATTTGCTTTTTATAACATATGCATCAATTGTAGCTTATCAAGAAAATATTGGAGATTTAGTTTTAGGAGCAAGTGAAGCAGACTATAGTGGGTATCCTGATTGTAGAGAGTCTTTCATAAAAAATTCACAAGAAACTCTAAAAAAAGCAATGGACAGAAACTTTAAAATTCATGTTCCGCTAATTCATCTTGATAAATCAGAGGTTTGGGAGTTAGCATATGATTTAGGAGCGTATGATTTTGTCATTGAAAATACGCTTACTTGCTATAATGGAATTATGAGTGATGGTTGTGGAACTTGTCCAGCATGTAAGTTAAGAAATAAAGGTCTGTTAGAATTTGAAAAAAGGAGATATAGATATGAAATTAAAAAAAGTAGTGTATAAAGAATTCTTGTTTGATGCAGCACACAAGCTTTTGAACTACGAAGGGGATTGTAAATTTTTACATGGACATACATATAAACTGATTGTAGGAATAAAAGGAAAGTTAAATGAAATAGGTATGATAATTGATTATAAAGAAATAAAAGAAATATGGGACAAAAAAATAAAAAACAGCTTAGATCATACCAACTTAAATGATAGTATAGATGTACCTAATACAACAGCAGAATATATAGCTTCATGGATTTTCAAAAAATGGGATGCTGAAATAAGATTAATAAGTACTAATAAAAATGAATTAGAGTTAGAATCAATAACATTATATGAAACGCCTACATCTTTTGTAGTGGTAGAAAAAGAAAAGGTTTAGTATTTTATCAATTTAACCTAGTTGAACACGTTGTACTATTTTAACTAATTGAGATAAGCAAGGTAAAATTTTAATTAATATGAAAAATTATTATCTGTTAAACGTTATTTGGATTATATTGTCTAAATATTATGCCAAAAAGATCATAAAAATATTAATAATAAATATACAACTATTTTAGAAGACATATCTGAATTAAATTATATGTTTTGCGACAAAATAAGTAAATTTTGTAAGAAAGCTTTTAATATGGAAAATACAACAATATATTTGGATTCTGATTTAAATGAAAGTGATATTACTACCATATTAAGAAAATATTTAAATAATACAATAAATTTAGAATCACAATACAATATAAATTATTTAAATCAAAATTATATTACTCAATATCGTGTTGAAAATTGTAAAGAAAAAAATATGGTCATTGGAATACTGTTTAAAACGGATCAATGGCATTTTGTAGATTTTTTTCTATATCTACTTAAACGGTTAACCGAAATATCTAAATATATGGTTGACCGTAATAGGCTTTTTTCCATAGCACTTTTCTATATTAATAGAGATATTTATTTGAACGATTTTTTAAGTATAATAGTAGAAACAATTTCAAATCTATCGCATAACATTTACAATGAAATAAAAAAAGAATTTGTTAAATATAAAATCTACAGTTTGAAAAAAGTTGAAAAAATAGCTGATTTTCACTATTACAATATGTATCTGTCTTTTGAGCATTATATTGATTGTTTAGAAAGAGAAGATTTGAATAATTTCAAACAAAAAACTATAGAGATATTAAGAAGCTTGAATATATTATAGTGGTGAGATCTAATGTTGCTAGGAAAATTGCCACATAATCATCAAGATAAGAAAGCGAACAAAAAATTATTTCTATACTTTTACAGACTTCGGGCTGTTTTTTCTATGGAGTAACCTCGAAAACTAGTTAATAGCAAAAGTTAATTTTTGGAAAAAATAATCTAAACAAGGGTTTGAATAGTTGGTTTTGGAGTATTTTAGAAAAAAGGGTACAGCAAAGCTAGCCTATTTGAAAATAGACTTAAAAAATATTCATATCATGTTTAAACAACGGTTTTTATACTAAAAATCTTGCAAAAATCAAACTTAGATATTGCTTTTAACAAGTTGATTTGAGCATCTAAGTGCACATTAAAGGCAGCGATGGTGATAAAGAATGAGATTCTTTTCTTGCCTCTTGTTTTAGCATTTTCAATGCCGTAGTGGTTTAGAATTCTGTTATTTACACGTTCAGCAACAGTACGTTCATTCATTTTTAGTTTCCACTTCAAAGAGTCCCGTGGAATTTTAGTGAAAAGCCTTAGATCCCAAGAGGGCTTGGTATAAATAACTCTACCATACTTTGAAGGTGAACAATTGTCACAAGCATCAGAACGCTGAACTTTTCCTAGAACCCTAGGACATCGCCACTTAAGGCGACATCGATCCTTGCCAAAAAAGCCATTGGCAATCATTTTGTGTCCGCTAGGACAAATAGGGATCCCTTTTTCATCAATAGTCAGATGAGCAGGATATTTACGGTTACCTTTGTTTTCAGAGTTTAGATCAATGACAGCATTGATATTCCAGTGATTTAGCAGCTCATAAGTAGAGTAATTATCGCTGGCGCTATCTGAAATAAAAGTATCTACCGTTAAATCTGGATACAGGTCCCTGAATTCAGCAATGGCAACAACAGCAGAGATGCTATCATGGCGTTTCGCATCAACAAGCCTTAAGTAGAGTGGTAAATCGACCTTCAAGTCTTTGTTGTATGTTGAAATAAAGTAACTGGTGTAGCCATAAAACCAAAGATTATTATGGCTATCCCATCCCCAAGTCGCATTGGGGTCCGAAAACTTGCGAGGGCAATCGCACTGGAAGGCTTCACACTCGCAGGTTTTCACACCAAAATGAGAGGCGCCTGTTTTGATACATGTGCCATCACCAAAAATGGATAAAATTGTTTTGATTAGGTCTAAATTAATAGATTGCTTGACACAGACGTCAGCAAAAATCCTTTGAAGGATGAGTTCAGGACAGCGATCAAAACGTCTTCCACGAAGGATCCTATCAACTATTCGACTAACAATACCAGGTTTTTTAGGTGGTAACTTCTTACCTTTGCCAACCTTTTTAGAAGGTTTACACTTCTTCTTTTTAAGCTTTGGTTTTTCATCAAGCTTAATGATACGATTTATAAAATCATAGTAAGAAGCAATACCAGGAAGGTTAGTAGAATCAAAGCCTGCGACGATTCTAAGGACAAAGTTAGTTTGGATTTTGAAGCACCACTGGTCCAAAGTGAGTCCTAGATGATTCATGAGTATAAAAGATCTGAAAATTTCAGGTTGAAAGTTAGATGTTCTACCAGTGTTAGAATAAAGTGGAGCAATGATTGTTTTTAATGTATCAAGATTGAGAATATAGAGTTTAGAAATTTTTTTTTCATACTCAAACAGTGCTGAAGGGTTGATTTGAGCCAAAAGCGAAAGATTTTCGACTACAGATTTTCGATATTCATCGTGAGTACGCCAATTGCCTAGCATAAAAAAACCACCTTTAATGAGAAGTAACGAAATTAGATCCGTTCATCCTCATTATTAGGGGCGTTTTAAAAAGTCAAATATTTTTTGAAATTTATCAATAAAAAAATCGAAAAATCTGGAGGAAAAGAAAAAATCAGACGTTTCTATGACGACTGAGTTATCTGACCTTTAGAGTTTTCGAGGAAACATAAAATGATAAGGGAGGTATCGGATTTTTTGTACCCTTTTTACCAATTAATTGATAATGTGATTTATGGAAACTTTATTCAATCACAAAATTCGCGGTTGAACCTCTTAATTTTATATCAATAATTCCCTTCAAACTATTTAATTATTTAATAACCTCTACAATTTAGCCTTGAATATGCTATAATAGTTAAGGACTCTACAGAATTAATTGCAATAGATAGATGGTGATAAAAATGAGAAACAGAAAGAAAAAGATACAAAAAAGGCGTATGATGGGATATTTCATTGATGCAGCAAATCAAATCATTGAAGATGAAGGAATAGAATCAGTTACAATAAGAAAAGTAGCCGACATTGCAGGCTATAATAGTGCAACTCTTTATAATTATTTTAACGACCTTAACCATTTACTTTTTTTTGCTTCCATGAAATATCTAAGGGATTATGCTTTTAGTCTACCAGATTATTTAAAAAACTCTAAGAATGCTTTAGATAAATTTTTTAATATATGGAAATGTTTTTGCTATCATTCTTTTCAAAACCCTAAAATTTATTATATCATTTTCTTTGATAAATACAGTAATTCTATTAATGATGTGATTAAAGAATATTATGCAATTTTTCCAGAAGAATTAGGAGAGCAGTCTATTGATGTTCTTCCAATGCTTATGGAAAAAAATATTTATGTTAGAGATATGGCTGTTCTTAAGGCATGTGTTAATGAAGGTTTTATTAAGGAAGAACATCTAGAACAAATAAATGAAATGATTCTTTTAATCTACGAGGGTATGCTTTTACGAATACTAAATAATCAAGTTAATTATAGTATAGATGAAGCAGTAGATAAAACAATAAAATATATAAAACAAGCTTTTGAATCCTTTAGTATTTAATAACCCCTGTAATAGTTCAGTCAACATTTGTTCTAATTTTCTTGTTAATCATTTAACATTTTTCCTGCTTTATTAGATCTTCTATACCCATAATAATATCTATAAAAGCACTTAAAAATCAACAGATAAAATCTGTTGATTTCTATAGCAGCATAATATTTGCTTTTTCACATTCTTTAATCATTTCTTCAGGCCAAATAGCAGCTTGAACTTCTCCAATATGAGCCTTTTGCAGAAAATACATACACATTCTTGACTGCCCAATTCCTCCACCTATTGTATAGGGTAATTTTCTTTCCAATAAAGCCCTATGGAATGAAAACTCTTTGCGATCTTCACATCCAGCCAACTTTAATTGTCTTTCTAATGCATCTTCGTCAACTCTAATACCCATAGAAGATACTTCGAATGCCATTTCTAGAACAGGATACCAGAAAATTATATCTCCATTTAAAGTCCAGTCATCATAGTCTGGTGCTCTACCATCATGCCTAATACCTGATTTAAGCTCTCCACCTATTTGCATTATAAATACAGCACCTTTTTCTTTAGCTATTGCATCTTCTCTTTGTTTAGGTGTTAGCTCAGGGTATCTGTCTTCAAGCTCTTGAGATGTAATGAAAAATATTTCTTCAGGAAGCTGCTTTTCAAGTTGAGAATAAGCACTACATATTTTTTCTTCTGTAGCCTTAAATACACCATATATTTTCTGTACAGTATCCCTTAAAGTTTCTTCGGTTCTTTCTTCCTTTGAAATAATCTTTTCCCAATCCCATTGATCCACATATATCGAATGAAGATTATCTAGCTCCTCATCCCTTCTTATAGCATTCATATCAGTATATAATCCTTTCCCTATTTCAAATACATATTTAGCTAATGCCATGCGTTTCCATTTAGCCAATGAATGTACAATTTGAACATCCTTACCACCAATCCCCAGTACATCAAAGGAAACAGGTCTTTCTATACCATTTAAATCATCATTTAATCCAGTTTCTGGTCTAACAAAAAGTGGTGCTGACACTCTAGTTAAATCAAGCTCCTTAGCTAAATGCTCTTCAAAATAATCTTTAATTATTTTAATTCCAATTTCTGTATCTATTAAATTCATTTTTACTTCATAATCCTTTGGTATAATTAAAGCTTTTTCTAAAGACTTCATAATAAAGTTCCTCCTCATTCTTTTATTCTCTATTATTATAGCTACTTGATAACAAAACAATTTTTCGCTTTGGCTTTGATTATTGATTCCCGGTTATCAATAACCAATAAAAAAAGCCCTTCATCCCTCTTCTACAAGGGACGAAAGGCTTACTTCCGCGGTACCACCCAAATTAGCAATAAATTGCTCTCTTAACAAGTACAGAATAGACTTATTTCTACTCGATACTGCCCAATTAATAACGGTTTGGCTCCGTCTAAGTCTACTTATCCATTAAGGACTTTCGGTTAGAAACTCAGAGACGTTCTTCAATACAGACTTCGTACTGGACTCCCACCATAACCAGCTCGCTAAAACTCTGCCTTGCATCTACTCTTCTCTTCACAGTTTTTTAATCTTGTTAATTTGTTGTAATAAATTATAAGATATCTACTATTGTTTGTCAAGGATTTTCTTCATATTTATTTATATATATATATAGATTTTCCATAGTAAAACTTAATTTATGCATATCAAAATATCTAGAGCTTTTGTGGATTTTTGATATGTATAAATTAACTGTTTTACCAAAATATCTATATGCATAAAAAATATTTTTTGTATTTTTCAATGCTATTTTTTTCTAGCCACACCGGTTTCTATAGCAGCTTTCTTTACAGCATCAGCTACATTTTCTGCTATTCTCTTATCAAATGCCTTCGGTAATATATTATCTCTATCTAGCTCATATTCAGCTATTGTATTTGCTATGGCATGGGCTGCAGCTATTTTCATTTCCTCGTTAATATCTGATGCCCTAACATCTAATGCTCCTCTGAAAATCCCTGGAAATGCTAATACATTATTTACCTGATTTGGAAAATCCGATCTTCCTGTTCCTATTATAAATGCTCCACCCGCCTTTGCTTCATCAGGCATAATCTCTGGAATAGGATTAGCCATAGCAAAAACTATTGATTTATCTGCCATGGTAGAAATCATTTCCTTTGTAACTATATTGGGAGCAGATACCCCTATAAATACATCCTTACCCTTTATAACTTCTTCTAGACTTCCAGTTTCGTTATTTTTATTAGTACTTTTTAGCATTTCACGTTGAGCCCAATTCATATCCTGTAAATCCTTATGCAATGCTCCTTTTCTTCCACATAAAACTATATTTTTTACACCTAGACTTAAAAGTAATTTTGATATAGCTATACCAGCAGACCCTGGACCATTAACAACAACCTCGATATCTTCCATTTTCTTTCCTGCAAGCTTCAATGCATTGATAAGTCCCGCTACCACTACAATAGCTGTTCCATGTTGATCATCATGAAATACAGGTATATCTAAAGTTTCCTTGAGTTTTGATTCGATTTCAAAGCATCTTGGTGCAGCTATATCTTCAAGATTAACTCCACCAAACACAGGCTCTAAAAGCTTAACTGTTCTTACTATCTCATCAACATCCTTAGTATCTAAACATATTGGAAAGGCATCTACATCTGCAAAGCTTTTAAAAAGTACTGCCTTCCCTTCCATTACTGGAATAGAAGCAGCTGCTCCGATATCTCCTAAGCCAAGTACTGCTGTTCCATCACTTACAACGGCCACTAGGTTTCCCTTAGATGTATAATCATAAACTGCTTCTTTGTTTTTATCTATTTCCCTACAGGGTTGTGCTACTCCTGGAGTATAAGCCGTAGATAAATCATCTTTAGTCTCAACCTTCACCTTGCTTACTACTGATATTTTCCCCTTGTTTTCTTTATGTAATCTTAACGCCATTTCATTGTAATTTACCATATTTAATCCTCCTATTTCTTATATTTTTGCCTTTCAGTTTCATATAAGTTATTTCCTTCACTATCTATAACCACTATTACAGGAAAATCCATCACCTCTAATTTCCTTATGGCTTCAGGGCCTAAATCCTCGTAGGCAATAATTTCAGCCTTTTTTATTGAATCAGCAATAAGGGCTCCAGCTCCTCCTATTGCAGCAAAATATATAGCCCCATATTTTTTCATACCTTCTATTACTTTTTTACTTCTACTTCCCTTTCCAATCATGCCATTTAATCCTAGCTCAAGGAGTGGAACTGTCAACTCATCCATCCTATAGCTAGTAGTAGGACCAGCAGACCCAATTGCTTGTCCTGGCTTTGCTGGAGCAGGCCCTACATAATATATAATCTGATCTTTAATATCAAAGGGTAGCTTATCTCCTTTTTTAAGTGAATCTATCAATCTTTGATGGGCTGCATCTCGTCCTGTAAATATTACTCCACTTATATAAACAGTGTCTCCTGCCCTTAAAGATTTAACTTTTTCTTCAGTTAAAGGTGTTGTTATTCTTTTTATATTTTTTGACATATTTGGTCTCTCCTTATTTAAATCCAGATTATTCATAGAAAGCTTAAAAATCTGCAAATAGTTTTGAATTTACTATGATCCATTTGGATTTACTATGATCCATTTGGATTTATATAATCCTTTCTTCATGCCTTGAAGCATGGCAGTTTATATTTACTGCTACGGGTAAACCTGCTATATGGGTTGCAAAAACCTCAATATTTACAGCCAGGGCAGTAGTTATTCCTCCTAACCCCTGGGGTCCAATACCAAGGTTGTTGATTCTTTCTAAAAGCCTTTTTTCCATTTCATTTATGTGCTGAAGCTCATTATGCTCACCTATAGGCCTTATTAATGCCTTTTTCGCCATATTTGCCGCCTTATCCAATGTTCCACCAATTCCTACCCCTACAACTATAGGAGGGCATGGATTAGGTCCAGCCTGAGATACTACTTCAACTACAAAATCCTCTACCCCCTTTATTCCATCGGAGGGCTTCAGCATTTTTGTTTTACTCATATTTTCACTTCCAAATCCCTTGGGTGCTATTGTTATTTTTACCTTATCTCCTGGAACTATATCATAATATATTATTGCAGGTGTATTATCCCCTGTATTTTTTCTTATTAAAGGGTCGCTTACAACTGATTTTCTTAGATATCCTTCACTATAGCCTTGCCTAACACCTTCATTTATGGCATCAGTAATATTTCCATCTAAAAGCTGAACTTCTTGGCCTAGCTCAACAAACAAAACAGCCATTCCTGTATCTTGGCACATTGGCATTTGATTATATCTAGCTATTTGGGCATTTTTTATAAGATTTTCAATTATTTCTTTTCCTACAGGGGATTCTTCATTTTCTTTAGCTTTTTCAAAAGCATCTATAACATCTTTTCCAAGATTATAATTTGCACTGATACACATTTCCTTTACGGCTTGAGTAATTTCTTTTACATGTAATTTCCGCATTTTTTTAGTTTTACCTCCTAATTAAGTAATTATCATTAATTATAGTATATCTCTAACCATTTTCACAATAGCAAAATTTTAAATAGCTTTGCTAATATATTATGTTTTATTTTTAAAAAATAAACATTCCAACTAATCCTGCAGCTCCTATATATAACATAGGATGACATTTCCATTTATTTGTAGCATACATAAAAATTCCAAACAAAATTAGTGCCTTTAAATTAAACAAACCTACTATATTCCCCGTTGATTTAAAAAGCTCAATGTTAAACATAGAAATTGAAGCTATACTAAATGCTGCCGCTGCAATAAGACCCGTTACAGCTGGTCTTAAACCTACAAAAACCCCTTGAATCAGCTTATTTTCATTGAAATGCCTTAAAAATTTAGCAATAATACAAATTATAATAATAGAAGGTGTTACCATTCCTAATGTCGCAATCACAGAGCCAATAATCCCAATCTGATTAAAGCCCACATAAGTAGCCATATTGATACCAATCGGCCCAGGTGTAGATTGTGAAACAGCAATCATATCTGCAAATTGAGCTTTATTCACCCAACCTCGCATCAAGACTTCATTTTGTAATAAAGGAAGAGCTGCTAAACCTCCCCCGATGGTAAATAAACCTACTTTAAAGAAAATCCAATAAATCTTAAATAGCTCAATCATATCTGCTTTCCTCTCATCCTTAGTGCGTTTAGTAATATACCAATAGCTCCAGCATTAATAATGACATAAATTGGTGATAAATGTAAAAAAACAACTATTATAAAGGCTATAATTCCAATAATCATTCCAATCCAATCTTTAATAGCCTTTTTACCCATTTTTATTACTGCATTTAAAATAAGTACTACGACTACAACCCTTATTCCTGCGAAAGCCTTTTGTATCCAAGGATTATCTGCAAAATGCTGAAAAAAAGCTGCTATAGATATTATTATAAACCATGAAGGTACAACCATTCCTAATGTAGCTATAATTCCTCCAATAACACCCTTTTCCTTAAATCCAATAAATGTAGCTGTATTTATTGCTATAATCCCTGGAGTAGACTGCCCTATGGCATAATAGTCCATTATTTCTTCTTCCGTTGCCCATTTATGCTTTTCTATAACCTCTCTTTGGAGCATAGGTAGCATGGCATAGCCTCCGCCAATAGTAAAAAGACCTATTCTAAAAAATACTTTAAATAATTGCCATAATATGTTCTTATTTTCTTCCATTGTTATCCTCCAAATTTACAAATCACTCTCTTCATGATATCATAATTATTCTAAATAATACATTCCCTCATATCATTTCTCATTTTACTTAGATTATTTAATATACAAAAACCCCCCATATAGAATAAATTTTATTTTATTATCTATATGAGAGGTATACTAAGAAATAAGATTGCTTTTTACTGTTTTATTTGTTGCAACCACATATATTAGATATTTTTATATCTATAGTAAAACTTGTTACTTCATCCATGGTGTCATAGATTTCTTTTATTAAACTAAATATCCTATCTTTATTTCCTCTTATGGTTGTTGAAAGAATTCCAATATTACATTCAAGCTCACAGGATTTTATAATATCTATAACCCTGTTAACATCATCAATATAATTTTCACTCATAATTGGTATATAAGATATCTCACAGGAAGCTATTTTTTCCATAGAACACATATGAATCCACCTCGTTCATTTTTAGAAAGCTTTATCTCATTTTCCATAGTTATATCTTCTTCATTAGCATTTGGTGGTACAAAGAGACATTCTCCACTATTTACTACTTTATCACTTTTTAATTGTTTTAGATCATCCAAGGTTTTAAAATCAGCATATCTAAATACTGTATTTTTTTGAAATTCTTCACTTAAATATAAATCTCCCCATTTGCTGTCTTTGTTAATAGTTCCTATTAACACCTGTGCATTATCCTTAGCTACTCTAAATATTTCATCTAATGCCTTTAATGGTTCCTTTATGAATTCAAAGGCAGCCATAGAAAATATTGCATCGAAGGTTTCATCTTGAAAATCTAGATCATATACATCCATTTCATAAAATTCGATATCAAGATCCTTTTTTTTAGCTTTCTGCCTTGCTTTTTTCAACATTTCCTGGGAAATATCGATTCCTACTACCTTACATCCCTTTTGAGCTAATTTAATACTAAAATTTCCAGTTCCACAGCCTATATCTAAAATTTTCATACCCTTTTCTGGTTTAAATAGCTTAAATGCTAAGTTAGTTTCAACCGTATCAATGAAATTCCCAAACTTTGTTTCATACCATTCATCATAAGAATCGGCTTCCTTGTTAAAGAACGTCATCTATACACCCCCCATTTTATGATTACAAAATACTCATTATCTCCTTCTTAAGCTCATTGAACTTTGATGAAGTGATAACTTCATTTTCTCTAGGCCTTGGAAGCTCCACATTTATTTCTGCCTTTATTTTTGCAGGTCTATCGGACAATATATAGATTCTATCGGATAAAAATATCGCTTCATCAATATCATGGGTAATGAAAAGAATTGATGCCTTTAAGGTACCTAACACATTTAAAAGCCAGTATTGCATTCTCCTCTTAGTTATGGCATCAAGTCCCCCAAAGGGTTCATCTAACAAAATTATATCCTCTGAAAACATATATGTTCTCATTAAAGCAGCCCTCTGTCTCATACCGCCAGAAAGCTGGAAGGGGTATTTGTATTCAAAGCCCTCCAGCCCAAATATTTTAAAATAATTTTGTACCATTTCCCTAGATTTCTTCTTATTAATACCTTTTATCACTAAAGGCAGTGCTACATTATCTATAATTCTTTTCCAAGGTAAAAGTAAATCTTTTTGATACATGTAGCTTACTCTTCCAGTTTTCCCAGTAAAGTCCTTATCTTCTATAAAAACCTTCCCTTTATCTGGCAAAATAAGCCCTGCTATTATATTAAAAAGTGTACTCTTTCCACTTCCACTTGGACCCAATAAAGAAACAAATTCATTTTCCTTAAGCTCAAGTGATATATCATCTACAACTAAAATGTCATCAAAGCTCTTATATATGTTATTAATAGAAAGTTTATTTTTCTGGTAAGTATTCATTGGTAAATGCCTCTTTTGCATCTAGTTTGTTTTCAAGAAGTCCATTTTCAAACATCCAATTACCAAAGGTCTCCCATACTTCTAGCTTCATTTCTCCCCATCTTTCAGCATCCTTCTTAAATTCCTCAGCTAAGTATTTTTGACTAGCTAGAGCTATGTCTCTATCTGTTTCTGGAGCATGCTTTAATAGATATTCTACAGCCTGTTCAGGGTTTTCTATTGTAAATTCATAACCCTTTGTGGCTGCCCTTAAGAATTTCTTCACTAATTCTGGTTTGTTTTTTATTGTATCTTCATTTGTAATAATAACAGGAGTATAAAAGTCCAGCTTTGGATCAACATCCTGCAGCTTTATAAAGTTAATTGGAAAATCCTTAACCTCTGCAGCTATACCATCCCAACCATAAAATATCCATTGGAAATCCACATCATTTGTAACGCTTGTAAAGAAGTCATAGTTTACTAAATCTAATATTTCAAGCTTTTGAAAGTCAGCATTTTCCTTTTCCATAAGAGTCTTTAAGAAAGCTCTCTCTAAGTCAGTTCCCCAGCTACCATATTTTTTCCCTTCAAAATCCTTAGGGCTTTTTATTCCCTTATCTACAGGAGAAGCAAATCCCGATGTATTATGCTGTATTATAGCTGCTATAGCCTTTATAGGTATATTATTTTTTACTGTTCTAGCCATAGTAACTTGTTCTTGGAAGCTTACTCCAAACTCGCCTTTACCAGCTCCTACTAGAGCATTGGCATCACCTTCTTGAGGCTGTACTATTTCAACCTCTAAACCCTCTTCCTCAAAATATCCTTTTTCAAGGGCAGTATATATTCCTGTGTGATTAGTATTTGGAAGCCAATCTAAAATAAAGGTTACCTTTTGAACCTCTTCTTTTGATTCTTCTGTTTGCTTTGGCTGTTCGGTTTCAGTTTGCGGTTTTTTCTCACTTTGGCATCCTGATAATGCTCCAATCAGTAATACCATAACTAATAAACATATTCCAAATCTTTTCATAGTGTCTCCTCCTAACATTATTGTTCACTTTGATTATTCCAAGGCATTAATGATTTCTGCAATACTTCTACAAATTTAAATAGCAGCATACTCAGTATAACTACTAAAATTACCACAGCAAAAACCTTATCTATTCGTACAGATTTTTTTGCTCTCATCATGTATAGGCCTAGACCCTCTTTTCCTCCCATCCATTCGCCTATGAATGCTGCCATTATGCAATATGTAGCAGCCACCTTAAGTCCTGTAAAAAAATTGACCATAGATGCAGGAAACTTTACTAAGGTAAATATTCTTAATTTACTTGCTCCCATGGATTTCATCAAATTTAATAAATCCTTATCTACAGAATCAAAGCCTTCTGATAGGCTTACTATTAAAGGAAAAAAGCATACTAGTGTTACTACAATAATTTTAGGTAGCTTCCCAAACCCAAACCACATAGCAAAAAGTGGAGCTAATACTAGTATTGGTATAGTTTGAGAAATCACAATAAGTGGATAAAGGGCTTTTTTAAGAATTGATATATTGTCCATAAGTACAGCTAAAAATATTGCTAAAGCAATGGCCAGTATAAATCCATAAAAGGCCTCTATCAGAGTTACCATTATATGGGGTTTAATTTCAGGTAAAATCTTAAATAATGTTGTACCTACATCAATGGGTGATGGAAGCATGAAGCCCTTTATGATACCGCTTTCAACTGCAAAATGCCATATGAAGATTAATATTCCCAAAAATCCAATAGGTATTAATCTATTTTCTATATTTCCCAATTTTCTCATTCATAGTCACGCCCTCGGGTTTATAATCAATTTTTACAACTGATAAAACTCTAGAAGCTCCTTCTTCTATACATATATTTTGTGCCTTTTTAACTATTTCTAAAAGCTCATCAAGCTCTCCTTCCATTGTTGTCTCCATTGGTCCAACCTCATATTTTACTCCTGTAGAAGCTATATAGGCTATAACCTTATCAACCACCTCATAGATTCTTTCATCTGGTACCCTTGGTAAAATTTGAAGACTTACGTTTATGTTTGCCATATTAATTCTCTCCTTTCAAGGACAAAGGTGTCCGTAGGGCACATTTTAGTTGCAAGTTCCATGTTCCAAGTTGCAAGTTTTAGGGTCATTCTTATAAGCATTAAAAACTTTACACGCAATGGTTTGTGGATAGTTAAAACCCCTTATCCTAAACTGAATAAGGGGTTATTGAATATCAATGAAAAATATTAAGACAATATTCTCCCTCCGCTGGCATTATCCAGTTCAGGTTATACGGGTCGAAGCAATACAGCTTCCTCTCAGCCAGATTTCTCCAGCTCCCCACTTTTATTTGTTTTTTTCATATATAATTCTATACCTAAAATTGTAAAGAGTCAATATAAACTAAAATATATACACCATCCTTTATTAAGTTATACTTTTAAACGCCTTAACATATTGAATTCTTAGTATGTTCTTCTAAAAAGGGTTGGTACATCATGAGAGCATGATTCTCTGTAATATATTCATCATCCACTATGTTATTATTGATATCAAAAACCCTTCTACATATTACATTATGTCTTACGTAACCCCCCCAATATTCATGGGTAATCTTATGCTCCTTTTCATATACCTCATATGTATACATGGGTTTTTCAGTAGTTCTCCATTCTCCAACTAAATATTCATCTGTTAAATATACCCTTAGCTGATAGGCTTGATTTGTTCCATTATATATCTGCAAGTCCCTATAGTTATATACACATGTGGCTCCACTTCCAAAGGGTTGCGTTCTATTGGAATCGGGGAAGACATCATAGCTGTGCCTATATCTCTCGGTTACCATTAATGGAGTATGCAAAGTCATCCAATATATCAGATTTGATAATTGACATAATCCTCCCCCAACGCCTGCTTTAAAGCCTCCATAAAATAGCACCATACCCTCTACATATCCTTTTCTTCTATTAGGTTTACCTATGAGCTTCCAGTATGAAAATGTTTCTCCTGGATTTATTATTATGCCATTCAATTTTTTAGCAGCTATTCTCAAATTATTGACTTTATTATGCTGCATCCACATATCTACATCCTTAAGCTTCCTAAATAATGGAGTTTTATGTGTGAAAATAATCTCTGGCAGCAAGGAAGCAGAATATGTTTTTGTATATTTTTTGCTAGTAAAATACCACTCACTATACCTTTTATAGGTATAAAATAATTTACCCAATGCTATCCGAATCCTTGATCTCTTGATTGGCTTTATATTTCCATTCAATTTTCTTACTACCTTTCTCTCAAATTTACTTACTGCTATTTATCTTTTAGAAGCTCTAGGGTGTGTTCAAGTAGCTTTGAATCTCCCTTTTCACCATGACCTGGTACAACTATTTCAATATCTGTATATTTTTCCATAACTTTTTTTACTGAAACTGTCCACTGCTTAACATTGGCATCTTCTGTACTTCCTAAATTCTGTGAATCTAAGGATTTTACCAGACATCCACCGAATAAAAGCTTATAATCTGGAATCCAGACTACTATATTATCAGAAGAATCGCCTTCATCAGAATAAAAGGTTTCAATGAAGGTAGATTCTAGATTATTTTATAGCCTTTCCACATTTTGGGCAAAAGGAATAGCTATTATCAAGTGAAGCTCCGCAATATGGACAATAATTTTTTTCAGTATTTAAATATTCTTGATCTTCTTTTTCCCCATTAGCTTCAGGTTTTCTTTTAATCCATTTATCAGAAGGATCTTCTTCTTCCGATGAATCTACTATATCAAATTCAGAAAAACGATCTTTTCCTGTAGCATTTTTATAATGATAAGCCGCTTGAATCACGCCCATAACTATAAAAACTATACCGAATAAAGGAAATATACTGCCCATGCCCACAACCCCGAATGGAGATTTTGCTGTTATACCAAAAGCTACGATAGTCCAAAAAATACCAAAAACCACTGCAACCACAGACCCTATAAAAGACATGCCAGAAGGGCCACGTCCTGGTTTAATGCTTTTCATTTTACATCCCTCCATTTATTTATGTTTTTTAAACTTTAGCTCATTCTTCTTTTTACTGCAATATATATAATTCTCTTATTTTTCATTAATTCCCTTTAGATTTTTACTTAATAATTTCTTAAATTTAAGGATATTTTATACTTCCTTTAACCATATATGAATTAAGTTTTACTATTGGAAATCTATATTATTCAAGGAATTCTGTAACTTTATCAATAAACAATATTCCATTTAAATGATCTATTTCATGGCATAAACACTTTGCAAAATCTCCTTCTCCAGTAATAATTATTTCCTCTCCAGCTTCATTTAAGGCCTTCACCTTAACCTCAGCAGGTCTTTCTAATTTACCCCATTTTCCCGGTATACTCAGACAACCTTCTACTACTTTTTGAGTTCCTTGAGTTTCAATTATTTCAGGGTTAATTAAATTAATAAGTCCCTCACCCATATCTATTACAACTAATCTTTTAAGTATTCCTACCTGCGGTGCTGCCAAACCTGCTCCATTTTTCGTATACATGGTGTCTGCCATATCTTTAAGAAGAATCAAAACCTTATCATCAATTTTCTCTACTGCTCTACTTTGCTTTCTTAATATGTCATCTCCTAAAGTTCTTATATTTCTTATTGCCATTGTTCACACTCCTTAAAATTATATGGATTAACTTTTTTAGTAAATAATCATACTTATATTATATTACATATCTTCCCATAACATCATATATTATCTTAATTATCAGCAATTAATGGAAAATAGTAGGTTTCTTAGACCCCAAATGTTGTTAGAGTCCTCCTTTCACCATAAATATATTTTTCATTTCTTATAAAAAAACAAATAATATAAAATATGTTTTTTAAAGAGGAATCTTTAATAGTTTAGCAATAATACTTTTTTTTATAGGTGTAAAGTATACAACTATAAAAAATGCCAATATGTTAAATATGACTTACCCAGTCTCTGTATTCCTAATTGCACCATACCATACATGAATAAAGAAAAGATTAAAAGAATCTATTGTATTTTCTTGATTTTAACAATAGTTGGTTATTATTTAATTGTTGTTCCAGATTTTCATAACATAAATATCGGTGATTTAGTAGCATTGATATCTGGTATAATAGCTGCATTTGGGTTCTGTGCATTACGGGAGGCAAGAAAATATGTTAAAAGTTATTTGATTATATTTTATTTGATGTTTATTGGGAGTTTAATTAGTTTCATAATTATACTGCCAAATTTAGTTATACCGCAACTAATTGTTGTTTTCTATATGTTAATGTCTGGTTTAATGGGGGTGCTAGGTCAAATTTTTATTACAATGGGATATCGATATATTGATTCAGCAAAAGGTTCGTTGGTATCAGCCAGTCGTATTATCTTTGGTGTTATATTAGGAGTTAGTATATTTTCAGATTTGCTGACATTTAGAATTGTTCTAGGAGGTATTCTTATACTCATTTCATTAGTTGGTGTAAGTGGTATTTTAGATAGGTATATGAATAATCGTTTAAAGAAATCATTCTAAAATAGATAATATTACTGAAAAAGCAATTAGACGTATAAATATCGATTTGCAAAAGCCTGTTATCTTGTATACAAAATCTACAAGATAACAGGCTTTTGCAGTAACGTAATCCCATTCTATGTTATTAGTCTTTAGATGTAATATATTACTAAATAGACTCATTTTATCCATATATTTGTTATTTTTATTTTTCCCATAAACCCTACTTAAATACGAACAAATCTATATTTATAATATCCAAAAAATTCTCTGATTAAAGAGTAAATATCTCTTAATTCAAAAAAATTTGCATGACTTGAATAAACCTTTTTAAACCCTACTCTTTTAAATGCCAATTTACTTCTCGTTATGTGATAAAACTGGGTAATCACCATAACTGAATCAAAACCCTTCTTGCTCATAATCTCTTTGGAATTTTTAGCTGTCATCATTGTATTGTTACCCTTACTATCCACTATAATATTTTCTTCATTAATTCCCCTATTCATCAAATATTTTTTCATTATTATAGCTTCATCAAAGCCTTCTTTACCTAGTCCTCCACTTACTATTATATATTCAAAATATTTTTTTTCATGTAATTCTACTGCTTTATCTAACCTGCTCTTTAATCTTTTCGATGGTTCACCGTTCTCTTCTACTTTATTTCCTAACACAACAGCAGCATCCACATATTCAAGCTCATCATTTAATCCATCAATTACTGTAATTGTAATATGTATTGCAAACCATAAAATCAATAATATACCAATGTAAAATATTATTTTTTTCAACTTCAATTTCCTTTCCTTATATAT
>NZ_FRAG01000050.1 GCF_900142245.1 Paramaledivibacter caminithermalis DSM 15212 | reverse complement strand
AAGGAGGAAAAAAGAGATGGCAAAAGCAAAATTTGAAAGAACTAAACCCCATGTAAACATAGGAACAATAGGACACGTAGACCATGGTAAGACAACGCTTACAGCGGCAATTACAAAGACATTACATGAGAGATATCAACTAGGAGAAGCAGTAGCTTTTGACAACATAGACAAGGCACCAGAAGAAAGAGAAAGAGGAATCACAATTTCAACAGCACACGTTGAGTATGAGACACCAAATAGACACTATGCTCACGTTGACTGTCCGGGTCATGCTGACTACGTAAAGAACATGATTACAGGAGCAGCACAAATGGATGGTGCAATTCTAGTTGTATCAGCAGCAGATGGGCCGATGCCACAAACAAGAGAGCATATATTATTATCAAGACAGGTTGGAGTACCATACATTATAGTATTCTTAAATAAATGCGACATGGTAGATGACGAAGAATTATTAGAATTAGTAGAGATGGAAGTAAGAGAACTTCTTGACGAATATGAATTTCCAGGAGATGATACTCCGATAGTAAGAGGATCTGCCCTTAAAGCATTAGAAGATCCATCAAGTGAGTGGGGAGATAAAATTCTTGAATTATTTGAAGCAGTAGACAGCTATATTCCTGAGCCAGAAAGAGATACTGACAAGCCATTCTTAATGCCAGTAGAGGACGTATTCTCAATCACAGGAAGAGGAACAGTTGCAACAGGAAGAATCGAAAGAGGAGTATTAAAAGTACAAGATAGCGTAGAAATAGTAGGTATGACAGAAGAAACAAGAACAGTAGTAGTAACAGGAGTAGAAATGTTTAGAAAGCTTCTTGATGAAGGAAGAGCTGGAGACAACATAGGTGCACTTTTAAGAGGTGTACAAAGAACAGAGATAGAAAGAGGACAGGTATTAGCTAAGCCAGGATCAATCAATCCACATACAAAGTTCAAGGCTCAAGTATACGTATTAAAGAAAGAAGAAGGTGGAAGACATACACCATTCTTTAATGGATACAGACCACAGTTTTACTTTAGAACAACAGACGTAACAGGTTCAATCACATTACCAGAAGGGACAGAAATGTGTATGCCTGGAGATAACGTAGAAATGGAAATTGAACTTATCACACCAATCGCAATAGAAGAAGGATTAAGATTTGCTATTCGTGAAGGTGGTAGAACAGTAGGAGCAGGTGCTGTTGCTAAGATTATAGAGTAATCACTCTAAATTAACATATAAACCTAGAAGGGGGGATGCTCTTCTAGGTTTATATGTTTAAAAAGTTCCAGGTGACAAGTAAAATAGATTCCAAGTTCCAAGATAAAAGCTCTTTTGTTATAACTTACAGGAAAGACTTAAAAACTTGGAACAATCAGAAAAAAATATCAAAATTCTGAATAATTAAATTAGGGCTTGCAAAAAAAGATTAAGTAGTATATACTATAAAGGTATGTGTGGACTGCGATGATGCAGAAGGTTGCCAGCTAAGCTGGGTAAATTTCTGCGGAGAAGTGTCCGTTCTTGAATCGGGCGACGAGGAACTCACCTCTCCTTATTTTTATTAGTGAAGTGCGAACACCCGGGAGAGTGTACGTTGGTTCCAGTCGTACGTACAAATATATTGCGTGCGATGAGAAGGAGGGAAAAAAGATGGCTAACAAAGCGAATCAAAAAATTAGAATAAGATTAAAGTCTTATGATCACAAGGTGTTAGATCAATCTGCTGTAAAAATTGTTGAAACGGCTAAAAAAACAGGGGCTGAGGTTTCAGGTCCAGTACCGCTTCCAACTGAAAAGCAGATTATTACTATTCTAAGAGCTGTTCATAAGTACAAGGATTCTAGAGAACAGTTTGAAATGAGAACCCACAAAAGACTGATTGATATTCTAAGCCCTACTCCAAAAACAGTTGATTCTCTTATGAGATTAGACTTACCAGCTGGAGTAGATATTGAAATCAAACTTTAAAATTTAAGGTGAAGCTAAGATATAGGTTTATATAGAACTCATAAGCCAACTTGTCTTAGTATGATTGCTGAAAAAGTAATCCGCTGTAAGATTAATAGGAGGTGTAGTAATGAAAGCATTAATAGGCAAAAAAATAGGTATGACTCAGATTTTTACTGAGGAAGGAAATGTAATACCTGTAACAGTAGTTGAAGCTGGTCCAAATTATATAACTCAAATTAAGACCATGGAAAATGATGGTTACATTGGTATTCAGGTTGGTTTTGAAGATAGGAAAAGCAAAAGAGTTAACAAGCCTGCAAAGGGTCATTTTGAAAAATCAGGTGTTACTCCTAAAAGGATTGTTAAGGAATTTAGACTTGAAGATGTAAATGGCTACAATTTGGGACAAGAAATTAAGGCTGATATCTTCGAAGTTGGAGAAAAGGTTGATATTTCTGGAACGTCTAAGGGTAAAGGAACACAGGGTGTTATAAAAAGACATAACCAAAGTAGAGGTCCAGAAACTCACGGTTCTAAATATCATAGAGGACCAGGTTCCCTTGGTGCATCTTCATTCCCATCCAGAGTATTTAAAGGTGAGAAGATGGCTGGAAGAATGGGAAATGAAAAAGTTACTGTACAAAATCTTGAAATAGTTAGAGTGGATAATGAAAGAAATCTACTATTGATAAAAGGTGCAGTACCAGGGCCTAAGGGCGGAATTATTACAATAAAAAAGGCCGTTAAGAGCGTTAAATAGACTCTAACTAGGGAGAGGAGGATGTAAAGTGCCTAAAGTTGATGTTTTAAATGTTTCCGGTCAACGTGTAGGAGAAATGGAATTAAGTGATAATGTATTTGGTGTGAAAGTAAATCAGCACGTACTATACGAGGCTGTTAAAAATTATCTTGCTAATCAAAGACAAGGTACACAAGCAGCAAAGACTAGATCTGAGGTAAGAGGTGGCGGAAGAAAGCCGTACAGACAAAAAGGAACTGGTAGAGCTCGTCAAGGTAGCATAAGAGCACCTCATTTTGTTGGTGGGGGAGTAGCATTTGCACCGAAACCAAGGGATTACAGCTATAAGCTACCTAAAAAGGTTAAGAGACTTGCTATGAAATCGGCGCTTAGCTCAAAGGTTCAAAATAACGAAATTGTAGTATTGGAAGAATTAGCAATGGATGCTCCTAAAACAAAGGATATGGTAAGTATACTTAATAACATAAATTCGTCTAAAAAAGCACTGATTGTATTAAGTGAAAAGAATGATAATGTTATAAAATCAGCAAGGAATATTAAGGGAGTTACCACTACGTTGGTAAACAATTTAAATGTATATGATATATTGAAATACGATAGTTTTGTTGTTACAAAGGAAGCGGTACAAAAGATAGAGGAGGTGTATGTATAATGAGAACGCCTTACGATATCATTATAAAGCCCCTTGTTACAGAGAAGAGTATGGAAGATATGGCTGAAAGGAAATATACTTTTGAAGTTGATAAAAAAGCCAATAAATCAGAAGTAAAAAAAGCTATAGAAGAAATATTTGGAGTAAAAATTGAAAAAGTAAGTACTATGAATGTTAAAGGTAAAGAGAAAAGAATGGGAAGATTCGTAGGAAGAAGAAAAGATTGGAAGAAGGCTATTGTAAAATTAACTGAAGATAGTAAACCGATCGAGTTTTTTGAAGGAATGTAGATGGATTATTAAAAGGTAGAAGGAGGGCAAAAAAATGGGTATAAAAGGCTTTAGACCTACTTCTCCTGGTGTAAGACAAATGACCGTTTCTACTTTTGAGGAAATAACTAAGCATGAACCAGAAAAATCACTAGTTGTTACTCTTAAGAAAAATTCAGGAAGAAACAACCAGGGGAGAATAACTGTACGTCATAGAGGCGGCGGTTATAAAATCAAGTATAGAATTATTGATTTTAAAAGAGATAAAGAAGGAATACCTGCTAAGATTACAGCCATAGAATATGATCCTAATAGATCTGCTAATATAGCGTTATTGACTTATGCTGATGGTGAAAAAAGATATATACTTGCTCCTAATAAATTGTCAGTTGGAGACACAGTGCTTTCTGGTGAAGGAGCAGATATAAAACCAGGTAATGCATTAAAGCTTAAAAACATACCAGTTGGTACTATGATTCATAATATAGAGCTTAAGCCTGGTAAAGGTGGACAATTGGTAAGATCAGCTGGTACAGCAGCTCAGCTTATGGCTAAAGAAGGAAGCTATGCTCATGTTAGATTACCATCCGGAGAGGTTAGACTTATTAGGGTTGAGTGTAAAGCTACAATAGGTCAAGTGGGAAATTTAGATCATGAAAATACTACCATAGGGAAAGCGGGAAGAAAAAGACATATGGGTATTAGACCTACTGTAAGAGGTTCTGTAATGAATCCTAACGACCATCCACACGGTGGTGGTGAAGGTAGAGCTCCTATAGGTAGACCTAATCCATGTACTCCATGGGGCAAGCCAGCTCTTGGATATAAAACTAGAAAGAAAAATAAAAAATCAGATAAGTTTATTATTAAGAGAAGAAGTAAATAGGGGCTCAGAGGTCTTTAGAATATATCTGGGCCTATGGACCTTGTTGCTTTGAGCATGAAAGGAGGAAACGTAAGACATGGGTAGATCATTAAAAAAAGGACCATTTGTTGAAGCTAAACTTCTTAAAAGAATAGAAGAAATGAATGCCAAGGGTGATAAAAAAGTAATAAAAACTTGGTCAAGGGCATCCACTATATTTCCACAAATGGTTGGTCATACAATAGCGGTTCATGATGGAAGAAAGCATGTTCCAGTGTATATTACTGAGGATATGATCGGACATAAATTGGGAGAATTTGCTCCTACAAGAACATTTAGAGGTCATGCAGGAGAAAAATCAAGTAAAGTTAAATAGTTAAAGTGAAGTAATGGGAGGAGGTAATACAGTGGAAGCTAGAGCGATTGCTAAATATGTTAGGGTTTCTCCTAGAAAAATGAAGCCGATTGCTGATTTGGTAAGAGGAAAAAAGGCTAATGAAGCGATAGCTATATTAAAGTTTACTCCTAGAAAAGGGGCAAATATACTGAAAAAAGTAATTGAATCAGCTATAGCAAATGCTGAAAACAATAACGGTATGGATGTGGAAAATTTATACGTTTCAGAAGTATATGCTAATCAAGGACCTACTATGAAGAGATGGAAGGCTGGTTCAATGGGAAGAGCCAATCCGATATTAAGAAGAACTAGTCATATAGGAGTTGTTTTAAAAGAAAAGGAATAGAAGGAGGGAAAATGCATGGGTCAAAAGGTAAGTCCACACGGATTAAGAGTCGGAATAATTAAAGATTGGGATTCAAAGTGGTTTGCTAATAAAAAAGACTATTCAGATTTGTTGATTGAAGACTTTAAGATAAGAAAGCACATAAAAAACAAACTATACACTTCAGGGATCTCAAGAGTTCTTATAAAGAGAACAGCTAATAGAGTTAATATAAATATACTTACATCTAAGCCTGGTATGGTAGTAGGCAGAGGTGGAGAAAATATAGAAAAATTAAAAAAAGAATTAGCGAAAATGACTGCTAAAGCTGTGCATATAGATATAACAGAGGTTAAAAGACCAGAAGTAGATTCTCAATTAGTTGCTGAAAACGTAGCCTTTGCTTTAGAAAGAAGAATTGCATTTAGAAGGGCTATGAAACAGGCTATTGGAAGAGCTATGAAGGCTGGAGCTAAGGGAATTAAGATAGCTGTTGCTGGAAGATTAAATGGTGCAGAAATGGCTAGAACTGAAAGCTACAGTGAAGGAAATGTACCATTATCAACACTAAGAGCTGATATAGACTATGGATTTGCTGAAGCTGATACTACCTATGGAAAATTAGGAGTTAAGGTATGGATTTATAAAGGTGAAATTCTTCCTGGAGCTAAATCAGAATCTCAAGAACAAAATAGAAATAGAAGACGACCAAAGTCTAGAAATAATAGATCTAGAGATAATAGACAAAAAGGATAAATGTAACCATAGGAAAGGAGGATATATACCATGTTAATGCCTAAAAGAGTGAAGCGCCGTAGAGTGCATAGGGGCAGAATGAAGGGTAAAGCTAGTAGAGGTAATACCGTTACTTATGGTGAATACGGCCTAGTGGCTCTCGAACCAGCATGGATTACTTCTAATCAGATAGAAGCGGCAAGGGTTGCCATCAATAGACGTATTAAAAGAGGTGGAAAGGTATGGATAAAAATCTTCCCACATAAACCAGTTACACAAAAACCAGCAGAAACTCGTATGGGTGCTGGTAAAGGATCTCCAGAATATTGGGTAGCAGTAGTTAAACCGGGTAGAGTTATGTTTGAAATGTCTGGCGTAGATGAAGAGATTGCTAGAGAGGCAATGAGACTTGCAGCAATGAAGCTTCCAATAAAATGTAAATTTGTAACACGCCAGCAAATGGAAGAAAAGGATGGTGAAGCAGGTGAAAGCTAATAAACTTCGTGATATGACTTCACAAGAATTATCTCAAAAGCTTAACGATTTAAAAGCTGAGCTATTCAATTTAAGATTTCAATTAGCAACTGGTCAATTAGAGAATCCTATGACAATAAGAACTGTTAAAAAGGATATTGCCCGTGTAAAAACTATTTTAAGAGAAAGAGAATTAAAGGAGATTAATCAATAGCGATACATGAAGGGAGGTAATATCGTGGAAAGAGGAAGAAGAAAAGTAAGGGTTGGACGTATCGTAAGCGATAAGATGGAAAAAACTGCTGTAGTGGCTGTTGAAGAATTCGTTCGTCATCCTCTATATGGGAAAGCTGTTAAAAGGACAAAGAAATTTAAAGCCCATGATGAAAATAATGAGTGTAGAATTGGAGATAAAGTTAGAATAATGGAAACTAGACCATTGAGCAAGGATAAAAGATGGAGAGTTGCTGAAATCATCGAACGTGCCAAGTAGTCAATGTAGGCAATGGAGGGAGGTATACAAATGATTCAACAAGAATCACGTTTGAAAGTTGCTGATAACTCAGGTGCTAAAGAGCTTTTATGTATCCGAGTACTAGGCGGTTCTGGTAGAAAGTATGGAAATATTGGTGATATAATAGTTGCTTCAGTTAAAAATGCAACGCCAGGCGGAGTTGTAAAAAAAGGACAGGTTGTAAAGGCTGTTATAGTTAGAAGTAAACAAGGTTTAAGAAGAAATGACGGAAGTTATATAAAATTTGATGAGAATTCAGCTGTAATTATAAAGGAGGATAAAACTCCAGTAGGAACTCGTATTTTTGGACCAGTAGCAAGAGAGTTGAGAGACAAAAAATTTATGAAAATAGTATCGTTGGCTCCTGAAGTACTATAGGTCTAGGAGGTGAAATGAATGCATGTAAAAAAAGGAGATACTGTAGTAGTAATTAGTGGTAAAGATAAAGGAAAAACTGGAAAGGTACTTGGGGTGTTCCCTAAAAAACAAAGGGTAATAGTTGAAGGGATAAATATGGTGAAAAAGCATCAAAAACCTACTCCAAAGATGCAGCAAGCAGGAATCATGGATATGGAAGCACCAATTCATGTATCAAATGTGATGGTATATGATTCAAAGGCTAAGAGTGGTACGAGGATCAGATATAAAAAATTAGAAGACGGTAAGAAAGTAAGAGTCTCTGTAAAGACTGGAGAAGTTATAGACTAATCTACAGAGTTGAAGGGAGGTATGCTTTGTGGCTAGACTTAAGGAAAAATATAATAATGAAGTTAAGAAAGCTTTAATGGAAAAATTTCAATATAAAAGTGTAATGGAAGTTCCAAAGCTTGAAAAAATAGTACTTAATATGGGTTTAGGTGATTGTAAAGATAATAGAAAAGCTTTAGAATTAGCTGTTAAAGAGCTAGAAACTATAGCAGGTCAAAAGCCAATAGTTACTAGAGCAAGAAAATCAGTTGCAAACTTTAAAGTTCGTGAAGGGATGCCTGTAGGTGCAAAGGTGACACTTAGAGGTGATAGAATGTACGAATTTTTAGATAGACTTATTAGTATAGCACTGCCAAGGGTTAGAGACTTTAGAGGAATTAATCCTAATTCCTTCGATGGTAGAGGAAATTATTCATTAGGTGTAAAAGAGCAGCTAATATTCCCTGAAATTAACTATGATAAAGTTGAAAAAATTAGAGGAATGGATATCATTTTTGTAACCACTTCAAAAACTGATGAAGAAGCACATGAGTTATTAAAATTAATGGGAATGCCATTCAGTAAACAATAATAAGGAGGGAAAGTAGTGGCTAAAAAAGCTCTTAAGGTAAAACAAAAGAGAAAGCAGAAATACTCTACAAGAGAATACAATAGATGTAGAATATGTGGAAGACCTCATGCTTACCTAAGAAAATTCGGGATATGCCGTATTTGTTTTAGAGAATTAGCTTATAAAGGTCAAATTCCTGGAGTTAGAAAAGCAAGTTGGTAAACTGGGAAAGGAGGTAATTAAAGATGACAATGACAGATCCTATTGCTGATATGCTAACACGTATAAGAAATGCAAACCTTGTAAAACATGAATCTGTAGATATACCAGCTTCAAACCTAAAAAAATCTATAGCCAATATATTATTAGAAGAAGGTTTTATCAAAGGATTTGATGTTATAGAAGACGGAAAACAAGGATTAATAAGAGTACAATTAAAGTACGGACCAAGTAAAGAAAGAGTTATAACAGGACTTAAGAAAATTTCAAAGCCAGGACTTAGGGTTTATGCTAAAAAGGATGAAATTCCAAAGGTGCTTGGTGGACTTGGGATAGCTATTGTATCAACATCAAGTGGTGTTATAACTGATAAAAAGGCACGTAAATTAGGTGTTGGTGGAGAAGTAATCTGCTACGTTTGGTAAGAGAAATAAACTGTATAGGAGGTGCGAAAATTGTCAAGGATAGGTAAACAACCAATCACGATACCTCAAGGAGTACAGGTTACAGTTACTGAAAAAAATGTAGTATCTGTAAAAGGTCCTAAAGGAGAGTTAAGTGAGCAAATTAATCCTGATATAAAGGTTAATATAAATAGTGATGTTATTACAGTAGAAAGACCTTCAAACAATAAAAAACATAGAGAGTTGCATGGATTAAGCAGAACTTTGATAGCTAATATGGTAGAAGGTGTTACAAAGGGATATGAAAAGAAGCTTCAAATAATTGGTGTTGGATATCGTGCACAAAAGAAGGGAAAAGTTCTAAATCTACAGCTTGGTTATTCTCATCCAATAGATATGGAAGATCCAGAAGGAATTACAGTGGAGACTCCATCTCAAACTGAAATAATAATAAAGGGTATAAATAAGCAGGCTGTTGGGAACTATGCAGCTAAAATAAGAGATTTAAGACCACCTGAGCCATATAAAGGCAAAGGTATTAGATACGATGGTGAATATGTAAGACGTAAAGAAGGAAAAGCTGGTAAATAATAGGAAAGGAGTGACATGAATTGATTACTAAGCCAAGTAGTAACTCTAAAAGAAAAAAGAGACATCGTAGAGTACGCAAGAAAGTATTTGGAACTCCTGATTGTCCAAGATTGAATATATATAGAAGTGCAAAGAACATATATGCTCAAATAATCGATGATACAAAAGGTGTTACTCTTGCTGCAGCTTCATCTCTTGATAAAGAAATCAAAGAAAAGATATCTAATACAGGAAATAAAGAAGCAGCTAAGCTTGTGGGTAATTTAGTTGGACAACGAGCTAAAGAAAAAGGTATTCAAGAGGTTGTTTTCGATAGAGGTGGATATCTATACCACGGAAGAGTTAAGGAATTAGCTGAAGGAGCTAGAGAAGCAGGGTTACAATTTTAGCTGAAGGAGGGAAATAAATGCGCCGTGAATTAATAGATGCTAGCAAGCTGGATCTAAAGGAAAAAGTAGTTGCTATTAATCGTGTTGTAAAGGTTGTTAAAGGTGGTAGGAATTTTAGATTCAGTGCTCTTGTAGTAGTTGGAGATGAAAATGGTCACGTTGGCATTGGAACTGGTAAAGCATTGGAAGTTCCAAATGCAATTAAAAAAGCAATTGATAATGCCAAAAAACATCTTATAAAAGTACCAAGAGTAGGAACTACAATACCACATGAAATCAAAGGACATTTTGGTGCTGGTAAAGTATTACTAATGCCAGCAGGAGAAGGTACGGGAGTTATTGCAGGAGGTCCAGTTCGTGCAGTATTGGAGCTTGCTGGAATTAAGGATGTTAGAGCTAAATCTATTGGTACTAACAATTCAAGAAACATGGTAAATGCTACCATGGATGGATTAATGAATTTAAAGACAGTTGAAGAGGTAGCAAAACTTCGTGGTAAAACTGTTGAAGAAATATTAGGTTAGGGGGGTGAACACCTTGGCTAACAAACTTAAAATTACTTTAGTGAAAAGTACAATAGGAGCAAAACCTAAGCATAGAAAGACTATTGAAGCGTTAGGTCTAAGAAAAATTAGACAAACGGTAGAAAAACTAGATAATCCTCAAATGAGGGGCATGATTGATAAAGTTAGTCATATGGTAGAGGTAGAAGAAATATAGCAAAGGAGGTGCGCTTATGAAACTTCATGAGTTAAAACCTAATAAGGGTGCAGTTAAAAACAGAAAAAGATTAGGTAGAGGTACAGCTACTGGTCAAGGTAAGACTGCAGGACGTGGCCAAGATGGACAAAATTCACGTTCAGGTGGTGGTGTAAGACCAGGTTTCGAAGGTGGACAGATGCCTTTATATAGAAGAATTCCTAAAAGAGGATTTAAAAATCCATTTAGAAAAGAATGGACAATTGTAAATATCGAAGATTTAAATAGATTTGATGAAGGAACAGTAGTAACTCCTGAAATTCTTAAAGAAGCAGGAATGATTAAAAAGATTAATGATGGCTTGAAGATACTTGGAGACGGACAACTTAAAAAGAAGCTAACTATAAAAGCTCATAAATTCAGTCAGTCTGCCATAGAAAAGATAGAGGCTGCTGGAGGAAAGGCAGAGGTGATTTAAGGTGCTATCCACCCTAAAAAATGCTTGGAAAATACCAGATTTAAGAAAAAGAATTTTATATACATTAATGATGTTTGTTATATTCAGGCTAGGAGCAAATATACCAGTTCCTGGTATGGATAGAGAAATTTTAAAAAGCATGTTCACCGAACAAGGTGGACTCTTAAGCTTTTTTAACTTTATTTCAGGTGGAGCATTTAAGAAGTTCACCATATTTGCTTTAAGTATTTCACCATACATTACATCCTCAATTATTATGAATCTTTTAACTATTGCTATTCCTAGCCTTGAAGCATTAGCTAAAGAGGGAGAAGAAGGAAGAAAGAAAATAGCTCAATACACCAGATACGGAACTGTGATTTTGGCAGTTATTCAGGCTATAGGTATAAGTGTTGGTCTATTTAAAAGAGCTTTAATTTCTACTGATTTTTGGTCAGTGGCGGTAGTTGTTATTACATTAACTGCTGGTACAGCCTTCTTAATGTGGTTAGGAGAGCAAATTACCGAAAAGGGTATAGGCAATGGTATTTCTCTTATAATTTTTGCTGGTATTGTATCAAGATTACCAGTAGGTGTTTACCAGACCTTTACGAAGTTATTTAAAAAAGAAGCTAGTTGGATATCGTTTATAATATTTTGTGTAGTAGCTATAATAGTTATTGCAGGAGTTATTGCTATACAACAAGGAACAAGAAAAATACCTGTTCAGTATGCAAAAAGAGTTGTTGGAAGAAAAATGTATGGAGGACATAGCACACACATACCTTTAAAGGTAAACCAAGCTGGGGTTATACCAGTGATATTTGCAATGTCCCTTTTACAATTTCCACTTACACTTACTTACTTTTTCCCAAGTGGAGGGTTTTCAAGCTTTGTAAATAGATTTTTATCTCCATCTGGAAACCCAGGAATTTGGATATACAATGTTTTATATGCTTTACTAATCATATTTTTCACTTATTTTTATACTGCGGTTACCTTTAATCCAGTAGAAGTTGCTAATAACATGAAGCAAAATGGAGGATTTATACCTGGTATAAGACCTGGCAGACCAACTTCAGAATATTTACAGAAAACTTTAACAAGATTAACTTTAGCTGGTGCAATATTCTTAGCAGGTATAGCAGTATTACCAACTTTAGTTTTGAATTTTACTAATTTACAGATTAGATTTGGTGGTACAGCACTTCTTATTGCTGTAGGGGTTGCATTAGAAACAATGAAACAAATAGAAGCTCAAATGGTAATGAGACACTATCAAGGCTTCTTAAAATAGAAGTATAGATTATTATTAACATTATGATAATATTTTTTGATGCATGGGGATTTGATCCCCATTGCATAAATTAGTTGTTAACCAGGAGTTGGTAAAATGAGATTGATATTATTAGGACCACCGGGAGCTGGTAAAGGAACACAGGCTTCTAAAATAATTCAAAAGTATGATATACCACATATATCAACTGGTGATATTTTTAGAAAGAATATCAAAGAAGGTACAGAGCTTGGTAAGAAGGCAAAAGAATATATGGACAAAGGCTTGCTAGTTCCTGATGAGCTAGTTGTAGCTATAGTAGAAGATAGATTGAAGGAAAAAGACTGTAATAATGGATTCCTTTTAGACGGATTTCCTAGAACTGTTAATCAAGCTGAAGCCCTTGATAAAGTATTAAGCAATATGAATACAGCCCTTGAAAAAGTAATAAATATTGAGGTTGATAAGGAAAAATTAATAGAAAGAGCCGTAGGAAGAAGAATATGTAGAGATTGTGGCTTAGCTTATCACATTAAATTTAATAAGCCAGAGATAGAAAACAAATGTGATTCCTGTGGCGGAGATCTTTATCAAAGAGATGATGACAAGGAAGAGACTGTTTCAAAAAGAATAGAAGTATATCTTAATGAAACCGCCCCTCTTATAGATTACTATTCTGATAAAGGGATTATAGAGAATATTAATGGGCAGCAACATATAGATAAAGTTTTTGAGGAGATAGTATTAGCCCTTGGGAGCGAAAAATAATGATTATTATTAAGTCTAAAAGTGAAATTGAAAAAATGCGTAAAGCAGGTAATATAGTAGCAAAAACCCATGAAGAGCTTAAAAAGCATATAAGACCGGGTATTACTACAAAGGAACTTGATGAAATAGCTGAAGATACTATTAAAAGCCTCGGAGGAATACCTGCTTTTAAAGGATATGGTGGCTTCCCTGCCAGTATATGCACTTCTATAAACGAAGAAGTAGTACATGGAATACCTGGATTAAAAAAACTTAAAGATGGCGATATTATTAGTATAGATATAGGGGCCATTTATGATGGTTATTACGGTGATGCAGCTAAGACTCATCCAGTAGGTGAAGTTTCAGATGAAGCAATGAAACTTATTGAGGTTACTAAGAACAGCTTCTATGAAGGGTTAAAGTTTTGTAAAGAAGGATTCCGTTTATCAGACATATCTCATGCTGTACAAGAATATGTTGAGAGCAATGGATTTTCAATTGTCAGAGACTATGTAGGTCATGGTATAGGAGCTAATATGCATGAAGATCCTCAGATACCAAACTATGGACCTCCAGGAAAAGGTCCTAGATTACGTAGCGGAATGGCCTTAGCAATAGAACCTATGGTTAATATAGGCACTTATAAAGTAAAAACACTTAAGGACAATTGGACTGTTGTTACTTTGGATGGAGAATTATCTGCTCATTATGAACATACTGTGATAATTACTGAAGAAGAACCCTTAATACTAACCTAACCAAGCTGTAATCAAATATTAAAAGAGGTGTGTATTTTGCAAAGTACTAGGGAAGTTAGTATTGGACAATTAGTGAAATCAAAGGCAGGAAGGGACAAAGATAGAGTTTTTATTATTATAGAAATAATTGATGAACTCTATGTGCTAATAGCTGATGGAGACCTTAGGAAGGTCGAAAAACCAAAGAAAAAGAAAATTAAACACCTGTCCAAATATAATATAGTTAGTAAAGAAATCCAAAATAGGCACAGTGGGCATCAAAAAATCAGCAATCTGATGCTTAGACGAGAGATTGAAAAACTGGGACTTCACAAGCCCCAGATATAGGAGGTATGAATTCCTAATGGCAAAAAAAGAAGCTATTGAAGTTAAGGGAACTGTAGTAGAAGCTCTACCAAATGCGATGTTTAAAGTGAAGCTTGAAAATGGGCATGAGGTTTTAGCTCATATATCTGGAAAGCTTAGAATGAATTTTATAAGAATATTACCTGGTGACAAGGTTACCTTAGAACTTTCTCCGTATGATTTAACAAGAGGTAGAATTACTTGGCGCGGCAAGTGATGAAGGAGGGAAATTATGAAAGTAAGACCATCAGTAAAACCTATATGTGAAAAATGTAAGATTATCAAAAGAAAAGGTAGAGTAATGGTAATCTGTGAAAATCCTAAGCACAAACAAAAACAAGGTTAAATTTGAAATTACTTATAGCTTTTTTTAAAAAGCTTTAGTATAATATTTTTTTGAGAACTATATTAGCGGCTGCAAGAAAAAATGAAAATGTTATGATTATAAAAAATCATCCTGAGCAAAACAATAAAAGTCATATTGATAGAATATTTACCTAGGAGGTGTACAGTGAATGGCAAGGATAGCAGGTATAGACTTACCTAGAGATAAAAGAGTAGAAATTGGATTAACTTATATCTTTGGTATAGGAAGATCAACATCTCAAGAGATCTTAAATAGAGCTGGTATTAATTTTGATACTAGAGTTAAGGATTTGACAGAAGAAGAGGTAAGTAAGTTAAGACAAATTATCGACAACGAGTATAGGGTTGAAGGTGATTTGAGAAGAGAAATATCTTTAAATATCAAAAGATTAAAGGAAATAGGATGCTATAGAGGTATTCGTCATAGAAAAGGGCTTCCTGTTAGGGGACAAAGTACAAAAACAAATGCTAGAACACGCAAAGGGCCTAAGAGGGCAGTATCACGTAAAAAGAAGAAGTAGAAAGGGAGGTTAAGTAATGGCGGCTAAAAAAGTGCGTAAAACACGTAGAAAAAGACGTGAACGTAAAAATATTGAGCGAGGTCAAGCTCATATCCAGTCAACTTTTAATAATACAATTATTACTATTACTGACATAGCTGGTAATGCGATTTCTTGGTCATCAGCAGGAAATTGTGGTTTTAAAGGTTCAAGAAAATCAACTCCTTTTGCAGCGCAAATGGCAGCTGAAGTGGCTGCAAAAGCAGCTATGGAACATGGATTGAAAACTGTAGAGGTATATGTAAAGGGACCTGGTTCAGGAAGAGAAGCAGCTATTAGATCTCTTCAAGCAGCAGGATTAGAAATAAACCTAATCAAAGATGTTACACCGATACCACATAATGGTTGTAGACCACCAAAACGTAGAAGAGTATAAAGAGAGTAGGAGGTGCATAAAGAAAATGGCTAGATATACAGGACCATCTTGTAGACTTTGTCGTAGAGAAGGAATGAAATTATATCTTAAAGGTGAGAGATGCTATACTGATAAGTGTGCTATTTCTAGAAGAGGAAACCCACCAGGACAGCATGGTGCCAGAAGAATGAAACTTTCAAACTACGGTCTTCAATTAAGAGAAAAGCAAAAAGTAAAAAGATATTATGGTGTACTAGAAACACAGTTTAGAAATTATTATTCTATTGCTGAAAAACAACCAGGAATTACAGGTGAAAACTTTTTAAGAATTTTAGAAACAAGATTAGATAATGTTGTTTACAGACTTGGATTTGCTGCTTCAAGAAAAGAAGCTAGACAATTGGTAAGACATGGACATTTTACAGTAAATGGGCATAAAGCAAATATTCCTTCAATGCTTTTAAAGGTTGGAGATATTATAGCTTTAAAAGAAAAAAGTAGCAAATCATCTAAGTTTAAAGAGTTAAAAGAAAAATCAGTAACTGTACCTAAGTGGCTAGAAGCTGATGTAGAGAAATTAGAAGGTAAAGTTGTAGCTATGCCAGTAAGAGAAGATATAGATTTACCTATTGAAGAACATCTAATTGTTGAGTTGTATTCTAGATAGAGAAGATATAATTAATATATTAGAATCAGTTACCCTCATAATAATAATAAATTAAGAGGGGTGAAAATCGTGATTGAGATAGAAAAGCCAAAAATAGAATGTGTAGATTCAAATGATGATTTCACTTATGGGAAATTTGTGGTAGAGCCCTTAGAGAGAGGCTATGGAACAACATTAGGTAACAGTCTAAGAAGAATTCTTTTATCTTCGCTTCCAGGTACAGCAGTAAAATGGATTAAAATAGACAGTGTACTACATGAATTTTCTACAATATCTGGAGTTAAAGAAGATGTTATAGAGATTATATTAAATCTGAAAAGTCTAGCTGCTAAAATACATTCTGATGAAGATGTAAAGGTGGTTAGAATCAATGCTCAGGGACCAGGTAGAATCACTGCAGGAGACATTAAGGCTGATGCTGACGTCGAGATATTAAATCCAGACCTTCATATAGCAACCCTTGAAGAAGGTGCTGATTTAAATATGGAATTAGCATTATCTAAGGGCAGAGGTTATGTATCAGCGGATAACAATAAAGAGGATGGAATGCCTATAGGAGTTATACCGGTTGATTCAATATATACTCCCGTTAAAAAAGTAAATTATAAGGTTGAAAACACAAGGGTTGGACAGGTAACTGATTATGATAGGTTAACTTTAGAAATTTGGACAGATGGAAGTATTAAGCCCGATGAAGCAGCTTCATTAGGTGCGAAGATTATGAATGAACATTTAAATTTATTCATAACCTTAACTGACCATATTGATGATGTAGAGATAATGGTTGAAAAGGAAGAAGATAAAAAAGAAAAAGTTTTAGAGATGACAATAGAAGAATTAGACCTTTCTGTTCGTTCATACAATTGTTTAAAACGTGCGGGTATCAATACAGTAGAGGAATTAACGCAAAGAACTGAAGAAGATATGATGAAGGTTCGAAACCTAGGCAAAAAATCACTAGAGGAAGTTAAGAATAAGCTGGCGGACTTATCACTTAGCTTGAAACCAAGTGACGAATAGACTAGTGAAAAGGAGGGAGAGTTATGGCTTCATATCGTAAATTAGGACGTCCTACAGATCATAGGAATTTGATGCTTAGAAACCTTGTTACAAGTCTATTAAAAAATGGACGTATAAAGACTACAGAAACAAGAGCTAAAGAAACACGTAAAATTGCAGAAAAAATGATAACACTTGCTAAAAGAGGCGACCTTCATGCAAGACGCCAAGTTCTTGCTTACATGTTAGATGAGACTGTTGTTAAGAATTTGTTTGACGAAATAGCGCCAAAGTATAATGAAAGAAATGGTGGATATACAAGAATTCTTAAACTAGGACCTCGCAGAGGTGACGCTGCTCCAATGGTTATACTAGAGTTAATATAGCAAGGTATTAGTATGGGATTAAGTTAAGCTTAGTCCCTTTTTTATTAGAAAAAAGGGTTACAGGTTTAGAATAACAGATGAAAGGGGAAGTCTTGTAACCTGTCAGCCATCATTCATAAACAGTTGAGGAAATTGCATAATACATTTAAAGAATTTTAGAATACAAAATGTAGTAGAGAGCGTCGAGAAAGTTATCTGCATATTGTATTTCAAAATTATTAGTGTTAATTATACAAGTTTCTCAGTTAATTAAAACCATTGAATTGTAGTTTTTTTAAATATATAATAGTAGAGTGTAAATATTATTAAGATATTATTAGCGAGGTAAAAACATGTCAAATATGATTGAGACTAAGGAATTGATATTTGAATATAAGGGTAATGAGGAGGAGAATGTTGTTGCTGTCAAAAATCTTTCTCTTACAGTAAAAGAAGGAGAATTTTTAGTTGTTCTTGGACATAATGGTTCTGGTAAATCTACTTTGGCTAAGCTTATTAATGCAATACTTTTACCTAGTGGTGGGAAAGTATATGTGAATAATATGGATACGTCAAATGAAGAAATGATTTGGAATATTAGGCAAAAGGCTGGGATGGTGTTTCAAAATCCCGATAATCAAATTGTGGCGACAATAGTAGAAGAAGATGTTGCTTTTGGACCTGAAAATCTAGGTATTGATCCAGCTAAGATTCGAAAAAGAGTAGATGAAGCACTAAAATCTGTAGGAATATATGAACTCAGAAGAAAACCTCCCCACCTTTTATCAGGAGGACAAAAACAAAGAGTAGCAATAGCTGGAGTGTTGGCTATGAGACCACAATGTATCATATTTGACGAGCCTACAGCTATGCTTGATCCATCAGGCAGAAAAGAAGTGATGGATACAATAAAAAAACTAAATAAAGAAGGTATAACCATTATTCATATTACTCACTTTATGGAAGAAGCAGTTAATGCTGATAGAGTAATAGTGATGGATGATGGTAAGATAGCACTTGAAGGTAACCCCAAAGAGGTATTTTCTAGAGTTAATAAGCTAAAGGAACTAGGATTAGATGTACCACAAGTTACATTATTAGCTCATGAATTAATCAATGAAGGAATAGAAATACCAGAGGATATACTAACTGTAGATGAGATGGTGAGTAGATTATGTCAATTATTGTAGAAAATCTTACACATGTTTATAATGCTAAAAGCCCATTTGAAACAGTTGCACTTTCAGATATAAACTTTACTATTGAAACTGGTGAATTTGTAGGGTTAATTGGACATACTGGTTCAGGCAAATCAACCCTAATACAACATTTGAATGGATTATTAAAGCCAACCACAGGTAAGATTTATGTAAATGATTTTAATATAAACGATAAAAATCTTAAGCTTACGGAGATAAGGAAAAAGGTAGGATTAGTTTTTCAATATCCAGAATATCAACTATTTGAAGAAACAGTATATAAAGAAGTTGCCTTTGGACCAACTAATTTAGGCTTATCCGATTGGGAAATCAATAACAGAGTAAAAGAAGCTTTAAATTTAGTTGGATTAAAGTTTGGGGATATAAAAGACAGATCTCCCTTTGAATTAAGTGGAGGACAAAGAAGAAGAATAGCTATAGCAGGAGTAATAGCTATGAAACCAGAAGTCCTTATACTGGATGAACCCACAGCAGGATTGGATCCAAGAGGACGAGATGAGATACTTAATCAAATAAAAGCTTTACATTCCAAATATAAATTAACCGTAATATTAGTATCCCATAGCATGGAAGACATAGCAAAGTTAGTAGATAAAATAATAGTTATGGATAAGGGCAAAATAGCTTTAATAGGAACACCTAGAGAAATATTTAGTCAGGTAGAAATTCTTGAACAAATAGGATTAGGTATTCCTCAAATAACTCAATTAGTTAGGAAACTAAGAGATAAAGGTATTAATATTAGAGAAGATATCTTAACTGTTGAAGAGGCAAAAAAAGAAATATTAGACCTAGTGAGGGAAAAGAAAAATGCTTAGAGACATTACATTAGGACAATATTATCCAATAAATTCAATTATCCATAATTTAGATCCAAGGTTTAAAATATTAAGCTCCTTTGCATATATAATTGCTTTATTCATAGTAAAAAATATTCAAGCATATTTTATAGTTATAGGATTTTTAGGCTTAACAATTTATCTTTCAAAGGTTCCTTTAAAATATATTCTCAGGGGCTTAAAACCTATATTTCTTATTATAATTCTTACCCTAGCAGTCAATATTTTTATGACTCCAGGAGAAGTTTTATACAGAATAGGACCAGTGAAAATTACTAGAGAAGGTATTGAAATGGCAGTACTTATGGGGTTGAGGCTTATATTTCTAATTATTGGGACATCCCTTCTTACCCTTACTACTTCTCCAATTGAACTAACTGATGGTATAGAAAGAGTATTAAGTCCATTTAAAAAAATTGGGGTACCAGCCCATGAATTGGCCATGATGATGACAATAGCCTTAAGGTTTATACCTACATTATTAGAGGAGACCGATAAAATAATGAAGGCACAAATGGCAAGGGGAGCAGATTTTGAAAGTGGAAATATAGTAAAAAGGGCCAAGAGTTTGATTCCATTACTAGTGCCTCTATTTATAGGAGCCTTTAGAAGAGCTGATGATCTAGCTATGGCAATGGAAGCCAGATGCTATAGAGGCGGAGAAAATAGAACCAGAATGAAACAATTAAAATTTGAAGCTAGAGATTACATTGCAACGATAATAACCATATTTTTTGTTATATCTATAGTTGTTATGCGATATATACTTTAATCACAATGAAATAGATTTTATAGATATCAACATAATTATAATATTTATATAAGGATGAATATTAATGAAGAATGTTAAACTAACTATTGCTTATGACGGAACCAATTATAGTGGATGGCAAAGACAAAATAATGCTAGGACCATACAATACGAAATAGAAAAAGCACTAAAAAAAATACTAAAAAAAGACATAGCTATTCATGGCTCAGGGAGGACTGATGCAGGGGTACATGCTTTAGGTCAAGCTGCCAGCTTTATAGAGGATTTTACTTTACCTACCCATAAAATACCCGTTGTAATCAATAATGTACTGCCTAAAGATATTGTTATAAATAGTGCAGAAGAGATGGATATGGATTTTCATGCAAGATATTGTGCAAAGGGAAAAAAATATATATATAAAATATATAATGATAGCATAAGAAACCCTATATATAGAAATTATTCATGGTTTATTAATGAAGATATAAATTTAAAAAAAATAATTGAAGCAAGTAAATATTTTATTGGTCAGCATGATTTTAAATCATTCATGGCAGCAGGTAGTAATATAAAAGATACAATAAGAACAATTTATAGTATAAATATATATAGAAAAGACAAATTTATAATTATAGAGTACGAAGGAAACGGATTTTTATATAAAATGGTTAGAATAATTACAGCCACACTTATAGACATTAATTTTAATAAAATAAGTATAAAAGATTTAGAGGATATCATAAAATCCAAAGACAGAAGCAAAGCTGGACCCACGGCACCTGCACAAGGATTATATTTGGCTGAGGTTTATTATTAATAAAACTGTTTAATGTGATATGTTAGGATGTTCAAATGTTGTTAGGGTAGAAATTAAAGGTGAAAAATACTTAAGAGAATGACCCTAATAACATTAAAACATTCAACATTAAAACATTCAACATTAAAACATTTGACATATTCACCTAAAAATATTCCTTGACACACACGGGTCCATGTATTAAAATATAAGTTGGTTTAAATATTTGTTTAGAAAATCCACTAGCCCCGGATTTTTAAGATAAATTGTAGATATTTAGTATTTGGATTTGTAAGTTAGGAGGGAAATAGATGAAATCATACGTAGCTAAGCCAAATGAAGTAGAAAGAAAATGGTATTTAGTTGATGCTGAAGGTAAAACTTTAGGTAGACTTGCTACACAGGTTGCTACTATATTAAGAGGGAAGCATAAGCCAACCTTCACACCACATGTTGATACAGGTGATTTTGTAATAATTTTAAATGCAGAAAAGGTTAAATTAACTGGTAAAAAATTAGATCAAAAGATGTATAGATGGCATACTGGATATCCTGGTGGACTTAAAGAAAGATCATATAGAGATATGATTAATAACAAACCTGAAAAAGTTATTTTCAGTGCGGTAAAGGGAATGCTTCCAAAGAACAGATTAGGAAGACAAATGATTAAAAAGCTAAGAGTATATAGAGGATCAGAACATAAGCATCAAGCTCAACAGCCAGAAGTTCTTGATATATAGTGATTGCAAGAGGAGGGAAGATTTATGGCTAAATTGCAATATTATGGTACAGGTAGAAGAAAAAAATCTATAGCTAGAGTAAGATTGGTACCTGGTAATGGAAAAATAACTATAAACGGAAGAGAATTAGATAATTACTTTAATTATGAAACTTTAAAGAGAGAAGTAAAAAGACCTTTAATTATTACAGAAACAGAAGGTAAGTTTGATGTGATTGCAAAAGTTCACGGTGGCGGATTTACTGGACAGGCAGGAGCATTAAGACACGGTTTATCTAGAGCGTTACTTAAAGCTGATGCAGAGCTTAGACCTATTCTTAAAAAAGCAGGATTCTTAACAAGAGACCCAAGAATGAAGGAAAGAAAGAAATACGGCTTAAAGGCTGCAAGAAGAGCTCCTCAGTTCTCAAAAAGATAATATTTTATCAATTACCAAACAAGTTTGCTTATCAGATTATCAAACCGTCGGGGGAATACCACCCTTGGCGGTTTATTTTATGCAATTAAATACGGATACATATGCGAAATCCCGTTGGTGTAATCAGGAGAAATTTTGTTACCCTGATAGGGTTTTCTATCACCAAAACAGCTTAAAATAAGTATATAAAGAGATATATAAAAAATTTCCATCCCTGGTCTGATTACACCTATGAAGGGGTCACACCTGCGTATAAATAATGTATATTATGCATAAAATTTTCCTGATTTTTCACGAGCAAACTTGTTTATCACTCGATAAAGTAGAAAAAATAAAATATATCAAAAAAAGAGTGATTTTCAAAAAAATACATCTCGGAATTGAAAAATCTTCTTTAGCGTATTAACATGTCATCAATGAAGCATTAAAGAAGGGAAGATTTATATGGCTAAAAGGAATAATAATTGGACTACGGCAAAATATCGAAGATTTTTAAATGAGAATCGTGGTATGGGTGAATTGGTGAGTTATAAGCCATGGCTATGCATACAAGACTTCCCATCTAAAGGCAGGGTATCTCGCATAAAGGGGTGGAAAACAAATCGCATACATCATTTTTTCTCTGATATACAAACACGGTGCTTCTATCTATTTGAATGGAATGACGAGATAATAGATATCAGAGAAAACTATCCTCTTTTAGATGTAACCGAAGTCGTAAAAGATAGCAAAGATTTAAAGCAGGATTTTTTTAATAAACAAGACCCTTCACATATCCTAACCACAACATTTTTACTAACTTTAAAGAACAAACAACATATTGCAAGAACGGTTAAATTATCAACAAATTTGGAGAAAAAATCGGTATTAGAGCGACTTGAAATTGAAAAAAGATATTGGTAGGCAAAAAGAGTTGATTGGAGAATTATTATGCAAAAAGAAATACCTACTGCAATGGTTAAAAATATAGAATGGATACATCAGAGTTTAGATACATATGAAGAAAGAGGACTTACAAAAGAAGAATTGCAGCATTGTTGTGAAATTTTGATTAATATTAAGGCTAAAATAAAAATTAACAGGATTGCAAATATAAAACTTAACAGAATTGCAAATGAAATAGTATAATTTGTTACACAGCAAATTATTCCACCCCAAAAAAGTCAAATTATTTTAGCCTGATTTTCATATAAATTGATAAAAGCAAGTCAGATTAAATAATCTGCCGCTAAGGAAATAATCAAAAATGCGAATTGTTGTATCCTAAAAAAACGATGCTAAGTAGTTTAATTTAGAATTTAGCATCGTAAATATAATCTCTATCAAGTATAAATCTAGATTTGTCTAACTGAATGAATCAGTCATAGGATTTTGTATTTTACAAGATTGATAATTGTCTAGAAGATTTATGTATAATTGATATCCATAGCACATTTCATAGGATGTATCGTTTTGACTATAAAGTACCCAAATATCTGTAAATGGGTAGTAAGCAAGAATTCCCTTTGACATGTATTCACCTCAAAAGTTGTTTTTAAGCAGTAATATTTATCTCAGTTTGAGCTTGATAAACTATTTCACTGTCAATAGATCTTAGTTTTTGATTAGCACCAGAAATAAGGCACATTCTAGCAAGTTTGTTAATAGGCCTTAGAAAACCGTTAGTGCTTGAAAATATTAACTCATATGCACTATCAGTAAATAAAGGTTCACTGCACCCTGAATTCTTTAGACTACAGATGATGTATTCTTTGACTTCATCCTTTGTAAGACCCTTCATACTGTAATTTATCACAATACGCTGTCTTAAAGCTTCATGGGGTTGTCTACTTATTTGAGTTATAAAGGGGATTTGAGCTGTTAAGATGAGAATAGCATAGTCCCTAGAATCCACTTCAAAATTGAATATTAGTCTAAGATCATCGAGAACTGAATTCTTTAGAAATTGTGCCTCATCTATTATGATAACTGGCGTGATATTTTTGCTTTTGTGATAAGTGAAAATAGCTTCTTGGGTACACCCCTTTTAGCTACTGCTTTTTTTAATACAGAGTGTAGAGCTGTAAGTTTTTCATGGTAAAAAGCCTCAGCATGAACTACTAATCTACTGGCATCATCTAATATGGCTACTATATAGGTTTTATGCTTTTTACCCTCAATATATTTATAGGAACAATTCATAGTTTCCTTCACTAGTGTTGCATAAAATTAATTACGAAAAGTCAAGAATAAATCTCTAAGAATTATTGATGTAACAAATTTGTATAAATGCAAAATATTTACATAACAATACTGATAAATATTTTCAAAAAGACAACTCCAATCAGAAGATAGTCCTTATCCATATTTTTACAATAGATATATGTTATTTATATTACTGGATTGATTCCCACTGTATTCAAATGCTCTATTTCTGCATTTTCAAATTGCTCTAATGTTGCATTAAATATTCGAATATGGTTTATTCTCCGCCGACCTCTAGAAGATTTTGAAGGTGTGACAAAGAGATTTTCTAGGGA
>NZ_FRAG01000132.1 GCF_900142245.1 Paramaledivibacter caminithermalis DSM 15212 | reverse complement strand
ACTAATTATCCTGTTTTCTAGCTACTCGATATACAATAAAGTAGATTTTAATGTATTAAAATCTACTTTGATCTTGGTGACAGATTGGTACTACCCCTTTTATTTCACATTCAAACTCATCAATCATTCGTAAGAAAAAGAAAAGATTATGAGTGTTGTTTTCAATATCAAATTTACTAATCCCCTCATATATAAATAATTTTTTTAGTAATAAACTGCTATTAGAATCTATATATCCAGTTTTTGTTTCTAACATGACATATATGGGGTTTTCTTTTGTATAATCACTGTCTCTATAATAAATCTTACTACTTTCATCACTTTCAATTTCATAAACTAAAATATCGAGTTCTTCGATAGTATATTGATTTGTTTCATTTTTTATGGAATGTATACAATTAGTTTTAAACCTATTAAGAGTCCTTGTATATCTAGACGAATATTCTTTAATTTCCTTTAACTTAAAAGTTTTATTAAGATACGATATTATATCATTTATATCTTTTTTACATGGATTAATTCGATCTTTATATGTTTCTTTTAAATAAGCTTCATAGTTATTCATTATCAAAAACACACTCCCTCATTTAAAGAACTTGCATTCTATTATATGAATACATTACAAATAATATTTTCACAAAACTATAAGAACATTAATTAAACTATTTTTTTATTAGAATAAAAGCAATATGGAAAAATTGATAAATATTACAATCTATAATTTTTAAATAAAGTTTATTCTAATACTATAACTGTGCTTTGATTAATTGCAGATGTCCATCCATCATTCAAGAAATATATTTTTAATCCAGTTGCTGTTAATCTTACTTTATCTTCTCCTGGATCAACTATAAGTCTTTTACTCATCTCACCATGATATGTCTTTGTTGCAGTGAAACTTTTACTTAATGTTTCGCTATAATATGTTTTTTTATTTAACCAACTTGTATTTGTTATTTTAACTGGAGAGGCATATATACCATTTACATAATTATTAGCAGTAATATTATAATATATATTGTATACGTTATCAAATGAAGCATCCCTACTGAGAACAAAGTCTATTTCAGCTGCGTTTATAGCCGTAGCTGATACTTGACTTTCTACCTTTACTGTTGCACGATATTCACCATCTGCTACTTTTGTAAATACAATTTCATCTTCAGGAACTTCATTATTTACTGGAGTATCTGCTGCAAAAGCCGTTGCACTCAAACTAAAAACTAATAGAAAAGTTAAAAACAATAATCCTAATTTTTTCATCATAAGTTTATCCCCATGTTTTATATTTATTTTTACCAATTTATCCATATTAATGATAAAATACCATATATTATCGACAATGTGAACACTTATTTTAAAATACCTTACCCGATATCTATTTAAGCTTTTTTACTTATCTCGGTAAGAATATGATTTGTAAGGGGATGTATATGATGGTGCTCTTTCTTTTTCTTTGCTCTACTTCAAAAGTTTGAATTATAGTCTATTTGCTAAGCCCTTTTAATTTAGCAACCTTCATAGTTTATGGTCTTTTGCAGTTCATGAGTTTTAATAATTTTCTTCCCGTTTTTAATTTAATATATTGCATAATTTTAAATATAACATGGGAAAAGTTAATGATTTGTAGAAATATGTAACATTATCAAAATTGGTACTAAATTCCTATTTTGTAAATATAAATACTTTGGACTGCGATAACAACCGTCGTAAGGAAAATTCCTTCTTAAAAATTACTTGATAGAAAGAACAAAGACGACTGGCGATGCATTTTTAGTTGCAAGCTCCAAGTAACAAGTATTAGGGTCTTTCTAGTGAGTTTTAAAGAAAAACAACTTTTTCCAAATATTTTACTGGTAATAGTTTGTGATTCTTTATGCAGCTTGAATTCACTACATTTAACACATGCATTTTTTTGCAAAAAATGTTTGAGTTCCTAGACAATAAAAATAAAGGGGTACTTTTGTGACCCCTTCTTTTGTATTATAAATAACTCTCCCTTCGAATATCCACTAAAGCACCCTTGCCTTTCCACTATACACTAAACCTCTTATTGCATCGACAGTTATTACTTGATTATCTTCTAATAGCTTTGTAGCATTTTCAGC
>NZ_FRAG01000030.1 GCF_900142245.1 Paramaledivibacter caminithermalis DSM 15212 | reverse complement strand
CAGAACTTCAGATATAAGATTTTACCTTTTAACATTAATTTTCATCATAATTCATTGAGTTATGAATAATTCAGGTTTACCAATATTCTTTTCTGTCTATTATAACTTAACTTTTTTTGCCGATATAATGTTATCAATTTTTTTAACTTTATCAATATTCTCCATAGATACTTCGTTATCTACATTTAAAACCATTAAAGCTTTTTCCCCTATTTCTAATCTTCCTACCTGCATTGAAGCAATATTTATATTTTCACGTCCTAAAACAGTCCCAATTTTTCCTACCATTCCTGGAATATCTCTATTTTGTATAAATAGCATATGCTTGCTAGGGGTCACATCTACTTCATAACCAAGTATTTCAATGAGTCTACCTTCATTTTTTGTTGATAAATTACCAGATAACGTAAATAGTATATCCTTACTCTTTATCTTTACTTTTATTAAATCTGTATAGCCTTTATAATTTTCATTTATTTTTCTTTCATTTATAACTATCCCTCGCTGCTTTGCTATTAATTTTGCATTTACATAATTAACTCTTTCTCTTATAACTGGTTCTAATAGCCCCTTTAAAAAGGCTACTGTAATCATTTCTACATCTTGATTAGCAATACTACCATAGTAATTTATATCTACCATATCGATTGGTGTTGTATAAAGTTGATAATATATTTTCCCTAGTTTTTCCATTAAATCTAGATATGGTTTTATTACCTTCAATTCATGTCTATTTAGAGTGGGTAAATTTATTGCATTTGGAATAACTTCACCCTCTAAAGCACATAAAACCTGCTTAGCTATTGTTTCACCTACATTCTGTTGAGCTTCAAGGGTACTTGCTCCAATATGTGGAGTAACAACAGTATTATACAATTCAAATAAAGGATTGTCATATGACGGCTCATTTTCATGTACATCTAATCCTGCCCCTACTACTTTTTGACTCTTTAATCCCTGCAATAGAGCTTTCTCATCTATGATTCCACCCCTTGCAACATTAACTATTCTTACACCATCCTTCATTTTCTTTATTTGATCTTCTCCAATCATTCCAATTGTTTCAGAAGTCTTAGGAGTATGAATAGTTATAAAATCTGATTCTGCCAACAATTCTTCCAATGTTTCTTTTTTTGTTGCTTTAAATCTTTCAAATCTCTCATCAGGTATATATGGATCATAAGCAATAATATTCATATCGAAGGCAGCCATTCTAGCTGCAACCAATCCACCTATTCTTCCTAATCCTATAATTCCTAATGTCTTATTATATAGCTCTGATCCTATAAATCGTTTTCTATCCCATTTACCAGCTTTTAAATAGCTGCTTGCTTGGTATATATTTCTTGCGGAAGCCAATAAAAGACCAATGGTTAATTCACATGCTGAGATACTATTACTGTCAGGAGTGTTGGCTACTACTATTCCTTTTTTAGTTGCTTCATCAATATCTATATTGTCTATACCATTTCCAGCCCTACCTACAACCTTAAGCTTTTCGGCTTTAGAAAATAATTCCTTATTTACTTTAGTACTACTTCTAACTATAAGTCCATCGTATTCTTTAATTTCTCTTAGTAACTCTTCTCTAGATAAGTCTAATTTAACATCCACTTGTACATGGGGTTCCAAAACACCTTTTATACATTCTATGTTTACCTTCTCAGCAATCAATACCTTTTTTCTTTCCATGTTGTCACTCTCCTATTCTTCCATATTTATTTAAGTTAAGATTCTCAATTGAACAATTTCATAGTTAGAGGATATTCAAAATATCTAGGCGCTTTTTTTGTACTAAAAAACCCCGTTCCTTGACTATAGGTCAAGGACGGGGAAATATATCCACGTGGTACCACCTTGTTTTACTGCATATAAATACAGCCTTTAAGCAATGTAACGATAATTACCGGTATAGGTTTTTACCCCTATACAGCTTGGGATCGGATTCAATAACTCTTGCTATCGGTTCCCACCATCCACCGACTCTCTGTAACGGATATCAAAAACAAATTACAGCTACAACCCTTCGTTTTAAATATCCTTAAACAAGATATTATTTACTACTATCCTTCATAGCTATTTTCTATATAATATTTTATATAATTTTAACGGTATAAAGCACTAAAGTCAACATATAATGTTAATTTTTATATATAAATTTGTTTATATATTCATAAATCCTTTGTTTATATATTTTCTACCTTTAAAATAGTTGCAATCTTTTCTACAAAGTCATAGGCATTGATTTCGTCAAGTGCTTTATCTAATATATTTTTCTCAATATCATGAGTAATAAATACCAAAGGTACTGTTTCTTCTCCCCTACCCTTTTGCATCACAGATTCTAAACTTATATCGTATTCTCCAAAGGTCATGGCTATCTTACCTAATACTCCTGGTTTATCTACAACTTGTAGTCGAATATAGTATTGGCTTTCACCAATACCTTTAATTTGAATATCATTAAATTTATCATTTTTGTTTTTATCATTACCAATATTATTCTTGATAAGCCTAGCTACTGACAAAATATCAGCTAAAACAGCACTTCCAGTTGGAAGAGAACCTGCCCCCTTTCCATATAATAAAAGTTCTCCAACTGCATTACCTCTAACAAATAGAGCATTAAACTCATTACTTATTGATGCTAAAGGATGCTCATTTGGAACTAATGAAGGGTATACATAAATTTCTATATTATCCTTGCACCTTTTTGAGACTGCCAATAGCTTAATCTTATAACCTAACTCTGAAGCATAATCTATATCACTTTTATGAATCTTTGTGATTCCTTCTCTTTCAATAGCCTTTGAAGGAATATTTATTCCATATGCAATAGATGTTAAAATAGATATTTTAAAGGCTGCATCTTCCCCCTCGATATCCGATGTAGGATCTGCCTCTGCATACCCATTGGTCTGAGCTAATTTAAGCGCTTCCTCAAAGCTCATATTATAATTTGTCATTTGGGTCAATATGTAATTGGTAGTACCATTTATAATTCCAATAATTTCTTCAATTTTGTTGGCAGCTAAGCTTTCCATAAGGGTATTTATTATAGGAATACCGCCTCCAACGCTAGCTTCATAATTAATAAATACTCCATTTTCTTTTGCTAACCCTTTAAGCTCTTTTCCATATGTTGCCATAACAGCCTTATTAGCAGTTACAACATGTTTACCACTTTTAATAGCTCTTTTAATATAATCTAAAGCAGGGTGTATTCCTCCCATTAATTCAACTACAATTTTTATACTTTCGTCACTTAATATATCATCATAATTATTGGTCAATAACTCATTTGGAATTGATATTTTCCTTTTTTTGTCAATTGTTCTAACTAATATCTTTTCAACCTCTATGTCACCATTTAAATATTTATATATTTCTTCATTATTTTCTTGTAATATTTGATATACACCTGTCCCTACATTTCCCATGCCTAAAATTGCTATCTTTATATTTGACATATTTTCCTCCTATCTACCCCATTGCTATTATGCTTATCATATTTACTCCCTTTGATGATTTTAATTCCTCTATCAATGTATCCAAATCAACACATAAATCTGTAATATCAAAGGTAATACTTACGTTGGCTATTTTATTGATTGGTATATTTTGATTTATTGTCAATACATTGCCTTTCTTAGCTGCAATTTGATTTAAAATATCAGATAAAACACCAGTCTCATGATCTAAAAGAAGTGAAATAGTAACCTTCTTTCCTAAATTACCTTCGGACAATGCAAAAACATAGTCCTTATATTTATAAAAGGTACTTCTACTAATCCCCACGTTTTTAACTGCTTCTGTTATTCCCTTAACTTTCCCCCTTCTTATCTGTTCCTTCGCCTTTAGGACCTTTTCAAACACATCAGGTAATATTTCTTTATCTATTACTATATATTTGCTTTTCATAAATACCTCCTATCAAGCTCCTATGTCCTCAGCATAAATACATTTGTGTTTCATTCATGAACTTAGGCATTATTATAGCACAATTCATTTATTGATACAATGTTTTTTTGTAGAAACCAAAATCAGGCACATTACCATTACCGTATGTGCCTTTATCTTCTATCCTTTCCTTGATTTTTTTCTTTTTGCTTTATTTTGATTATATTTATGTTGTCTATTTTTTTTATTCTCTTTACTTTTAGGTCTTATTAAGCATTCAGGCCCAAAACCTATTAGATCCTCTCTTTTAGCAAGTATTAAGGCTTGCTTTACTAAATCGTAGTTTTTTGGATTTTTGTATTGAAGTAATGCTCTTTGCATTGCTTTTTCTAACTTACTTTTAGGTACATATACTGATTTCATAGTCCTCGGATCTAATCCAGTATAATACATGCATGTTGATAAAGTTCCTGGTGTAGGATAAAAATCCTGTACTTGTTCAGGATAATATCCAAAATCTCTTAAATACTCGGCAAGCTCTATAGCAGACTTCAATGTGCTTCCAGGATGACTGGACATTAGGTAAGGGATAATGTATTGCTCTTTATGCAATTCCTTGTTAATCTTTTTAAATTTGTCCACGAATTTTTCATATACCTGTCTCCTAGGTTTTCCCATCAATTCTAAAACTTCATCTGAAACATGCTCTGGAGCCACCTTTAACTGTCCACTAATATGATGCTTGCAAAGTTCTCTAAAAAAATCTTCATTTTTATCTGCCATTATATAATCATATCTAAGTCCAGACCTTATGAAAACCTTCTTTACCCCAGGAAGCTTCCTAAGTTTTCTTAAAAGCTCTAAATAATCTTTATGATCAACCTTAAGGTTTTGACATGGATTTGGAAATAAACACTGCTTATTTCTACATAATCCCTTTTTATACTGTTTTTCACATGCTGCATGTCTGAAATTAGCAGTTGGACCTCCAACGTCATGAATATAACCTTTAAAATCCTCATCTTGAGTTATTTTTTTTGCTTCTTCAATTATAGATTCATGACTCCTGCTCCTTACAATTCTTCCTTGATGAAATGCTAACGAACAAAAGGAACAATTACCAAAGCAGCCTCGTTCACTGATTATACTATGTTTTACTTCTTTAATAGCAGGGACTCCTCCAAGCTTTTTATAGCTTGGATGATAATTCCTTTGGTAAGGCAAGGAATAAATTCTATCTAATTCTGCTCTAGATAAAGGCATAGCTGGTGGATTTTGTACTAAAAATCTATTTTTATGCTTTTGTATTAACAATTTACCTGTAATAGGGTCTTGTTCTTCATACTGAATTCTAAAAGCTTTAGCAAAATTTTTTCTATCATTCTGTATTTCTTCAAATGATGGTACTACTCTATAATCATATAAGTACTCTAATTCCTCAGCTACAAAACATGTTCCTGGTATATGTCTAATATATTGGATATCCAAACCATCCTTTAGATTATTTGCTATTTCAGTTATCTGATTCTCTCCCATACCATAAACTAAAAGATCAGCATTGCTATCAATGAGAATAGATCTTCTAACTCTATCACTCCAGTAATCATAATGGGCAAATCTTCTAAGACTGGCTTCAACTCCTCCAATAATAATTGGAACCTTTTTGTATGCCTGTCTAATTAAATTACAATATACTATTGTGGCTCTATCGGGTCTTAAACCAGTTTTCCCCCCTGGTGAAAAGGAATCCTTATCTCTAACTCTTTTGCTTACAGTATAATGATTCACCATGGAGTCTAAATTCCCAGCAGTAACTAAAAAGGCAAGCCTAGGCTTTCCTAAACTTTTTATATCCTTGACATCTTTCCAATTAGGTTGTGCTATGATACCAACCTTAAATCCTAGACTTTCTAGGGTTCTTGATATTATCGCACCTCCGAAGCTTGGATGATCTACATAGGCATCCCCCATAACCAATACAAAATCTAATTCATCCCATCCTCTTTTTTGCATATCATCTTTACTTATAGGTAAAAAATCGTTTATAATCATTTCATCACCTGGCTATTATAAAGTTCTAAGTTTTTTATTAAAATCCCCGCAATAAAAACTAGCTTGAGGTTAATATAAAAAATATTTGCATAATTAATATAGTATCAAAGTTTATTTACATATACAAGAATAATAACATTAAATACTACTTTATCTTAAAAAATATAAACCTCCATGTTCGGAGGTCTAAAGCTTTATTACTTCAATGTATTCTCAAGTTGTCTATGTACATCCTCAGGCGTTAAGCCTCTAGCATATATGACAGTTCCTTTTGTAGAAGTATCGTGCATACCTAAAAAGTTACTATTCTGTCCAGATACTACAACAGCATCAAAGGATTTGAGATTATCTTTATTTTTTTCTAAATTTTCAACAGTAAATCCTTGTTCTTTTAAATAGGACTTAATATTACTTAGAGATTTTTCTACAGCTACTCTTTTCAATATTTCACCTCCCATACTATGCTTATTATTCGTCATTAGGAGGAAAAATATTCTCTGCATAACAATCTATAAATTCAAATATCTATCATCTATGTTGTTTTATTTTATTTTCTTGCAACTATCTCTTTCAACTAATTCATGGGGTAATACAAAAACATTATCCTTAATTTCTTCTCCCTTTATTTTCTTAATTATAACTCTTATAGCTACCGCACCTATATCATAAATAGGTTGCCTTATGGTAGTTAACTTAGGCCTATAAATAGAAGCAAGCTTAATATCATTAAATCCTGCCACCGATACATCTTCAGGAACCTTATAACCATTATCAATCAAGGCATTAATAGCTCCAAAAGCCATATAATCTGTTGTTGCAAATATTGCTGTTGACAATGTTTCATCATTAATCATCTCTTGTACAGCATTATATGCCAAATCTAATTTGAACTCACAATTTTTAATTAATCTTTTATCTATTTCTAAATTGCTTTCCTTCATAGCTTTTGAATAGCCTTCATATTGATCAATACCAAAAATATAGTTCTGCATATTCCCCCTAATTAAAGCTATTCTTCTATGTCCATTTTTAATAAGATATTTAGTCATTTCATAAGCCGCCTTACGATGGTCAATGGAAACTGATGTTATATTAGCATCTGAAGCATTTCTATTAATCATAACAATAGGTATGTCTTCTTTTGCAAAAAATTCCTTATGTTCATTTTGAAGCTCCCATGTCATAAAAATTATACCTTCAACCTGTTTCGATTTTAATAGATTAAGATATCTAAGCTCTTGGTTTAATTCTCCATAGGTATTACAAAGGAGTATATCATAATTATACATTTTACCTATTTCCTCAATCCCATTTAAAACTTCTCCAATAAAAATATTAGAAATATTAGGTACAATAACACCAATGAGTTGGCTTTTTTTCATTACAAGACTCCTTGCAACAGGATTTGGAATATAACCAGTCTCTTCTATAACCTTTAAAACTCTATGTTTGATCTCGTCACTAACGGGTTTTGAATCGTTTATTACCCTTGATACAGTAGATATAGATACATTAGCTTTTTTGGCAACATCTTTAATCGTAACAGCCATTTTATCACCTCTTTATCAAATTCTTTAATTTTTAATAGAGATAGACAACTTCAAAATTTAATAAATTTTAAAGAAAAAATGCAGAAGCATTTATTATATTATAACATTGAAGCAATGATACCACTTAATGAATTAACTAAATTAAACGTACTAAAATCGAACTCTTTTTCATCAATAGGCACTGACAATAATATAATTCCTTTTTGTACGCCATCTTTTATTATAGGAACAACCACATATGAATTCCAACTTGGAACCCCTGTAAAGCTGTCAATTTCTGTAATTTCGTTCCAATTAATAAAATAATCACCTTGTTTATTATCCATAAATTCTTTTATGATTTCTTTATTATATTTAAAATCCTTTACCCATATATTACTTCCTTTTTGTCTTGCATAAATTCTTTTGATTTTTTTATCTTCATCAATATCAAAAACAGCACCATATCTAGCCTCAGACATTTCTATAATATACCCGAGAACTTTAAATAATCTATCAGATTTACTATGGGAGCTTTTTAACAGTTCAATCATATCCATAATAATATTAATATTTTTATGGTCTGTAGAGATGTTTCCCGTTATTATACCAGCAAGTTTATCGTATCTATATTTATTATAACCAATGTTTTCATTCCATATTGTAGTTCTATTCCTACCTGATTTTTTAGATTTATATAAAGCTTGATCCGCCTTCTCAATTAATTCTTCTTCACTGGTTCCGTGGACTGGGAAACTAGAAATACCGAAGCTCAAAGTTAAGTCCATTCTAGTACCCATTAGTTTTGAATCTTCAATAATTTTTCTCAACTTTTCACAAACTACTAAGGCATCCTCCAAATTGGTTCGAGGTAAAATAATGATAAACTCTTCTCCCCCATATCTTCCTACCAAGTCATTTTTTCTCAAATTGTTTTTCAGTATCTTACCTAACTTAGCTAATACTTCATCTCCTTTTCTATGTCCATAGAGATCATTAACCTGCTTAAACCTGTCAATATCACACATTATAACAGATAGACATAATTGATTTTTTTTAGCTAATAAAATTTCCTTTCTAAATAAATCTTCTACATGTTTTCTTAGATATAAATTAGTTAATTTATCAATACTCGATATTTTCTTAAGGTTATAATTCTCAATCATAATATATAATAAAGTTTTCAGTAGACAACATTTTTTATAGGTTTCTAATGTAAAATTATTAAAAACACGTTTAGTATCTAAATAAATATAACCTACAATTTCCTTTTTATCAATGTTATCTACATACTTTCTTCGATTATATCGGGCATTATCATTATAACTCACTTTATCTGAATTCTTAATAGGTATACATATAAGGGATTTAATTTCATTATGTTTAAAACTGTTCTTGCTAAATTGATTTTCATTAGTAACTATTATATCATGCTCTTTATGGCTAGCAATTTTTACAATTTCTTTTATGTCTTCAGTTATTTCATGATTCGCTATACTTATAATCTCTTTAATTTCATTGTTATCATTAGTAAGAAAAATAAAACCCCTTTCAGCTAGACAAATATAGGAACAATACCTCAGTATCAACTCAATATTGTAAAAGTCATCCTTTCTTAATTCTTGAATAAGATCTTTAAGCTCAGTAATTCCACAAGGAATTTCCTGTCTAAATTCTTTATATATGGATTTCATAAACTCTTTGTTATTAAAAAATTCATTTAAATCAGAGAAATCAAAAATCTCTTCAACATTTCTTTTCTTTTCCCTATCTATTTTTTTATAATCCTTATTGCTATTTTGAATAAGAATTATACTTTTTAAATCTTCAATTTTTTCTTTAAGAATATAATTAAGCTTATAGTTAAATACATAATCTTGCCTCAATCCCTCAGGAATTTTATAAACTAAGGTTTTTAAAATATCTAAGGCTAATATATAATTGTTTAAAGCATTAAAATGATCATTTTTTTTATGAAATTCGTCACCTATTGCTTTAAATATTCTCCACTGGTACTCATACAATCGATTATTTTCTAATTTGTTTAATAAATTTTTATAGAATTTAATTTTATCATTACTAAACAATCCCAATACAAATTCCCTTTTAAGATCAAATATTTCTGTATTAAATCTATCCATCAAATCAGCATCTAAATCTATAAAATACCTTGCAGATTCAACTTCGTGTGTGTCCATTAAAAAACAAATTAAATCCATCAAAAAATTCCTAATTAATCTTAAATGAATTTTATCAATATTTTCATGTAGAAATTTCTTTACATAATCTACGTTTATTGTTTTATTTTTTTGAAATTCATATTGTATTTTATACATTTCTAATTCTTTAATTTTTTGTTCTAAGTCAAAATCAACATTTAATCCATTCATATTTTTAATAAAACTCTCATACCATTTTTCAGCTTTAGAATAATTGTAAATTTGAATATAAAAATATATATGTATAACATAATAGTAATAATAATAAATACCATATCCACAATAATTATTGAACTCTGATTCTGATTTTTTTAGATAGAAATGGGCTTTATCATATTGATATAAACTTAGATATGTATCACATAAATGAATATATGATGAAAATAAAATATTCTTATCTCCTATTTCTATACTTATATCCACTGCTTTGTTAAAATAGTCAATGGCTTCATTATATCTATCTTCATATAGATAAGTTTCACCAATGTTCATAAGATATATTTGCTTGCCTGTTATATAATTGTATTTTTCAACTAAACTCAGTGCTTCATAATAATATAATCTTGCCCTTTCTATTTGCTTATAGGCTTCAAAATATATTATGCCAATATTATTTAGTGGTCTTGATGTTTTTATGTCATTGTTAGATTTTTCAAAGAAAAAAATACTTTGTTTATAGCAATATTGCGACTTTGTCATTTCACCTTGATCATAATACATCTTTCCTTTTTCATTAAAAAACTCACCTGCATAATAGTACTTTAAATACTTTAAGCTTATATTTATATATTTATTTAATAAAGCTTTAAGGTTTGAGTGATTTTTTGTAGAAGCATATAATTTGCACTTAAGCAGTCCCCCTTCAAGTTCTCCATCAATATAACCGATTTTTTTTGAATCTTCAATAGATTCTTTTATTATTCTTTCAGCAGTTTCTTTTTCATTTTTATGGGAATATATATAGGCTAATTTATTTTGAATATCAATAAATTCTTTTTCAAGCTTATATTCATTAGCTATAGATGAAACTCTAATATAAATATCAAATGCATTGTTATGCTCACCTATATTTATATAAATAAGTCCTATTTTCATTAAAATATCTACTAACATTTTAATATTTTGGTGTTGATTTAAAAGCTCAATAGCTCTATTATAAAAGTCTATAGCTTGATTGTATATATGAAGCTGCTCCATTTTTTCTGCCGACTTTATACAATATTTGATTGCTTTGTCAAACTCATCACAATTCGTAAGGTGATAAACTAATTCTACTGCATAATCTCTTCCTTCACTAATATAAAAATCCTCAAGAATATTCGCAGCATTTTTATGATATAACTTTCTATCCACCTCAGAAATATTATTATATATATGTTCTTTTAATTGTTTATTATAGTAATCATATGAATATCCCCAATCTTGAAATTTTTCATTAATTATTTTAAAGGATACTAAATTCTTTAAAATTTTACTAAGGCTGACTTCATCTATATCAATAATTTGCATTATTATTTCCAAAGGTGCTGATAAGTAAAATATAGATATTATATTCAAAACATTTTTCGTATGAGCATCTAGCAAGTTCACAGATCTAAGCATAACATCATCTATACTTGATGGCAATTTCAAATTATATATATCATCTATATCAGCAGTCCATAGCCTATCATCATTAATAATTATTTTCTTATCCATAAATAAATTTTTTATAATTTCTTCTACATATCTAGGATTCCCATTTGCTTCCTCCATTATTTTTGTAGTTAATTTCAATGGCTTTTTGTGGATTCCTAAAATATTTTTTAACATTTCTGATGTTTCCTCAAAGTTTAATCTAGTCAAACGAATAAATTTTGCCCTTTCATCTATTTTGCACTTGTTTAAAAATTTTCTAATATCTTTACTTTCTTCATCGATATAAGTAGATAAAATAATTAATGAACTGTTTTTTTTTATTAAATACTCCAATATATTCAAGTCATTTTTATGAATAAAATGTATATTATCAACGATAATCAAAAAAGGATTTTTAATGCTAAAATCATTTATAAAATTTGAAATTCTATTATTTAATCTTAATATTTCTTTATCTTCCGATAAGGTTTCACTAGGCTTTACATCCCATTTTGATGCAATATCAGGTAAAATTTTTACTAATTCGCTACCATATTTATTGATTAAATTATCATTTATTTTATAATTCCTAACAATGAATCTTAATATTTTTTTGTAAATATAGAGCATTTTGTTATTTTCATGGTTAAGTTCAATAGTACACACGTTTGTTCTACTCATTGCAACTTGAAAACTGATTTCTTTAACCAACCTACTTTTACCTATACCAGTTTCCCCATGAACAAAGATGATATTATTTTTTGACTTTGCTAGAAGATTTTCATTTATTGTTTGCAATATTAATTTTTTCTCTCTTTTCCTATTGACAAGGGGAATATTAAAATACAATTTCTCATAATAATCCTTATCGAAAAATCCAAAATCAATTGGCATATACTGCTTAGAATCTTCAATAACATCTAGGATATTTTTATATCTACTATTGGGGTCAGGAACAGTCATTCTTTCAATTATTTTTTCGAATTTCTCATTTGTATTCTTCTTGAATACTTCATTAAATGTTCTTTCTTTATAATCAAATCCACTCACCATATAAAATAAAATAACTCCCAATGAATAAATATCTGATGAAAAGCTACCCTTCTCTCCCAATTTTATTTCTGGAGCAATGAACTGAGCGTTATATTTATCAATAGAGTTAATATTATTCATATGTTTATATATAGTCACTATATCTCTCAATTTAAAATCCATACTACTTCCGTTTCTATGAAAAAACATATTCTCAAAGTTTAATAGCCTATACGTTATCCCTCTAAAATGTAAATACTGTAATACATAGCATAATTTAACAAATAATCTGTTTATCTGTTGCGTAGAAAAAGATTTATAGTGAATCAAATGCTCTTTATAATATTCAGTAGTATAGAAATATCGGATATCCTTAGCCCTTTTATTATCAATTGTATTAATCACATTAAAACATTTACATCCTTGAATATAGGGATGTTTAATAGAAGATAATTTTATAAATTCATCAATCAGAAAACCTATAAATTTCCTATCTTTATTTTCTTCTTTTAATAGATTTAGTAGTACTTTTCTATCTGAATTTGATAAATCTGATGCGACATATGTAATTCCAAATAAATCTCTTCTTAAAATATCTACAAGCTTATACCTATTATTAATCAATTTCATTGATATGCCTCCTTGGCAATAATTCTATATTGAAAGGTCAATACTTGTATAGCTATAAATAATTATTGTTAACTTACATATGTTTACCTTAAAAATAATTTATTCTACAATTATAGATAAATTCCTCTATTTTGACAATTTTTAATATGTAAAGATAATATTTCTACTTTTTTGTATGGTTTTAAAAGGATTTCTTAATTTTATGTTGAATTATAGTATGATAATTATTTTGTAATATTGTTTTCATAAAATTGTAATATTTATTCTCTATATGGAGGCTTACGTTCAATGAATATATCTAAAATAAAAAAAATCTTTAAAGAAAAATTTACTCTTGTTATAATACCTCATAGCGGTAAAAAAACTAAACAGCTTAAGCTTCATAAAGCAATAGTATATTCTGCTTTAATCTTTTTTACATCATCTTCTATTTTCTTCATTGCTTCTACTTTTTATCTCTTTGCTAAAAAAGCTGACCTTACAAAAGAATTGATGATAAAGCAAGGAGATATAAAGGGTTTAAATTCAATTATAAAACATCAGGATATAGAAATTAATGAGTTAAAAAGAACTACACAAATTGTAAGAAACAAACTTAATCAGTTATATGAACTTGAAGATAGAGTCAGAAATATGGTTGGCCTAAAACCGAACAACAATACTACTAATAGCCCTGTAACTTCAAGGTCTATCGGTAGCATCATAGATACCTTATCTGATGAAGAATTATATAATCTAGCAGATAATGAATCAATAGATGCTATTACAAGTCTAATAGAATCTGAAAAAGATAATTATGACGAATTAATTAAAGAAGTTGAAAAACAATTAAAATATCTAGAATCTATACCTAACAAATGGCCTGTTAATGGAAAAATCACTTCAAAATTTGGTTATAGAATACATCCCATTTCTAATAGGCGTCAATTTCATAAGGGAATCGATATTGCAAATAAATCTGGAACCAATATTACTTCAGCTGGCAGCGGTATTGTTACCTATTCAGGATGGAATGGTGGTTATGGTAATGTTATTATTATATCCCATGGATATGGATATAAAAGTGTATATGCCCATAACAAAAAGAATCTTGTTAAAGTTGGTGAAAGGGTAAAACAAGGACAAGTAATAGCTAAGCTTGGCAACACAGGAAAAAGTACTGGTCCCCATGTCCATTTTGAAGTTCATTATAAGGGTAAACAAATCGATCCATTACAAATTCTTGAAGGAAATAAGAAATAAAAGTTTAGAAAAAATTAGACTTTTTTAAAATTTGCACTGTGATATGATCTATAATAATTTAGGAGGAATTAAGATGTTAAAAAAGAAAAATAATACTTCACCCCAAGGATTTGATACTTTAATAGGGAGTAATGCAACCTTTGAAGGTTCTTTAAAAACCAGTGGTTTACTTAGAATTGATGGGTCCTTTAATGGTAATATTGAAGTAGATGGAAGCATTATTATCGGAAAAGAAGGTAAGGTAATCGGAAATATTAAAACAGATAGTATTGATATCTCTGGTGTTATCAATGGCAATGTTATAGCTTCTGGGCATCTTAAAATATGTAGTACTGGAAAGTTATTTGGTGATATAGAAGTAGGCAGCTTTATCGTAGAAGAAAATGCTATCTTTGATGGTAAATGCAAAATGGAAGATAAAATCGCTAATATAAAGGATAATAAAGATAATAAGAAGACCTCTAAAGGAAAAGTTACAGCCTGAGGCGTGCAAAAATGCACGCCTTGAACTTCAACTCTTTTTCAAAAGCCTCTATCTTGTTGACTTTGTCAACAAGATAAAAAAAGCGTTATAAACGCTTTTTTATAATATTGGTCTATAACTACTTTTCCTTTGAGGTCTAATATTGCTTCTCTCATAATATTTTATTATTGCTTCACTTAATATTTCAATGCCTTTCTTTATATCATCAGGATAAACATCTGCAATACTTAATCTAAAAAAATTACTTTCACTATTTCCTGGATAAAAAACACCTCCAGGAATAAAGGCTATATCCTTATTTATGCTTTGTGAATAAAGTTCATTAGCAGAAAACCCAGGGGCTAGTCCAATCCAAAAATTTATTCCTCCCATAGGCTTTAAGAATGTTGTCTCTTCTGGCAAATTATTTTCTAAGCTTTGAACCATAGTATCAAATCTTTCCTTATATATTTTCTTCATATACGTAATATGCCTCTTCCAAATCCCTTTTCTTAAATACAAGTCAAATGCTCGTTGAATAAGACTAGATGTCGATATGTCAGATGTTTGTTTAGCAATTAAAATCTCATTGTTAAGATTTATAGGTACTATAAGAAATCCTAATCTTAAACCAGGCATAAATATTTTAGAAAAGCTTTTTATATAAATCACATTTTCATTTTTATCCATACTTTTCAAAGTAATATTTTCATCGGTGTAAAAATTCAAATCGTTTAAATAATCATCTTCAATTATAATCAAACCTTTTTTGCTTGCTAACTCTAAAAGTCCCTTTTTTGTATTTGTACTATAGGAATAGCCAGTGGGATTTTGGAAATTAGGCATAGTATAAATAAGCTTAGGATTATATCTTTCTATATAGTCTTCTAAAATGTTTAAGTCTATACCATCCCTTGTGATTGGTGCCTTCAACATTTTTACACCCCTAGACTCAAAGGCAGCAATTGCACCCGTATATGTAGGACACTCTACTATTACAGAGTCCCCATGCTTTAACAAGGCCTTAGATATTATATCAATTCCTTGCTGTGCTCCAGATATTATTTGTATACTTTCGATGGAAGTATTAATTTTATAGAATTCTAAATATTTTACTATATATTCTCTTAAAGGAGAATATCCTTTACTATCGTGATATCCAAAGGCTAAACCCTTGTCTCTATCTAAAACCTCATTCAATACTTCCTTAAAATCACTTACAGGAAACAAATGTGGAGTTGGAGTTGCACTTGCAAAGTTAATAACATTCTCCCTAACCTCTATTTGTCCTCTATCCATCAATCTTATATCTTCATAGGCTTCCCCTTCTAATCCATCAAAGCCTTTTAAATAACTATTATCTTCAATATCCGAAACAAATGTTCCGCTTCCTATCTTTTTATAAACATAATTATTATTTTCAAGTAGATTATAGGCCTTTACTACAGTTATATTGTTAACATCAAGTAAATCAGCAAGTTTTCTAATAGGAGGTAGTTTTTCATGGGGTTTTATATCCTTATTAATAATTAAATCCTTTATAGAGTTATATAACTGCATATAAAGATGTTCTGTGCAATGTCTATTTATACTAATTTTTTTAAATTTATACATATCATATCACCTTTATATTTATTAAGTAAATAGCATGATAACTTCCAAAAATAATTTATCATAATCCTATTATAAACTAATACGCAAGTATTTCAAGTTAGAACGTTTTAATATCATCTCAGGATTTTATTAAATTGATTTTATCTATTTTTATAAAAATCATTTTATTACTTTATCAATAGTAATTCTTTTATCATTTTTACAATCGGAACAAGAAAATAAATGTACACATTTATCGCTCTGAACCCCATCAATAAGCTCAGTAATATTCATATCTAAATATGAACTATAGTTATCATAGTAATCTGACATCCTTCCTTTATCTATCATTTTCCCTTTGCATTCTTCACATTCCACTTCGTATTCCTGTAATCCGTTGCATAATGGGCAAATTTGCTCCATGTTCTCACCTCCTCGTTATTAATAATGATTATTGAAGGATATGTTTTTTATATAATTTAATTTTGTTAAACAATATAAATTCTTTATTATAGATAAACGACATTAACATTCAAAATAAATTTCAAAGAAAATAATGAACGTTTCTACATTTTTTATTTGAAGTTTATTAAACCTTGAATTTGTTTATCTTTATTTTCTACTTTTTAATAAAAATAATTCACAGCTATAGTTTTTAAATACAATTTCTGTAGCAAATCAGTTTCTTTGGACACATTTTAAGTTGCAAGCACTATGGTCTTTCTAATAAGTTTTAAAAGAAAATAATTTGTACCAATATTTCACTGGTAATAGCTTTAATTTCTCTTATAGTATTCTATTTTACTCTGCTTCAGCTATACAATTTTTTGCAAAAAAGTTTGATTTTCTTAGCAAAAACAACAACATCTTTGAGATTCCCTACTTAGTCATATTTGCCTTGATTTTAGAATAATTATTTAACAGTGAAAAAATTCTATGAAATTTATTAAACCTTGAAGTTGTTTATTTCTGAAAATAGCCATAATTCTCGAATATTAATGAAAGAAGGTAATAATTTGAAGAAGAATTCATTTATATATAGCACTATAATATTAGTAATAGCAAATTTTTTTGCTAGATTTATCGGATTCATTTATAAAATTTTATTATCACGATTATTAGGCTCAGAGGGTATAGGTCTATATCATTTGATTTTCCATACTTTTTTAGTAATCATTACAATAACTTCTTCTGGTATTCCAGTAGCCTTATCAAAAATTATTGCGCAAAAAATTTCGGTAAGGGATTACAAATCATGTAAAATTACATTATATTTTAGTTTGATACTAGGCCTTACTATATCAATTTTATTGTGTATCTTAACATTTAAAAATCAAGATTTTTTTATAAAATATATTATTAAAAGTAACAAGCTTGAAAAAAGCTTAATTGCATTAATCCCTGCTATTCCAATTGTCACACTATCATCTATTTTTAGAAGCTATTATTATGGTATTAAAAAGGTTACACCCTCAGCAAATGCACAAATTATTGAACAGCTTTCAAGGGTTATTTTTGTAATAGGTTTCTTGCACGTTTTAAATCCCCAGGATTTAAAAACTTCTGTTATGATTGCTACTCTTGGAATTACAGTAGGAGAAGCTGCTGGTCTTTTATTTCTCATTGCAAAGTTTAAATCCCATAGTAAATATATTATAAACTATGGCAATAGTAAATTGGGTTTTAGCGATTCTGCTTCTTTGCTATGGAAATTTTTAGCAATATCCTTTCCAATAACTATACCTAGGTTAGTTTCAGTTTTAATGCAGTCAGTAAATATGTTTCTCGTACCTCGTCGTCTACAGATGGCAGGATATAGCTTAGAGCAATCCGTTACAGCTTTTGGTGAAGTAGTTGGTATGAGTATGCCTTTGTTATTCCTTCCCTTTATTGTAACCTCGGCATTGGTTGTAAATCTTATTCCTAATATCTCTGCAGAAAACGCTTTAATGAAATCCTCGAATATCGAAATGAAATCATTGTTAGCTCTAAGAATAACACTGCTTATTTCTATACCAATAGCCTTTATATTCTTATTCTTCGGAGCACCTATTTGTGGTTTTCTTTATAATAAACCAAGTGTAGGTATTTATTTAAAATATTTATCATACTCTTTGATTTTTTTAAGCCTTCATCATATTATTGCTGGTATTCTACATGGCTTAGGAAAGCAAATACTTACTACCATAAATTATTTAATAGGTATGACAACACATTTGATATGTATTTATTTCTTAGTATCTATACCGAAAATTGGTGTCTTGGGTTTCATTATTGGTTTTATATTATCATCTTTTATAATGTTTTTTTTGAACTTAACTACTCTAAAACACTTTATAACTATAAAAATTGAAATCATTAACCATATTATAAAACCTATTATTTCCTCTATATTTATGATAATAGTAATTATATTTAGCAATAAATACCTTACTCTTCTTAGTATTCCAACTCAAATCGATATTTTAATATCTACTTTCATCGGTGGTTTTATATATCTATTAAGTGTTTTTGTTACAGGCAGTATTAAATTCCAAACTATAAAATCCATTTTTTCTTTCAGAAAATAAAAACTTAGGGTATATCATGCCCTAAGTGCTTTTATAGTTAACTTTATTCAGAATTGATATAATTTACTAAACATTCCTATATGCTCCCATATAGCTATATACCCAAGATGTCGTTACCTTGTAAATTCACACCCGGTATCACCTAGGTGGGTGTCCTATTCTATAGTTCTGACTTCCACTATATTGAGGCCCGTCATCGCCATAAAAACCTGGACTCCCGGATGCTTATTGGTGGTTGAATTTCAAGGCTTTAACGAACATCCTAGGCTTAAATATTATTATCTATATAGATTTCCAATAATAAAACTTAATTTATACATATCAAAATATACAGAGCTTTTAAGGATTTTTGATGTGCATAAATTAATTGTTTTACTGGAATATCTATATTATAACTCAAATGCTAAAAAAATAAAAGCGTCCTCTATATATTTATATTATTATTTCAAGAAAATTAAAATATAATTAAAAATATTGTTTATTTTAGCCGAAATATAAATAAGATAAAATGATTAGTTTTAACTGTATTTGTAAATTTATACACAATCTAGTGATATGATAATACATAGTCATAAAGATGAGGTGCTAAACTTCTATGAAAATAGCAGATATAAATAATCGAAAAACCCTTAATTCATTATTAGTAAAAGAATCGAATAAAGTTAAAAGAGAAATTCAAAATGACTTTGCTTCAAACCTTACTCAACTTAAGGGAGATGCTTTACAGGAACGCCTTACTAATTTATTAGATAAAATTAATACACAATCAAAGGAAGTTGAGAAGAAATTTTATTTAAATGACATTTTAAAGTATAAAAAGCTAGTAAAAGAATTTTTAAATTTAACTATAAACAATTCCCATAAATTTTCCAAAGAAAATTTTTTGGACAGGCGTGGACGCCATAGAGTCTTATCTATAGTAAGACAGGTTGATGAGGAATTAGAAGCTTTAACGAAGGATTTTCTAGAAAAAGAAAAAGATAGAATAAAAATCTTGAATAGACTTGATGGAATTAGAGGATTGCTGTTGGATATTTTTATGTAAAACGAATATGTCCTTTACCCTTTATGGTTGTAGGGTATAGATTGAAGATTTCTATGTCATTAAAAATCATGGATCTATTACCGTCCATGATTTTTTAATTTTGTGATTAAATTTTTAATATCCTCTGGTATTTCTGCTTTTACAAACTTTTCTTCTCCTGTTCTTGGTTGATAAAACTTTAATGTTTCGGAATGTAATGCTTGTCTATCTATTAATTCATTATCTACATATCCATACAATTCATCACCGATCAATGGATGTCCGATATGCTTCATATGCACCCTTATCTGATGGGTTCTACCAGTTTCTAATGTCAATCGCACCAAGCTGGCATTTTTATATCTTTCAACAACTTCATAGTGTGTTATACTTCTTTGTCCACTTTCAATAACTTTTCTATGTATAGAATCTTTTTCAGTGCGTCCTATTGGTTCATCTATTATGCCATAGTCTTTTTCAATAATCCCATATACAACTGCCAAGTATTTTTTTTCTACAACATTTTTTATCATTTGATTAGACAGCTCTTGTTGAGCAAAGGGATTTTTGGCAATCATCAATAATCCTGAAGTATCTCTATCCAATCTATTTATAAATCTAATCTTAAAGCTTTGTCTTGTCTTATTTATATAATTAACTAATCCATTAGCAATAGTGTTATCTGGATGCCCCTTTGTAGGGTGAACCACTATGCCAGGCTGTTTATTGATAATTAAAAGGTCCATATCTTCGTAAACTACCTCTATAGGGATATCTTGTTCCTCAAATTTATTGATTTCATCTATCATTACAACCTTTACAATATCACCTTTTCTTAATCTGCTATTTAAAGAAATGTTATTATCATTAACAAAAATTGTTTTATCTCTTTTTAGTTTTCTAATTAATCTTCCTGAAAGCTTCATTTTTTCATAAAGAACTTCTCTTAATTCTATACCTGTATCTATATCTTGTATTTTATATATCAGTGTATTTGAACTTATTTCATTAGTCATTTTATCACCTATTTCATTTTGTATTTATTCATCACAGTTTACTTTTAAAAATAAGATATTAGCGTTATAATCTATTTATGGATATAAATCATTTTTAATAACATCTAAATCATTAAGCTACTACTATAATAAACGCTTTTCTTCATTGACATGAAACTATTACTTGATTTATAATTTGAAGTAATTTTTAAATTATTGCATAAGCAAATTACATAATTACCATAGGACAAAGGCGTCTTTGACTCTTTTTAAGTTGTGAGTACTAGGGTCTTTCTTGTAGGTTTTAAAAGCTTAAAAGCTGTACAACATATATTATGCAATTTTGCCAAGCTATAATTACGTAATTTCATCAAATAATAATAAAGAAGAAATATAAAGATAAAGGAGTATTTTTATGCAACGAATTAACCAAATAATAAACATAGTATCAAATGATAAACCTGTGTCAAAGGAAACAGCCAGAATACTAAGACATAAACTGATAAAAAACGATTTTATAGTTTCTGAAAAATTTGAACCTAATGCAAATTTAATTATATGTATTGGAGGAGACGGTTCATTCTTAAGAACCCTCCATAAATACAATTTCCCTGATATACCTGTTATAGGAATTAATACTGGCCATTTAGGTTTCTTTCAAGATATAGCCCCCCATGAATTAGATGAATTCATATTTAGATATAAAAAGGGTGATTATGTTATCGATCATATTCATCCCTTGGAAGGTTTAATATGTACAAGAAATAGTTGTATTGAAGTACTAGGTATAAATGAAATTGTTATTAAAGGTTTAAAATCTACTACTATTCATCTAAATCTTTTTTTAGACCAAAGCTTTTTAGAAAAATTCAGTGGAGATGGTCTTTTAATATCTACTCCTACAGGTAGTACTGCATATAACTATTCCTTGAGGGGAAGCATAGTTGACCCTAGATTAAATTTGTTACAAATTACACCTATTGCTCCTATTAATACTGTAGCATATCGTTCATTTACTTCTAGTATAATTGTTCCTAATTATTCTACTATAAAAATCCATCCAGAATATACATATGAAAATTCTGTTTTAATTGTTACCGATGGCACTGAATATAAATATAATGGAATAGTTGAAGTTCTAGTAAAGTTATCTGAATTAAAAATAAAGCTTTTAAGATTTAAAGAATATAGTTTTTGGAATAAGGTTAAGGAAAAGTTTTTATAGGAATTTAAGTAAATACTTTAATTTATACATGTCCGAAATCCCAGAAGCATTGCATATTTGTACATGTATAAATTAAGTTTTACTATTGGAAATCTATATGTTTAGCGTATTTTATAATGCAAAATCAAATGTGTATTTGTCAATTCTTCCTTTAAAAGTATATAATGATTAAAGGTATTTTCACAAAAACTAATTATTTCTTTTATGTCCCTATGGCTATCTTTTATATCTATTATGTCAACTTCAGCCTCCCGCCAACCACTCCTTAAAAGCTTTTTCAAAGAATTCTCATCTAAAAGTTCCTTTGGAATTGATCCAAAAATATTTCCCTTAATAGTTTTATGTTGAATCCAAAACTCATTATGGGCATTTAAAGCTCCAGCTTGCTTTAAATCCTCTGCTCTTTGCTCCCCAAACCTAACAATATAGTCTCCTTCATAATAATTTTTTACAAGTATAGGCTTATAAATAAAGGGAATGGTATTAATGATTACACAATTCAATTTTATTTTTTTATACTTATCTGATTCTTGTGCCTTTAACGTACTTTTAATTTTTTCACAAATACTAATAATATCATCTATATTACTACTTAATTTAGTTATATTTCCTAAAGAATCATTTCTTTCAAGCTCAAAAATAGCTCTTTTTAATGCTGATATCTCTTGTTCCATATAATTCCCCTCCACTATCATTTCTATTACTAGAACAAGGCTTAGGTATTATTTCTTTCATTAAATCATTATTTTTTATGTTGGTTACTAATGAAAAAATAAATACTACAAAAAATAAATACTGTGGAGCAATAATTGCGGCATCCATTAATCCATGTATAAATATAGAAACAAAACTCAAAGCACTGGATATTGCAATATCACTATTATATATATTTTTTTCCATTTTTTGTATTGATAATATGCTTTTTACTAACTTCATTAAAATTATACCAAAAATAATCATTCCTATGAATCCTGTTTCACTAAGTAGATTTAATATAAGATTATGAGCATGATATACTGGTGAATTTATTTTATCTGAATAATTATTTATATAATGCTTCATAGTATTCAAACCAGTACCAAATAAAAAATTATCTTTTATAATCTTAAAAGTGGATTTATAAATCTCTAATCTATAATATATACTATGGTCATATAAAGATTTACTTAAGCTCATTCTTTCAATCCCTGCATTTCCATTTATTGAAATTAAACAAGTAAAAAACAAGATTTCATATATCATATATATGATTTTTTTTCTATAAAGTAACATAATAAATACTATAATGAATAATGCTAGCCATGCTCCCCTAGAATATGTAAGTATCAAGCAAAAACTTGATAGTATCAAAGATAGAATATTTATTTTTCTAGATTTAATATTTTCTAAAGAAGTTATTTGGAAACAAATACAAAATACTAAATATCCTCCCAATACATTTGGATTCAATAGGGTGGAATAGGCTCTTGTGCTAATATTATATACTTTACTATCTATCCAAGCCTGAGTAAAAAAAAGATTTTCCATAAAATAAAATTGTATAATACCATATGTTGCAATTATTATATTACCAATGGTAAAAAAATTAAATATGTCTATAGTATCATTAATTGAACAAACATACTTTCTAATCACTATATAAATAAATATAGAAATAAAAATTATCCCTACACCTAATAGGGTATCCATTTTGTAATCTGATATAATTAAAGAAAAAATTGCAATTAAAAGAGTACATAATAAAAGTTTTTCTTTAACTAAGAAATAAAATAATTTCTTGAATTCCCCTTGAATTAATAAATAAATGAATAATGCCAAAAAAACTACATATCCACAAAATGGTATAACAGAACTAGATATTAAAGCTATAATCAATGTTAATTTTACAATTATATCTTGTTTCACTTTGCTTTCTCTCCAAGCTCTCTATCCAATTTTAAAGTTGCTATATCAAACATAGATTAGTACATATGAGATATAATAATTAATAAAGTTACTTATTAACAATATTATAAACACAGCAGAATATAAAATTGTTCAGATTTTATTTTATCATATTGCAAGTGCTTTTTTAATATCTTTTGCTTAACATTAGGTATATACATATTTTACCTTAATCCTTTTATTCAAAATCATACAAAATACAATTATAGGAGGTCATCTTATGAATAAGGCCGTTTTTTTAGATAGAGATGGAGTTATTAATGATAATTATAAGCCTGTAAATAGCCCTAGGGACTTAAGAATATATCCTTGGTCAGCTGAAGCTATTTTAAAATTAAATACTGCTGGATATTATGTTTTTGTTGTAACTAATCAAGGTGGAATTGAAATGGGTTATTTTAAAGAAAAAGACTTAGAAGAAATTCATAATAAATTACTAAATGAAATAGAAAAATCTGGTGCATCCATAGATGAAATTGATTTTTGTCCCCATTTTAAAACTAAATGCGAATGCAGAAAACCTGAAGCAGGTATGCTTAAGAGACTTGCAAAAAAATATAATATCGATCTAAACAGCTGCTTTATGATTGGAGATAGAGATATAGACATTGAAGCAGGAATTAAAGCTGGTTGTAAGACTATTAAAATAGGTAAGCCTTATAAAAAAGCTGATTATATAGCGAAAAACTTAATGGAAGCAGTAAAGCTTATTTTGAAATAAAATAAATATGTATTAAATCACATTTTAGTTGCAAGTTCCATATTCCAAGTTACAAATTTTAAGCTATTGCTTCAGGTCTTTTAAAAACAAAACCTAAAGAAACATTTTAGTTGATAAATAATTGAGGAAATTACATAATTCTAACTTGGCAGAATTGCATAATAGATATGGTATGGCTCTAGGGCTTTTATAACTATATATAATAGCTAGTTTTGGGAGAAGGTAATTATGCAATTTGCTCAATTAATAGATCATTCACTAAAAAGTACTTTTTAATGAATGATCTATTCCTCTAATTTATATTTTTATCCTACAATATGGTATCCACAATCCACATGAATATTTTCACCCGTAACTCCTGTTCCAAGTTCACTACATAGGAATAAAGCTGTATTTGCCACTTCCTCTGTTTTTACTAAACGCTTCATTGGCGCAATATCTTCAAATCCCTTTAACAATTTTGAAAAATTCTTAACTCCCTTGGCAGAAGTGGTTTTTATAGGACCAGCCGAAATAGAATTTACTGTAATGTTTTCAGAACCTAGATCAACAGCTAAATATCTAACACTTGCTTCTAATGCTGCCTTAGCCACTCCCATCACATTGTAATTTTTTACTGCCCTTTCTGCTCCAAGATATGATAATGTAACTATACTTCCTCCTTCAGTCATAAGAGACCTAGCGTATTTTGAAACAGCTACCAAGGAGTAAGCACTAATATTTTGAGCCATTAAATACCCTTCCCTTGAAGTATTATAGTAATAACCCTGTAATTCATCTTTATTGGCAAAAGCTATGCTATGTATTACTCCATGAAGAACTCCAATTTTTTCTTTTACTTCCATAAAGGCTCTTTTTATATCATCATCATTCGTAACATCGCAAGAAATTAATAATGGATTTTCAACATTTTCTTCTTTTAAAAACTTTTCTAGATTTGCCTTGCTTTTTTCTCCATAATATGTAAATATAACGTTGGCTTTTTCATTAATAAATTTTTTTGCAATCCCCCAAGCGATGCTCCACTTGTTAGCTACCCCCATAATTAAAATATTTTTATCTTTAAGTAAACTCACTGTATTTCTCCTCCTTTTATAAAATAAAGGCGTATGATGCCACTTTATAGAATTATATAATATTATTCACAAAAACTCAAAATCAAACAGTCCTTTAACACAAATTAGCTAAATAGTAAATTTATTCACAAATATAACCTTTTATTTTAAGATATCTTTTATTTGTTCAAGAACATACTTTAAATCTTCTCTATTTACATCCTTATTAGTTACAAATCTATATTCTCCATCTTCTTTACCATTTATCTTTATATTTCTGTTAAGCATTTCTGAAATAAACTTCTCCTCTATTATAATATCATCATGCAATTCAAAGAAAACCATATTTATATCGTTTCTGTCAAATTTCACCTTTATATTGTCAAATTTTGATAATTCTTTAGCTAAATATTTAGAATTATCATGGTCATCATCCAATCTATCTACCATTTTTTCCAAGGCTATTATTCCCGCTGCAGCAATAATACCCGCTTGCCTTAAACCTCCACCCATAAGCTTTCTATTTTTTCTAGCCTTCTCAATAAAACTCTTACTACCTGCCAATATTGAACCTATTGGTGCAGCTAATCCTTTTGACAAACAAAACATTACACTATCGGTGTATTTCGTAATCTCTCTTACATCTGTCTTTATAGCCTTGGCTGCATTGAAAACCCTCGCTCCATCTAAATGAACAGGTATATTTTTAGTCTCAGCCAGCTCCTTTATCTGTTTCATGTTTTGAATTTCTATAACAGCACCAGAGGAATGGGCATTTTCAATACATATTAATCCAGTATTTGGAAAATGTATATCTTCATCTCGTACAGCCCTCTCAACATCACTTGGATTCATTGTTCCATTTTTTCCTTGTACAGTTCTTAGTTGTACTCCAGCTATAACTGCTGATGCCCCTACTTCATGCATCATTATATGGGAATTACTTTCTACAATTATTTCATCGCCCCTTCTTGTATGGGTCAAAATAGCTAGTTGATTCCCAAAGGTACCACTAGGAACAAATAGAGCATCTTCCTTTCCAATAATGTCTGCAGCCATTTTTTCCAATTTATTTACAGTAGGATCATCTCTATATACATCATCTCCTACCTCTGCACTAAACATAGCTCTTCTCATTTCTTCTGTAGGTTTAGTAACCGTATCACTACGCAAATCAATTATTTTCATACTTAATATACCCCCTAATTAATTTAATAAATTTTTGATAATCTTTACTTATTAATCCCATGCCTTAAAAAATTTATGGATAATTGTAAATAATCGTTTTTCAATGTATTATAGTACTGAGTCTCACATATAGTATAACAAATTATTATTGAACCTTTTATTTTTTTTAAACCATTTTTATAGTTTCATTTTTATTGTTTAAATTTTATAATATATGTATATGATTAGAATAATTATATAATAAAATGTGGCTTTTTTGTATAGGAGGATCTAATGGGAAATATCATAATTTCTAAACTCATGGTATTATTTATTTTAGTTTTAATTTACATAATCATTGCTAAATCCTTTATACTTCTATTACCTTTTGTTTTTGGATGGATAATTTCTATAATCATTGAACCTATGGTCTGTTTTCTTAATAAAAGACTAAAAATTTATAGAGGTATATCATCATTTATTTCTATTATAGCCTTTGTCCTAATAGCTGGACTGATTATTTTTTCTTTGGGAGGATTATTAATCTCGGAATTAACAAAGCTGTCAAACAAACTACCATCATTAAGTTTTAAAGCAAATGATTTTATTCCATATATTAACAATAAATTGGAACCCTTTTATATAAATGTTTCTCCAAACATATCCAAATCAATATATGATACGCTATATAATTTCATAAATTCATTAACAAAATATATTGGGGTATTAGCATCTTCAACTATAAACTTTGTTACAGCAATACCCAATTTAGTGCTATTTATTCTATTTACTCTGCTTTCTTCTTTCTTTATTTCAAAAGATAAAGAAAAGATTTATAATTTTATTAGAGCTTATATACCTGATAGTATTTTCAAAAGCAAAAAACTAAATATTTTGAAGGAGGATCTATTTTCTGCTCTCTTAGGTTATATAAAAGCTCAGCTCATACTCATGACTATAACCTTTACTGAAAGTGCCATTGGTTTAACCTTAATCGGTGCAAATTATTCAATTCTTATTGCTTTAGTAGTCAGCTTCGTAGATGCTTTGCCCGTATTAGGCTCAGGCTCTATTTATATACCATGGATTATATTTAAACTTCTACAAAAGGACTATAATACAGCTATATTTCTACTTATATTATATCTAACAATCACTATTGTAAGACAAACTTTGGAACCCAAGATCTTAAGTACTCAAATTGGTTTATATCCATTAGTGACTTTAATATCTATCTATATAGGAATTAAAGTATTTGGTTTTATAGGAATAATACTAGGCCCAATAATTGTGATTTCTATTTTAGCCCTTCAAAAAATGGGTATATTACCTACATTCAAAGGTCATACAAAAAATGAAAAATAAATAATTTTTGTGTATTTTTATAGAATGTTCGTATCTGTACGAATATTTTTGTTCTATTTTATTTTTTAACACATTGTAATAATTTCATTAAATACTAGCACTTTTCACCAGAAAACGTTATCTATTTGATTGATATAACTTTACATTATTTGAATTTATGCTATAATTGTTCATAATATCAAATTTGGCCAAAAGGGGTGTTCCAATGGATAAGCTTTTGTATTTTATCGAACCTGAAAAACACGATTCTAAAACATTAAAATCTTTGCTTGAAAGTCATAAAGAGATTAAATTTGTATCTTTAGTTGCTGTAGACCTTGGTAATAACCATACAGATGAAAAAATACCAATAAATGTTATGTTAAGTGATATTGAAGAATTTTTAAAGAACGGTGTTCAAACCGATGGTTCCAGTGTTTACTTACCAGAAATTGCTGAATTAAACGATGCAAAGGTTGACATTATACCTGATCTTAATGTTAAATGGTTTATTGATTATAACTATAACTTTATTGATGCTGATACTAATTTGCCAACGGGTACACTGCTAATCCCATCTTTCTTAAAGCATAGGGATAAGTTGATAGGCTCTCGTTCAGTCTTAAAATCTGCCGTTGATAATTTCAAAAAACAAATTCTAAATATTTTGAATAATAATGCCTCACTTCTAGATGAATTGAATATTCAATCCTATAACGATATTGACCAAGTACTACTAACAACTGCCACTGAACTTGAATTTTGGGTTCAAACTCCTGGTGACAAAGCAGAATTTGAGCACTTATCTACTTCACAAAATTTAAAAGAACAATATTGGAAGCGTACAGTAGGTCCTGTTCGTTCTGCTATGGAAAAATCATTAATTATGCTTAATAAATATGGTTATGAAGCTGAAATGGGTCACAAAGAAGTTGGCGGTATTCCATCATCCCTTACGAAAGATGGTAAATTTACTCATATAATGGAACAGCTTGAAATAGATTGGAAATATAGTAATGCTATGCAAACATCCGATAACGAATTGTTCGCAAAAGAGATTATAAAAGATATCTTTGTTAGCTACGGACTGGATGTGACCTTCTTAGCTAAGCCTATCGAAGGTGTGGCTGGAAGTGGTGAACATACCCACGTTGGAGTAGCCGTTAAACTAAAAGATGGCTCTATGCGTAACCTATTCACTCCTTCAGATATGAAGAAATATTTTATGAGTTCAATTGGTTGGGGAAGCTTAATGGGTCTTCTTAAAAATTATGAAGTCATTAATCCCTTTATTACTTCTACCAACGATGCTCTTAACAGATTGAAACCTGGGTTCGAAGCCCCTGTATGTATTGTTTCATCTATCGGTCATGAAGTCGAAACCTTATCAAGAAACCGTACTATTTTAGCTGGTTTAATAAGGGATTTCAATAACCCTTTGGCTACTAGGTTTGAAGTGAGAGTACCAAATCCAACAACCAACACTTACTTAGCAACAGCTTCTATTTACCAAGCTATGTTAGATGGAATTAAAGCAATCGCTAAATCAGGCAAATCTAATAAAGAACTTGAGAAAGAATTTTCAAAATCAGCTGGTGAAGAAGGCTTCTATCTCGAAAAAGACAGAGCCTATAGAAGTGAATATGATGTTTTTGAGCATTATACTGAAGAAGAAAGAAATAGATTATTTGGTATTCCTCCTGCAACAGTATGGGAAAATATAAGTAATTTAGATAAGTATCATGAAAAACTCAAAGTTTTATTAGATAATGATGTATTTACTGAAAAAATTATAGCTTCTTATAAAAGCAGTATTTTGATGCAATGGACAACTGAATTAAAAAATAGGATTATTCCTTCCAATATAGAACTGGTTAGAGAGTGTAAGAAGGTTCATGACATTGATTATGCCACGGATTTAGACGTTGTAAACTGGGAAAAAGTTAATCAGCTTAGATATTATTTAATGAAGGATAGTCTGAACCACAAATCATTATTTACTAGAATAAGAGAAGGTATTGACAATAAAGATTATAACTTAGTATCTGATTTGCAAATAGAGATGAATGATAAAATTACTTTATTGAAAAAATTATATGCAAACTATAAAAGAAATCTATTTAATATTTACTAGTTTTTAGAATATGTTCTATTTTAGGGCATATTCTTTTTTTATGCATTAAATTAAATCATCAAATATAAAGATTTTGCTTAATTATCTGTATATAAACTACTATACAAGAAAAAATATAAATATATAATAATTGATAAACACAAGTTTTAGGCAAGAAATTCTGAGGTGTTTAAATGAACTTAGACAATATTAAAGGGTTACAAAAATTAAATATCGATAAAATAAATTTAGGAATTCGTCCCTTCATTTCATCTATTATTATACTTATATTAGCCTTCATCCTAATTAAACTAGTAATGTTTTCAACAAAAAAAGTTATTGAACTAACAAAATTTAATGAGCAAAGGGAAAAAACTGTAAAAAGCATTATAGATTCGGTAGCAGCCTATTTTATAATGACATTTGCTATTTTAACTATTATGAGTGAATTTGGGTTAATAAAAAAAGCCACAATACTCACAGGTGCTGGTATATTTACTTTGATAGCTGGTCTTGGAGCTCAGAATTTGATAAAAGATTTCATCAATGGATTTTTTTTGCTTTTTGAAAGGCAGATGAAAGTAGGAGACTTTGTTGCCATAAATGAAAAATACTTTGGGACGGTTGAAGAAATAGGACTCAGGGCTACTGCTATTAGAGATTGGTCTTTAACAAAGCTTTACATTCCTAACGGAGAAATAAAGACCTTGAAAAATTACTATAAAGAAAAGTCTCGAGTAATAGTTCAAGTTATAGTTCCCTTTGAAGAAGATCATACTGAGGTTGAAAAAGCCCTTAAAGAAGTATGTGCTATGATTAATGAAAAATATGAAGATAGATTATACCGCATTGGAAACACAAATTATTCAGAATTTGACCTTATGGGAGTAATATCCTTTAATGGCATGGAAGGTGGAGCTAAATATATAATTACAGGAGTTGTTATTCCTCGTCATAGATGGTTTATAAGAAATAGAATATATGAAGAAATACTAAGGATATTTAGCCAAAGAAATCTGAAGATTGGATATCCAAGGGTTTGGTTTAAAGATAAGGAAACAGAATAATTATAATTAATATAGCAAACGGACAACAAAACAAGATATAGTAGTTTTTTTCTTCTTGACAAAACAAACATTTCAATAACTATAAATTAACTTTAACCGCTTCTTGCCTTTTGTTTAACAAACAACTTACCTAAAGCTAATACAAAATAGAAAAATCTAGCTTGGAAGGCTAGATTAGTATTTTGCAAATTTAGATAACGAAAAACCATTCTTCCCTCCGAAGACATTTAACAACATAGGCAGGTTTCCTGACTCACACTTCACCCTACTCCCTCGCCTTCCCAATATGATCAGTGACTTTATGAGGTTTCGTCGATGTTTACAGTAGCGGGGGCTGCGACGGATTTTCACCGTACTTCCCTTTTACCCTCTTTTGAGGCACCTACATCTCTATTTTGCTGTCCAAAATAATTATATCTTAATTCAAGTCAAAATACAACAATTTACTAAAATAAATTAAGGGTTATTTCCATATAATAGATGATTACCCCTAAAATAATTGCTGGAATAGTAGTTATAACTGTAGCCCATAGAGAAGACCTTCTATCAATTGCTAAAAGTGGAAATAATGCATCCCCATCTTGGGATATGGCATTAGCTAAAAGTGCAGCGAAGGGAATCATTCCTTTAGTAAATAGAGCAACAAAAATGACCTGTGGTCCACAACCAGGAATAAGACCTATTAAAGCACCAATAATAACTGCCATTAATCCAGCCGATGTCATTACTCCAGTCATAATTGCCTCACCCGCTACATAATTACCTCCACCTAATCCAAATATGGAAAGTTCATAAATCAGATACGCAACATACACCCAGGTTGACACAAAGGCTGTCTCCTGTGCACTATGTATAATAGTTTCCTTTAAAGACATAACCTTAAGCTCTGCTTCTTCATGGGTTTCATCTTGCAAAAATTTTCTGCCCATTATCATAAGCATTATTGAAAAGAGGGTTCCTCCAATACCAATTACAACACCTAGATTAGGAATAAACAGGCTGTTTACATCTACTTGGAACAATAAAGCAATGCCTAAAATAAGACCTATGGATATCATTAGCCAATAAACTCTATAGCCTTCATGGGTAAACCTATACCCTAAGGAATTGTATTCTTGATGCCCTTTGACTTTATGATGAAGGGCCAGATCTATTTCATCTCCTTCATCATGTCCTATATGACATATAAGCTCATCCTTGCAACCCTTCAAATTACTACATTCGTAATTTTGAGTCATATGATCTGCTTTTTTGTGTATCTTCTGCAAATCCTCTTTAGGTAGTCTTTTCATTCTAGCTAAAAGTTTATCTCCAACTTTATAATAATCTACTATATACCCCGTTATTATGGCTGCAATAAACGAAAGAATACTTACTAATAAATAGTGAAAAGGCAATGTAGAAATTATTACAAAGGCTGAATCGCCCATCGTTGCTATTAATGTTGAAACTACGGTTCCAAAACTAACTTTCCCCTTAACAAATAAAGGCATAACAAATATAGCCCCACCACATCCTGGCGTCAAACCTAAAAATGCACCTAAAACAGGCTGCCATTTTTTAGACTGCTCGATTTTTCTTACAAATTCACCAGATTTTTTATAATCTATATAGCCAAATAGAAGTAAAACTGCACCAACAAAAACACCTACCTGCAAAAATGAATTCTCTGCACTTTCTAATATGATTTCTATGATATCCTTTAACATTTTTGTCCTCCTTGATGGTATTTATCATTTAAGAAGATACCCTCGATTTACTGTTCCAAAACATATTTATATTTTAGGTTGTTGAATAACTAAATTTGGAAATTGTTAATTTAGCTAATTCACTATATTACAGGCTTATAATTATTTTTGTGAAAAATATCCTTAATAGTGTAAACACAGTATTTTACTGTTGGAAGAAATAGTTATTCAACAACCTAATATTTTTTAAAAAAAATCATAATCACCTGCTAATCTAATAAATAAGATCTTCTGTTTTGAAATATTTTAGTGTTTTGATATTTAATTTGAATAATTTTGTATATTTATATCGTAATCTTAAAAATTATTTTAATTTTCTATATATTTTGTTTCTTATTGACTATCCATAAATCCTATGATAGATTATTGTACATGTAAATTAAATATTAAGATACCTCATCCCTAATAAGGTTGAGGTAGAGGAGCGATACCTAATAGTAGCTATATGGAGGTCGGAAACCTTAGAAGTATAGTGAAAGGAGTTATCGCCGAAGCGATAGATACCAAAATCTATTGCTGGGTCTACATCTAATAGGTGTAGGACTGTCATCAGGTGGTTGCCCTGCTATCTGATGGAGTGCTATCTCATTACGGGCAAAAAGGGGATAGGTGTGTCTTCTGTTTTTGTGATGTTTAAAACACCTAATAGTCCTGTTAGGTGTTTTTTTATTATATAATTACTTTATGAGTAATCTGACCAAAAACAAAGGGCTTTTATGATTGTAAGTTTTATTTATTTCAAATTATCATTGCTTTAAAATCAGCCTATCTCCCCGTAATTAACAAGCTTTCAAACTTGTTAATTTAGCTGATAACTACATAATTTAAATTATAAGTTGTCAGTATCTGCTAATTAATAATATTACGAGGAGGATTTGATTATGAATTACGGATGGTTATCGGTTTTACCACCAATTTTAGCAATCATTTTATCACTACTTACTGGGGAAGTTCTATTATCTTTGTTTTTAGCTATCTTAATAGGTGCTACAATTGTATCAGGAAATCCATTATCAGGATTTACCAGTACATTAAACAAGTATATAGTTAGTTCTTTAACCGATGAGTGGAATATCAGTATACTTATTTTCTGTTTATCTATAGGCGGACTCATAGGATTATTAAGTAAAAATGGAGGAACAAAAGGTATAGCTAACCTCATAGTTTCAAAAGCTAAAGGAAATAAATCTACATTATTTATGACTTGGCTTTTAGGAGTACTTATTTTCTTTGATGATTATGCAAATTCCCTTATAGTAGGAAATACTATGAGAAGCATAATTGATAAGAAAAAAATTGCTAGAGAAAAATTAGCTTATATAGTAGACTCTACAGCAGCTCCTGTGTCAAGTATTGCCCTAATCTCAACTTGGGTAGGCTTTGAGACAGGTTTGATAAGAGATAGTTTAGTTAAACTTGGACTAGATTTAAATCCATATAAGCTTTTTATAGAAACAATACCATATAGATTCTACAGCCTTTTAGCTTTAGCCTTTGTTCTAATAATCATTGCTACAGGGAAAGATTTTGGTCCAATGCTTAAGGCTGAAAAAAGAACTAAATTAACAGGAAAGCTATATGATGATAATGCAAACCCAATAGTTTCTGATGAAGTATCCACCTTGGTATCAAGTGATATTGAAGGCAAATGGTATAATGCTGTAATTCCAATACTTTCTGTAATAATTATTACAATTATAGGATTATACATTAATGGTGGAGGCTTAAAGGGTGCTACAATACAAGAGGCCTTTGGAAATGCCGATGCTAGCGTAGTCCTTTTGTGGTCATCCTTCGGTGGAACAATAATTGCAGCTTTAATGTCCTTAGCACAGAGACTTTTATCTTTAAAAGAAATAATGGAATCATGGGTGACTGGAGTTAAATCTATGACTATAGCAGGCTTAATACTAGTTCTTGCTTGGTCCCTTGGTGGAGTTAATGATGATTTAGGTACTGCTAAATTTATTGTTGGATTAGCAAAGGGAAATCTTCCTCCATCACTGCTTCCACTTTTGATGTTTATATTGCCTTGTTTGGTTGCTTTCTCAACTGGGTCATCTTGGGGAGCCAATACAATAGTAATGCCCCTTGCAATACCACTAGCTGTTGAAATCGGAGGAACATATTTGTTAGTTCCAGTTGTGGGTGCTGTACTTACTGGAGCAGTTTTTGGAGATCATTGCTCACCTGTATCAGATACCACTATAATGTCTTCAATGGCAAGTGCATGTGACCATATAGCACACGTTAAAACACAATTGCCCTATGCTTTAACAGTTGCAGTTGTTTCAATAATAGTTGGATTTATACCAGCTGGCTTAGGACTGAATCCTTTTATTTCCCTTGTTTTAGGTGGAGGATTATTGATGGGATTTTTATATAAGTTCGGAAAAAAAGTGGATAATTCTACAGTAGACAATTCTTCTAAGATCTAAGTAATGAAGGATAATGGATGAGAGTGCCTATCAAGCACTCTCATTTATTTTTAACTATTGGTTGATTGTTTGCTAATACTGTCAATACCATATTTTTTGCTATAGTAGCCTGATAATATATACATCAATCCTCCTAAAATAATGAGTCCTAATGGTATCAATACTACTGGTCCTATTCCAACTATACCATAAATTAGATACATTAATAGCGCCACAAATGCTGCTGTTATAGCATAAGGTATCTGTGTAGAAACATGGTCAATATGATCAGCACCAGAGAAAATTGACGCCAAAACCGTAGTATCTGATATTGGTGAACAATGGTCTCCGAATATCGCACCAGAAAATACAACTCCCGCCATAACAGACGCTGTTCCCATATCTCCAGTTATTTTATATGCCAATGGTATAGCTATTGGAGTAAGTATAGTCATTGTTCCCCATGAAGTTCCAGTTGAAAAGGATATAAACATACCAAATAGGAATATCACTATTGGCAACAGCCAATATGGCATACTTCCACCTATCAAAGTAATTATATAGTCTGCAAGCTTCATATCCCCTGTTACTGTTCCTAATGACCAAGCTAAAACTAAAATAGCACATGCTAAAAGCATAAGTTTCAAACCTTCTAAAAAAGTATCCATTGTTTCTTTAAGGTTCATAATCTTTTGACTTAAAGCCATAGCTATACCAGTTATAGTCATAGCAAAGGCTCCCCATAATAACGCCTTAGCAGGATCGGAATTGCCTAATATCTCCATAATGTTTGCACCAGGTCTTCCTGTCCAATAAAAACCGAACATTGTAACTCCAACTAGAACGATAAGAGGTAAAAAGAAAGTTAGAATCTTTGGTTTCACATCCTTTGGTTCACCAAGCTCATAACCTACATCCATCATTGGCTGTGCACCTTCTCTAACAGTTTTTCCTGTGGTTATGGTTCTATGTTCTGCTTTAAGCATTGGTCCAAAGTCTTTACCAGTTATAACTACTATTCCTACAAATAATACAGCGAAAATACAATAGAGGTTGAATGGTATGCTTTTTAGATATATTTCAAAGGCTGATATACTTGTGATTTGAGCTGCATCCATACCTGATTTAATCATTGATATCTGAAATGCTATCCAGTCAGAAATAAAAAACGTTGCTACAGGTGCCGCTGTAGAGTCCAATATGTATGAAAGTCTTTCTGAAGATATTCTGTTTTCTTCAGATATATCTCTAAAAACATTTCCAACTATTGCAGCGTTGCAATAGTCATTAAAAAATACAATAATACCTAATAACCATGCACCAACACTTGCAGATTTTCTAGATTTTATTCTTTTTCTTGCCCACTGCGTTAAGGCTTTGCTACCACCCATTTTCCATATAAACGCAACACCTGCACCCATTAACAGGTTGAAAAGCAGAAGTCTAGCATTCCAGTCATCGGTGATTGATCCTACTACAGTATCCAATGAATACTCAATACCTGCAAAGGGATTTCCCCCACTTAAAATTATTCCACCAGTCAATATTCCTAAGAATAATGAGACAAGCACTCTCTTGGTAATAAAGCATAATACAATAGCAACCAATGGTGGTAATAATGTTAAGATTCCAAATCCATTTTCCATTTAATACCCCTCCTTTAATTAATAAAATATATAATAATAGCAAATTTTAGATATATATCCCTCCTTTGTGTTAATATTCAAAATTTTATGTCTATATATTATATTAAATAATCACTTTAATTTTCCTTCTTTTCTATAATATATAAATATTTTTTTACATCACACAAAAAGCTATATTTATTTATAACTTCTTTAAGTTTTCAATTTGCTATTTTTAAAGGACAAAGGCGTCTGCGATGCATTTTAGTTGCAAGTTACAAGTTCCATGTTCCAAGTTTTAAAGTCATTCTTTTAGGTCTAAGAAACCTTAATTTCTGCTTCTAAAATTTTACTGGGAATAATTTCAATTGTTCTTCTATCACTCTATTTTACTCTGTCTTAGTTATGCAATTTTTTGCAAGAATGTTTGAATTTCTAAATAATAAAAAATTACCCACTGTTATAGTAAGTGGATAAAATACGCTAAATCAAGTTATATATTTACTTCTTTAAAGGAGCTTTTTAATATTGAATAATGAATTAACTACTAACCAATTTTGAGGAAAATATTTATTAATCGTCCAATAGCTTACTCCACCAAGGTTTTTTCTGCTTGCTAGTTTTAATTTAGCCTCTATACTTCTAGCATCTTCAAACCACACTACATGCTGCTTTCCTTCACTATCATAATAATTGAAAAATGGAGCCTGTGATTCTGGGTCGTACTGTATGGCCCCTCCAACATCACCAGCTAAATCTACAGCCTTTGTATTTGTTACGGTTTTTGCTGCTGTTCCTGGCGTATATGGTAACGTCCAGTCATATCCATAGTTTGGTATGCCCATAAGAATCTTCTTGCTTGGTATTTCTGTTAGAGCATAATTGATAACCTTTTCAACTTCATTAATTGGAGCAACTGCTAAAGGTGGTCCATAGGTATATCCCCACTCATAGGTCATTATTACAACATGGTCTGCTAAAGCACCATGCACTGGATAATCATGCGCTTCATATACTACTCCTCTTTGAGAAGCAGATGTTTTAGGAGCTAAAGCTGTTGTAACTGTATATCCCATGGGTTTTAGTTTACTAGTAGCTTTTCTTAAAAAATTATTGTAAAGTTCTTTGTCTTCAGGATAGATATACTCAAAGTCTATATCTAATCCATAATAATTTTTCTCTTTTAAAGTATTGATTACATTATTCAAAAGTTTATCCTGGGTATCTTCACTACTAAGTATACTTCGTGCTATATCACTGCTAAAGCCGCCTCCTTTTTCTAGGTTTGTTATAACCATCAAAGGGGCTACTCCAGCATCTCTAGCTGCTTTAATAAGTGCTTCATCATCGATTGGGTTCAAAGTGCCATCTGGATTTACTTCATAGCTAAAGATACTAAGATAAGTTAAATATGGTAAAGTTTTTTTAAGTACATCCATATCTATATTTGGAAATGCATAGCCATTAACTTCAAAATCACCTAGTTTTTTTGTTCTTGGAGGAATGTCAATTATTTGACCTGGATAAATCATCACTGGATTTGTTATGTCTGGATTAGCATCGAGTATAGCTTGAACAGTAACTCCATATTGCCTTGCAATGGAATAAAGAGATTCTCCTTGAACTATCTTATGCTTTCTTTCTCCTTCTAATATTACCAATGTCTGTCCTACTACAAGCTTACCTGGGTCTGTAAGCTCATTGTCATCTGCAATTTTAAAAGGTGAAACTCCATATAATTGTCCAATACTATATAAGCTTTCACCTGGCTTAACAACATGAATAATCAAAAAATCACCCCTTTCATTTCAGTATATGTAAAACCTTTTTATAAGTTGCAAGTTCCAAGCTTCTAATCAACCTTTTTTGTCTAAATCATAACCACCCGTAAAACGGGTGGTTTGCTCTAGCCCTATAAGGGCATGGTACTTGCAGGTGTCTTAAGACACTCTGAATTAGTCCGCCAACCGCTTTACCTTCTCACACCACCCCTCAAGGGGTTAATTAACTTATTTTACTTCTTATTCTTTTTTCCTGTGAACGGATCTATATACTCTTTCATACTAATTTGGTCATTTGCTATATCTTCTTGTAATTGATTCCTTATATATTCTTCTATTACTTTTTTATTTCTTCCCACCGTATTTACATAATATCCTTTACACCAAAAATGTCTATTACCATATTTATATTTCAGATT
>NZ_FRAG01000041.1 GCF_900142245.1 Paramaledivibacter caminithermalis DSM 15212 | reverse complement strand
AGATATAGCACCAAGCAAAATAGTTCAATATTTAAAAGGAAGATCATCAAAGCTAATACAGGATGAATTTCCAGAATTGAAGAAGAGGTACTGGGGGCAACATATATGGGCAAGAGGATACTTTTGTGCTACAGTTGGAACGGTTACAGAAGAGACCATAAGAAATTATATTGAGAATCAAGAGAACAGGAAAGACATAAACGAAGTATTTAAAATAGAAGAGTAACGGGGAAGAAGCTTTAGTTTGCTTTAGCAAATATCTTTAGACGGCTTCAGCCGTAATCGCGACTTTCAGTCGCCATCTAAATCCCTGTACTTCAGTGCAGGGTTGTTTAATTAACTAATACAAAGAGTTAATTTAAATACATTACATAGCGTGATAGGAAATCATTTCTTGTCACGTTTTATTTCTTTTGTTGACAAAAAAACTGCATCCTTTATTGTTGAGTATATATAAATAAATTTTTAAAGGATTTTTTAAGAAAAAGTAGAAAAGTAAAGAGATATGTCTATAATTTAAATATTAGTTTGAGGGGAGGATTAGTATGGAAATGAATAGAGAAAATGCTTTTAATCTGCTTAATGAATATGTGGATTCTGATAGTTTGTTGAAACATTGCTTAGCAGTTGAAGCATCCATGATAGGCTATGCTAAAAAATTTGGACAAGATGTAGAAACCTGGGCTTCCTGTGGACTTTTACATGATATTGATTTTGAAAAATATCCAGATGAGCATCCCCTTAGGGGAGCAGAAATATTAAAGGATAAAGGCTACCCTGAAGATTTTATAATGGCTGTAAAGGGGCATGCTGATTATACGAATACACCAAGGGAAACCCAGATGGCAAAGACTTTATACGCTGTAGATGAACTTTCAAGCTTTGTCATTGCTTGTGCTCTTGTGCGTCCCAATAAATTTGAAGGCTTAAAGGTAAAATCAGTTAAGAAAAAGCTTAAGGATAAGGCATTTGCAAAGGCAGTAGACAGGGAGCAAATTAAAAGGAGCGCAGAGGAGCTTGGAGTAGATCTCACAGAGCATATTCAGACAGTTATAGATTCATTGATTCAAAGAGAAGATGAATTAAGCCAAATTGGAATGAGTTTAATAAAATAACACTAATAATCTAAGGCTATGTATATCCGTAGCCTTAGATTATTTTACAAATTATTCCTCTGATATTTTTAATAATTAATTGTTGCATTTTAGTTAAAAATATATTTTTAATAATTAATTGTTGCATTTTAGTTAAAAATATATTTTAATATATCTATTGTAAGAAAAATATTAAATATTTCAATTGGATATATTAGGAGGATGTGACAAATTTGAAATTATTAGATCAGAATAAGGCACCTTTATTTGAAGCTATGAAGGAATACCATAATAAAAATATTATCCCCTTTGATGTTCCAGGTCATAAACATGGTGTAGGGATAAAAGAAATGACGGATTATTTTGGCGCTATCATGTTTGAATTAGATGTAAATGCTATGAAATGCCTTGATAATATATGTAATCCTATTGGAGTAATAAAGGAAGCAGAAGAGCTTGCAGCTATGGCATATGGAGCTAAGCATGCCTTTTTTCTAGTTAATGGAACTACCTCTGGAGTGCAGACAATGATCATGAGTGTTTGTGAACCAGGGGATAAAATAATTCTTCCTCGAAATGCCCATAAATCAGCCACCACGTCCTTAATATTAAGTGGTGCTATTCCTGTGTACATTCAACCTGAGATAAATGAAGAACTTGGAATGGCAATGGGAGTAAGCCTTGATGAAATAAGAAAAGCAGTGGCAGAGCATCCCGATGCCAAGGCTATATTTTTGATAAATCCAACTTATTATGGCATGACATCGGATATAAAAACAATTGTTCGAATAGCACATGATAATGGCATGGCTGTACTTGTTGATGAAGCCCATGGAGCTCATATGAAATTTCATGATGAATTACCTCTAGAAGCAATGGATATAGGAGCAGATATGTGCGCTGTTAGCACCCATAAGACAGGGGGGTCACTGACACAAAGCTCTATATTATTGTTGAATGAAGGATTTATTGATTCTAAAAGGGTAAAAACTACTCTTAACCTTACACAGACAACAAGTGCGTCATATTTACTTATGGCGAGTATAGATGTTGCGAGAAAGCAGCTTGCTACAGTAGGATATGAGATGCTTCAAAAGGCATTGAATTTATCAAGATGGGCCAGAACTGAAATAAATAAAATACCAGGACTATATGCCTTTGGAAAAGAACTTATAGGAACCTCAGGAGTTTTTAATTTTGATGAGACAAAATTAGGTGTAAATGTAAAAAAACTAGGATTAACAGGGTTTGAAGTATATGATACATTAAGGGATGAGTACAATATTCAGCTTGAGCTTGGAGACATGTATAATATACTTGCTATTGTGAGTCTAGGAGACACTGAGGAGTCTATAGAAGCATTAGTGTCTGCCTTAAGGGATATAGCAGTTAAATATAAAAGAGAAAAACATATTATTGGTAATAAAGGTATTTTAAAAAATCCAGAGGTAATAATTTCTCCTAGAGACGCTTATTATAGCAGAAAGAAATTAATAAGATTTGAAGATGCAGAGGGAGAAATTAGTGGGGAATCAATTATGGCTTATCCACCTGGAATTCCTGTTGTTACACCTGGAGAACGTATAAGTAGGGAAATGATAGAATATATCATAAAATTAAAGGAAGAACACAGTCTTCTTCAAGGAACAGAGGACCCATATGTTGAATATATTAAAGTATTAGGAGGTTAAAAAAGCGTCCAAAGGACGCTTCAGTTTTTCTTTAAAGCTAATAAGGAAAAATCTAATATTTAGAACTTGGAACATGCAACTTGAAACTTGCAACTAACAACGGCGACCAGGCACTGTTGTTTATCTACTCCTCCGTTGCTGCTACCTCATATTGTTTTTGAAGATATTCCAAATCCAGTTTTTCATTACGTGGACTATAATGAGTATGAAGAATTTTATGGGATATTTTTCCTAAAGGCTCTCCTAGGAATTCTTCATATAGTTTTCTAATAGCAGGATTTTCATGGGATTTTCTAAGCTTCATATTTTTATCAATATCATATATACCTTCTATTCGTTTTTCTTTAACCTCCGTAGTAGAACCTATTGGTTGACCGCCTCCGCCTATGCAACCACCAGGGCAGCACATTACTTCAATGAATGTATAATCACACTTACCTTGTTTTATAAGCTCCAATACTTTTCTAGCATTACTAAGTCCATGGGCTACAGCTACCTTAATAGGCGTGCCATTGAGATCTACCTCGGCTTCTTTAATTCCTTCTATACCTCTAACTTCAGTAAAATCAAGGCTTTCCAACTCATTATCTGTTACCACTTCATAGACAGTTCTAAGGGCTGCTTCCATAACTCCACCTGTAGCACCAAAAATAACTGCAGCACCAGTGGTAATTCCGAATGGGTCATCAAAGTCCTCCTCATTAATATTAGCAAAATCAATACTAGCTGATTTTATCATTCTAGCAAGTTCTCTTGTTGTAAGAACTGCATCTACATCTCTATACCCGTAGGAAGACATTTCCTTCCTTTCTGCTTCATATTTCTTAGCTGTACATGGCATTATGGATACTGTAAAAATTTGGGACGGATCAATATTCATTTTTTCTGCATAGTAGGTTTTTGAAAGTGCACCGAACATTTGCTGTGGAGATTTACAAGTAGATATATGGTCTAACAGATCAGGATAAAAGCCTTCGATATAATTTATCCAACCAGGGCTGCAGGATGTAATCATTGGAAGAGTACCACCGTTTTTTATCCTATCAATTAGTTCATGACCTTCTTCCATAATGGTAAGGTCTGCAGTAAAATTAGTATCAAATACTTTATCAAAACCTAGCCTTCTTAAAGCGGCAATAACCTTTCCGGTTACCTTTGTACCAGGATCAAAGCCGAATTCTTCACCAATACTTACTCTAACTGCTGGAGCTATTTGAACGATAACATGAAGATTTTCATCATAAAGAGCATGCCAAATCTTTTCGGTATCATCCTTTTCATATATTGCTCCAACTGGACAGACAGAGGTACATTGACCACAGAAAACACATAGGGTATTCATGAGCTTTTTTTCAAATGCGGGAGTTATACAATAGTCAACTGATCTATGGGCATGACTTAGTACTCCAACGCCTTGAACTTCTTGGCAGACTTCAATACATCTATTGCATTTTATACATTTTCTATGATCTCGAATAATAGCTGGACTGGATTCGTCAACTTCTAAAGAATCTATCTCATCTTCCAGATTACTTTTTGATATATGGAACATTTCACAAAGTTTTTGAAGTTCGCATTTACCATTTCTAATACATTTTAAACAGTCTTGAGGATGGTTGGCTAAAATTAATTCGAGTACTCCTCTTTGGGTGTCTCTAACTAATTTTGAATGAGTGATTACATTCATACCATCTTTAACAGGAGTTGAACATGCAGTAACTAATTTGTCAGGACCAACCTGAACTAAGCATATCCTACAATTAGCTTTAACTTGTTGATCTGGATGGTTACAAAGTGTAGGTATGTTTATACTGACCTTCTTTGCGGCTTCTAATATAGTTGTACCTTCAGGTACGGTAATTTCCTTATTATCTATAATTAAAGTGCAACTTTTCATAATTATCCTCCTTAAATTATAAAAACGTTTTCCTAAGCCTTAAATTAATCGTGCTACAAAATAAAAATTAAACATATCCTTAACTTGTTTTTCTTACGGTTTTAATGTGTTGATAAAATTCTATCGGAAAATGTTTTATTGCTGAAAGTAGTGCAGTGGGAGCAGTTTTACCTAATCCGCAAAAGGAAGCATATTTCATTACATTGGCAAATTTTTCTATGGTTTTTAAGTCTTCAATACTGGCTTCATCATTAACAAATCTATTGATAATCTTGGTTATCTGCCTATTACCTTCTCTACAAGGCGTACACTTTCCACAACTTTCATGTAGGAAAAAGTCTTGAACTGATTTTAGAAAATCAACTACTTTGTTTGTTTCATCTGCTACCAATATAGCTCCTGAGCCTATATTTATACCGTTAGCATTTAATTCATTATAACAGTACTTTAAATCTATCATGCTGGCAGGAACAATAGGACCTGAGGCGCCTCCAAGCTGAAGGAATTTAAGAGCATTACCATTTTTTACTCCACCGCCAATATCGTAAATGATTTCTTTTAAAGTAATCCCAAATGGGACTTCATATGCACCAGGTTTATTAATATTTCCGCAGAGACTTATTAATTTTGTTCCTTTACTATTTTTGGTTCCATATTTGGCATACTCTTCTCCTCCAATTTCTAAGATTGTAGCTACCGCTGCTAAGGTCTCAATATTATTTGCTAAGGTAGGTAGATCATAAAGTCCCTTTTCACTTGTTCTAGCAAGCTTAAGCCTAGGTCTTCCGCTTTTACCTTCGATAGATTCTATCAATGCAGTGCTTTCTCCACAAACATATGCACCTGCTCCAGAGAAAACAGTTATATCAAAGTTAAAGCCAGTATTTAGAATGTTTTGACCTAAATAGTTATTTTCTTTTGTAAGCTGGATAGCTTTTTTAAACTTATCATGAAGATATTTATATTCTTCTCTTATATATATAAAGCCTTCATTTGCATTAAAAGTTATACCTGCAATTGTCATTCCTTCAATAACCTTGAAGGGGTCATATTCAAGTAGATATCTGTCTTTAAAGGTGGCTGGTTCACCTTCATCAGCATTACAGATAATAATTTTTCTGTCACCTGGTACCTTAGTAGCTTGTTCCCATTTTTTACCTGTAGGAAATGCAGCCCCGCCTCTACCTTTAAGGTCACTAATTTTTAGCTCATTAATAATGCCTTTAGGACCTAAATCAAATGCTTTTTTAAGAGCACTAAATCCTCCTAATTTAATGTATTCATCGATTGACTCCACATTATATTTTTTAAAATTTTTAGAAATAACTTTTACAGTTCTATCCATGATTAAACCTCCTGTAATTATTAATTATTTCAATTATTTTATCTTCGGTTAAGTTTCCATAAACCCTATTGTCGATTCTAAAGGCTGGTGAGATATCACAAGCTCCGAAGCATGCTGTATATTCTAGACTAAATAATCCATCATCACTTATTTCCCCCATTTTTATGCCAAGTTCTCGTTCAAGAATATCTCTAACTGTTTGATATTTATTTAACCTGCATACTGCACTTTTACAAAGTTGGATAACATGTAGGCCTTTAGGTTTGTCAGATAGGGATGAAAAAAAGGAAATCACATCATAAACTTTACTGGTAGGAGTGTTGAGTTTTAAAGCAATGTACTTGGCAACTTCTTCTGGAATATAATGATTTGGGATAAGTGATTGGGTTTCCTGTAGGATTGGTAGTAGATTATGATTGTCAAAATCATATTTTTCTAATATGCTGTCAATATCCTTTATCAAGTTTTTATTACCTATATTTTTTTCCATATGCTTATGGCGCCCCCTTTTTAAAAATATATTGGAAACAATATAAATTTTTATAATTATATAATAATAAAAAATATAAAAAATTTAAAGAATAATCAAAAAATTAACGCTTAAGTTTATGCTATAAAATTGTAAAATAGCTAATCATAAGACTTTGTTGAAATAATTACATTTGCAAAAAAGAATAATTATGAATCATACTGACAACTATAATATTAAACAATAATTGACTTAAGGTATAAAAATTTATTGTGAAAGCTATTAATAACGTAAAACCTAAGGATTTGAAAATATATTTCAAAATTTAGAATATTTAAAAAAATGCAATGAAAATTAAATTTAATTGCATATATTGGAAATAAAAAAATAAAAAAAGACATATTATATTTCACAAAAATAATTACAAAAATATCAATATTTTATAAAAATTTTAAGAAGGTGAAATTTCTATGAGAAAAATGACAATTCGTTCACAAGATAGCTATATAGAAATTAATAGTGAAGATATTAAGAATATTATAGAAACCTTTGATGGTGTTAGTGAAGTGAGAAATATAAGCGATTCTACTGGTAAAAATATAATGGGATTTAATGTGATACTTAGTAATGATTATATTGAAGATTTACTTAAAAATCAAATAGAAGATATAGACTATCCTTTAGATGAAGAAGGTGAAACAATTCTATTTGAACAGTCAGAATATATAAGTGATGCTTTGATAGATAATATTAGGGAGTTTTTAGAAAGAAGGTATAATATTGATGATTTTCATGGTGCATATGATATATATAAAGTAAGTTTAGAAGAAGGAATAGGACTAACATTGACTCTATCTTTTGGACAGGTTAAGAATGAAAGGTGTTATAAATTAGCAAGTAGTATAAATGATAGAAATATACAATCATAATAGGGTGTTAGCTAATTGGCTAAAAAAGCTGTATTTGATTTAATAAATATATTTGTTCTTTTTTAACAGACATATTAATCAATTAACTGCTAATTATAATAAATAGATATATAATTTGTTGCTTTATAAATTGTATATTGAAGCCTTAAATTGGATTTAAGGAGGTAGATTTTTAATGGACAAAATCCGTGAAGGTATAATCCCTGCCGTTCTTGGAACAGCCGTTACTACAACAGGAGCCCTTATGGCAAGAAATTCTAGAGGTAGATCTGATAAGATTGCATGGGGAATAATGGGATTAGGTTTAGCCCATATAGTGTTAGGTACAATAGATATAGTGCAACATAAAAATGAGTAAGGGAGAATTCCCTTACTTTATTCTTTGCTAAAAAACTCAAACTTTTTTGCAGGAAATCATATAGCTAAAACATAGTGCTAGAACAAAAGTTGAAACTATCACCAGTAAAATATTGGTATAGATTGTTTTTTTTAAAACTTATTAGAAAGACCCTAATACTTGTAACTTAGAACATGGAACTTGCAACTATCTATACACTCCTCTATACTTAGGGCTTAAAAGCTCAGCTATTTTTTTCATCGAATATTCACAGGCATACTCTGTCCATATAGCCCTATTGTCCTGTTCTTTTTCAGGCAGATTAAAGGGCTTGCCAAATATTACTCTGACCCTTGAGTGATTAAATTTTTCCTTTCCCATGTCTTCATTATTGATAGGTAATAATTTTTCAGTACCCTCAAGCCCTATAGGAACTAACTGAGCCTTAGACATTTTTGCTAATAGTACAAAGCCTTTCTTTGCCCTAATCATTGACCCCAATCTGCTTCTAGTTCCTTCTGGGAAAATAAATATTGAACCCTTATTTTTTAGATGGTTTATAGCTTGTTTTATAGCTTTTTTATCAGCTGAATTTGGTGTTATCTGTATAGTATTTACGGTTTCAAGAACCAAATTTGTTACAAGATTTTTACTTAGCTTGACACCTGCCATAAAGGCTATATCATTATTTTTTAGAAGTTTATTTAGAACAACTCCATCAACATTACTAAGATGGTTTCCAATATAAATAGTTGGAATATCTTTTCTTTGCTCAATTATTTCTCCATTTATGACCTCGATTTCAGCATATTTTTCTAAAAATTTATCTATTAGTTTTTGAGTTAAACCGACTCTTATATTTTTAGGTAATATTCTGGCAGTTTTTGAAAAAGCATTAAGAATTAGATTCATTATTTAAGCTGGTAAAAACCAGTGCCTCCTCCCTAGCTAAAAGATAGTATATTTATCATTAACTATTATATCATTAGTATGGTCGATTTGTATTTTTAGTTAGCATAAAAGAAAATTAAGATTTTTCCATAAAAATTTATGTATACCTAATAACCAAGTATAATGAATGTAAGCATGAATAATCACATAAAATCCCATAGCTTTATGTAAATTTTTCTATTATTTTCATATCAGCCAGAGATGCCGATTTAGACCGTATATTGGGATAAAAAATGGAAAGCCATGATTATCTTGCCAAGCATTTTTATGTAGGAATCAAGTATTGAGATTTAGATTTATCAACTATTTATAAATAATTACATGTTAATAATAACTATAATACACTAAAAAATAATTCAAATTAACTAAAAAATATAGAAAATTTAGTAAATTAGATATATAATATTGTTAAAGACTATCCAAAAAATAATTTACAACGAAATATTAGGCTTTGTTTTTGTAGGAGCAGGAGAGGAAGTGAATGATGGATAGATATGATTATCTTATACTTATGGAGCTTCAGGATAATGGAAGAATAAGCACCGCTGAGTTAGGACGAAAAATAGGTCTTTCAACTACAGCAACTAAAGAAAGAATAAAAAAAATGGAACAGGAGGGGATAATAAAAGGATATGCAGCCATAATAGACGGGGATAAGGTAGGAATGGATATAACAGCATTTATATCTGTTCCAGTGGGAAATATGAACATACATGAAACCGCAAAGTTTTTATCTGAAATGCCTGAAGTTTTAGAATGTCATAAGGTAACTGGTGACACATGCTATTTAATAAAGGTTAAAGCAAGAAATACAAAAAGATTAGAACAATTGATAGATAGGATCAACAGTATAGCTAGAAATACCTATACATATCTAACGCTGTCAACAACAAAAGAGACGATTAAGATTAACCTTGAGGAAAAGGATTTCAAAAAATGATGGTTTGGAGGTATAAATATGTTTAAGGATTTATGTGATTTTAGAAATTTTGTCATAGATAATGAAATAAAGTTTATAGATTTTAAGGTTATCGACTTAGCTGGAAGATGGCATCATCTTACTATAACAGCTTCAAGATTTTCTGAGAAAATCTTAGAAAATGGTATAGGCTTTGATGGTTCTAGCTATGGATTTTTAACAGTAGAAAAATCAGATATGGTTTTTAAGCCTGATTTAAGCAGTGCTTTTTTAGATCCCTTCAGTGAAGTACCCACATTAACAATGATAGGAAATATTTATGCATTAGGAGATAAAACCCAAAGATTTGAAGGAGATCCAAGATATGTTGCTGAAAAAGCTGAAAAATATATGAAGAAGACTGGAATTGCGGATAAAGCTTTATTTGGACCAGAACTGGAATTTTATATATTAGATCATATATCCTATGTAAATTCATCAAACCATATGGAAGTATATTTAGATTCTGAGCAGGCTGAATGGAATACAGGGAAAAGGGATATTAAAAATTTAGGATTTAAAGTACATCACAAAGAGGGATATCATGTAGACATACCCTATGATGTTAATTTCGACTTGAGAAATAGTATAGTGCTTAAGCTGGAAGAGCATGGTGTTCCTGTGAAATATCATCATCCTGAGGTTGGAGGACCTGGACAGCTTGAGATAGAGCTTAGCTTTGGAGGTTTAGTTGAAATGGCTGATAGGACCATGCTTACCAAGTATATCATAAAGAATGAAGCTGTTAGACATGGCAAAACTGTAACCTTAATGCCTAAGCCATTTCTAGGAGAAGCTGGTAGTGGAATGCATGTACATCTTCAATTATTTAAGAATGAAGAGCCTATTTTTTATGATGAGCATGGATATTCAGCATTGAGTAGAACAGCTCTTTATGCTATAGGAGGTATACTTAAACATTCTCCAGCTCTTATGGCATTTACCAATCCCAGTACAAATTCCTATAAAAGACTTGTCCCAGGATATGAAGCCCCAGTAAGTATTTGCTTTGCAACTTCAAATAGAAGCTCAGTAATAAGGATACCAGGTTATGCAAATAAGCCCGAAGCTAAGAGATTTGAATTTAGACCTTCCGATGCAACCTGTAATCCATACTTAGCTTATTCAGCCCTACTTATGGCAATGATTGATGGAATAAAGAATGAAATAGATCCAGTAAAGGAAGGTTATGGACCATATGATGTAAATATTTTTGATTTATCTGATGAAGAAAGGGTTAAGATAAAGGGATTACCAAAATCTCTAGAGGAAGCAGCAGATGCTTTAGAAAAGGACTATGAATTTTTACTTGCAGATGGGGTATTTTCTCTAGGAATAATAAAGGATCAGATAAAAAGGATGAGACAAGATGCTTCTAGAGTAAATATGACTCCCCATCCTTTAGAATATGAGATGTACTTTGATTTATAAAAATAGGATAGTTGAGATTAATATTGGAAGAGGTTAATACCTCTTCCATTTTAGTTGGGCTATCTTTAATAAAAAAATTCAATAACTTACTGTTCGAGTTCCTTATTTTTATAATTTTAGATAAAAGATGAAAACAAATGAAATTTATAGGAAATAACAAAAAATAATCATTGTAATTAAATTGAAAATATACTACTTTTTAAAATTAAATGAAAAATGTTAAAAAAAAATAAAAAAATATTGACTTAGGAAAAAAATGGTAGTATTATTAAAATTAATAGAAGATATTTGAACGGTTTGTTTAGTAACTTTAAAAAAATATAATATAGCTTACTTATTTCTTTTTACTACTAATGTAAGGGGGGTGATTCCAATGTACAAGTATATTAACCTGAAACTCAGTATGCTCTGATATTAAAAAACAAGGAGGAGAGAAAATGGTAAATATGTGTAAAGGTAAAAAGATAGCTTTAATTACATTATGTACTATTATCTTTTTAAGTGTAAGCATATATGGATTTGCAAGTGATGATAAAATTAAAACTGATAAACCTAAAGCAAAAGTTAAAATGCAAAAAATGGAGAAAATCTTTGATAAAGATAAGGACAAGCTTTTTGAAAACTTATCTGAAAAAATGAATAAAGCGAAAGATGACGAGGAGATTTCAGTTATAGTTGTGTTTGAAGAAAAGATGAATAAGGTAAGAAATAATGATATGAAAATGTTATTAGGAAGCTATAAAATTAAGCATGAATATAAAAATATTCCTGCTGTGGCTATGAAATTAAATAAAGGACAAATCAATAAATTATCAAAGCTTGATATAGTAAATCATATAGAATACGATGAGGAAGTTAAAGCATTTAATGACACTGCTAATTATTGGTTTGGAACGGAAAAAGCAAGAAACGATTTTGGTTTAGATGGAGATAGAGATGGTAATATAAACAGTTACTCAAAGGATGATGTAGTAGTTGCAGTTATAGATACTGGAATAGATGGAAATCATGTAGATTTAGACGATGGAAAAATAATTGGATGGAAAGATTATGTAAATAATCAAATTACTCCCTATGATGATCAAGGACATGGTACCCATGTATCTGGAATCATTGCTGGGACAGGAGAAGGTAATTCAGATTATGAAGGTGTTGCTAAAGGTGCTGCTCTTGTAGGACTTAAAGTTCTTAACAATCAAGGTAGTGGTTCAATGAGTGATGTAACTGCTGCTATAGATTGGTGTATTACTAACAAAGACGTATATGGAATAGATATAATTAATATGAGTCTTGGAACAAGTGGAAGTTCTGACGGTACTGATTCTACATCATTAGCAGTAAATAATGCTGTTAATAATGGTATTGTTGTAGTAGTAGCTGCTGGGAATTCTGGACCATCTAAATATACAATAGGTTCACCAGGTGCGGCTGATAAAGCTATAACAGTAGCGGCAATGGCAGATGTAGGCGAAAATGGATTTAACCTTACTGATTTTTCAAGCAGAGGACCTACAGCAGACGGGAGAATCAAACCAGATATAGCATCTCCAGGATATAATATAACTGCTCCAAAAGCAAATTCTTCAGCTAGTTATATAGTCCATAGTGGTACTAGTATGGCTACTCCTTTTACAGCTGGAACCATAGCTTTGATGTTAGATGCTAATCCTAATTTGAATCCTCTTCAAATAAAGAACACAATAACTTCTACTGCTGAGGATTGGGGAGTTAATGGTAATGATATCGAATATGGCTATGGTAGATTAGACGGATATGAGGCTATTAAACAAGCAGGTGGATTTAGTGGTAGCAATATAGCCGTTCCTAATCATATGTACGGAACTGATAGCTTATCAGCATCAAAGAAAGCAGATATTTGGGAATTTACAGTAAACGACACCAATTATCCCATAGCAATTACGCTTGTAATAACTAATTGGCAAAGTAGTGGTTGGAGTTCAACACCTGATTTTGATGTTTATCTGTATGATTCAAATGGAAATCGTTTAGCATCTTCAACGGGCGTAGCAAGACAAGAAAATATTAACTTTACTCCTACAAGTACAGGCACTTACAAAATTGAAGTATATTCATATTCAGACAGTGGAAATTATTTATTTGATTTGAGTGTAGGAGGCAATAATCTAACATTAGTACAAAATCAATAAAGATAGTAATTTATGAATTTTCCTTTACAAAATAAATAGAAGTTAGTATTAATCCCCCTTGGTTTTAGAATCAAGGGGGTTAAACTTATATCTTCTTGTTATAAATAATATAAAGCTTACTATAAAGGCTTAGAAATTATAGCCTATATCTAATTCTAAGAATATACCATGGATATTTATACATATCAAAATGTCCAGAGCTTTTAAGGATTTTTGATGTGTATTTTTATGTGGATAAATTAATTGTTTTATTGGAATATCTATACAATAAGAAACGTTAGAATGTTAGAATAAATATTAACTAATGATTTAAAGCTGGCTTTTCATTATTGAAGTAAAAACCATAATTATTGTAGATAACTTTAGTAGATTTAAAAGATATCAACAGAAGGGCAGGTCAAAAATGAAAAAATTAGATAAAATTTTTTATAAAGGAAAAACAATTAAAGTAGCAAAAAAACTTTTAGGGAAGATATTGGTTCACAAGATTGATAAATTAGAACTAATGGGAAGAATAGTTGAAGTAGAAGCCTATGTGGGAGATATAGATAAAGCTTGCCATTGCTATAATAACAGATATACTGATAGAACTAAGGTGATGTTTGGACCACCTGGATATGCCTACGTATATCTCATATATGGAATGTATCATTGTATGAATATAGTAACAGAGGAGGAGGGTCAAGGAGCAGCAGTGCTTATAAGAGCCTTGGAACCAATAGCTGGATTGGAGGAAATGGCCTTAAACAGATATAAAAAAGCTTTAGCCCTTTTAAATAATAGACAGTTAAAAAACTTGACTAATGGACCTGGAAAACTATGTAGTGCCTTAAATATTACTAAGGATAATTATGGCGATGATTTGACTGGTGATAGATTGTTTATAGTTGATGATAGCTATAAATCCTTTGATATAGGAGTATCTAAGAGAATAAATATTGACTATGCAGAGGAAGCAAAGGAATTTGAATGGAGATTTTTTATAAAAGGAAATGCATATGTCTCAAGATAAAAAAATTTAAGCTATATTTAACTTTTACAAATTACCTTAATTTGATAGAATGTTTAAATAAGAGTAATAATTCAATAAATATAGGATTAAATATGAAAGGAAGATAAAGTTGAATATAGCATTAATAGCCCATGATAAAAAGAAACCTCAAATGATTAATTTTACAAAAAAATACAAGGATATACTTAAAAATCATAAGCTCTGTGCAACTGGAACCACTGGAAGGCTTATTAATGAAGAAACAGACCTAGAAATAGAAAGATTTCTTTCTGGTCCATTAGGAGGAGATCAGCAGATAGGGTCAAGAATTGCGTGTGATAAGCTGGATTTAGTTATATTTTTAAGAGACCCTCTAACAGCACAACCCCACGAGCCAGATATACTTGCATTAATAAGATTATGTGATGTCCATTCAGTTCCGATAGCTACAAATATAAGTACTGCAGAAATATTATTAAATGCACTTCATAGAGAAGAAGTTACAAATTGGCGTGAAATAAAGAATAATTATTAGATAGGATAATGTAATTTTCTTTGTTAAAAATAAGGTCACAGGGTTTACCCTATGACCTTAAAACTACATTTCTTCCTCTATTGCTTTTTTAACTTCATCAAAAGTCGGTATTTTACCAAACAATTTAACTTTGCCGTTAATCATTAAAGCAGGTGGATTCATTATACCAGCTTTTACTATTGAAGGTATATCTCCAATAATTTCAAAATCATCATCTTTACCTAGTTCAGTTAATACCCCATCAACTATGGGAGCAATTTTACTGCCATCTCAGCAAACTCTTTCAAAAATCTTAATTTCCATGTAAATATATCCTCCTATAATTTATTTTGTTTTGTTCACATAAAAGCCTTTTAATTTCATCCTCTATAGTACCGTTTTTAATTTTAAATAATTTATTGTCTTAATACCAGTTGGATGGGCTAAGACCTTTAAAAGTGATGAAGTTAGATTGAAATACATATTTGGCACAGAAACATTATAAGCAATAAAAAAATAATAATATTAGAATATTATAATATTATTATATTATTTTCTAAAAATTTTTCAATAGGAAAAATAGAAATTTACCTATTAATAAAGCTTTTATATCTAAATTATTTTGAAAAAAATAGAAAGGATTGAAAAAAGTACAATAGATAATTGTATATGAAAAAACAAAAAATATAGATGTATCAATTATGTATAATGCATTAAAAATCAATATATTACATTATCAAATAGCTGATATAGATATTTCAGTAAAACAGTTAATTTATACACATCAAAAATCCTTAAAACTTTGGGTATTTTAATATGTATAAATTAAGTTTTACTATGGGAAATCTATATATTTAAAAATTTGATTATGTAATATATACAGGTTTGTAGCATTATATACACAAATAGAGAAATTGCATAAATTTCACTAGATAAACTCTATATGAGAAATAGTAAGTTTATGAAGAAGAGAATCATGTAATTTCTTTAAATGTAAAAAACTTGGAACTATCAATTTGGAAAGGAGAATATCAGTGACAAACGACAAATTAAGAATATTCACCATTGCTTTATCATTAGTGCTGATTATTTCAGCATTTATTGTAGGGTGTACTCCACAGCAAAGACCTGTCCCAGAAAGATATGGTACTAAATATTACATGAACGATAATAGATATTATACAGGTTATGATACAAGAAATCCCTATAATTATGGACAAGGTAATTATAGAGACAATAGAATGTATAATTATGGACAAGGATATACTCCAGATAATAGATTATATGGATTCTTTGATATAGGAGACAATAGAAGAGGATTTGGGTATGATAATATACCACAGGGAATAATGAATCCAACAAGAACTTCAACTAATTCAGCTGAAGTAAATAGAATGGAAAATTCATGCGAAAATATTAGAGGTGTTACAGATGCAACTGTTGTAAGGGATGGAGATACATGTTATGTAGGTATTAATAAGACTAAGGGGACAAATGAAAATGTAGCAGCACTTCGTACAGAATGTGCAAATAGAATTAGACAAATAGATCCATCCGTTAAAAAGGTAGTTGTAACAGTAGATCCAAATAAAATAACAAAGTTAAAAAATATGGTGAGAGATATAAATATGGGTAGACCAGCAAGAAGTTTTCTAAACGACTTACAAAACTTATTTAGATAACATTAGAAGAGCTTTCCTAATAAATTAAGGAAAGCTTTTTTCTTAATCAGAAATAATAATCCTTGCAGAAAAAACATAATACTAGGAAATAATAAAAAAACTTGACAATAAACAAACAAAATAGTATTATGTTTGCATAAACACAAACATGATTAGGAGATGTTATTATGAATGTTAATGGATTATTTTGGAATGCAACCATAGATGAGATTAAACAAGGATATGTATATAATTCTGAGTTTGAAGGATATATTTGTTTAATATGTGGAGAAAAATTTGAAAAGGGAGTGATTTATCCACAGGATAATACTTTATATGATGCAGAAAGGGCTGTTAAAAAACATATTGAATTAAAACATGGTTCGGTTTTTAATTATCTTATTAATATGAATAAGAAGTACACAGGACTTACTGATGTTCAAAAGGAGTTATTAAGATATTTTAATGAAGGTCTAAGTGACAAGGAGATAGTAAAAAAAGAAGGTGGGAAAAGCACATCAACCATAAGGAATCATCGTTTTAGACTTAAAGAAAAAGAAAAACAGGCGAAGGTGTTTTTAGCTATAATGGCTTTACTTGAAAATAAAAGCAATAAAGATGAAAAATTAATTGATATTCATAAGGGGGCAACAATGGTGGATGAGAGATATGCTATTACCAATAGTGAAAGGGAAAGTGTAATAAAGAGATACTTTAAAGATGAAGGAAATGGTAAGTTGATTTCATTTCCTAGGAAGGAAAAAAGAAAAATTATTGTACTCAATCATATTTCAAAAAAATTTAAAAACAATAAGGAATATACTGAGAAGGAAGTAAACGATATACTTAAAAAAGTAGATGATGATTATGTTACTTTAAGAAGATATCTAATAGAATATGGATTCTTAAATAGAACAAATGATTGCAGCAGCTATTGGGTGAAAAATTAAAATAGTTGGGAGATATAAAAATGGATAGCGCTAAAAAATCTATATTCCAATTGAAGAATTATAAAGTAAAGAAATTAGATTTTGAAAAAGATCTAAAAGCTTTACTGCAGCTTTGTGAAAATTGTAAAGACTTTTATGAACTTAATGGAATTGAGTCTGTAAATCTAGAAACTGCTAAAGAGATATTTAAGGAGTTGCCTCCAGGTAAAGAATATGACAGCAAGATGGTCATAGGAGTTTATAATGATAAAGATACTTTAATTGGAATTATAGAAGGGGTTACAGATTTTCCTGAAAACTATACATGGTATATAGGACAAATGATGATTTCAGTGGACTATAGAAATAAAGGCTTAGGTGAGGAGTTTTATAGGGGCTTTGAAAAATGGGCAGTAATGAATAGTGTTAATTGTATTAAGCTAGGAGTATTAGAAGAAAATACAAATGGTTTACGATTTTGGAAGAGGATGGGGTTTAGAATTATAAAAAAGATAGATAATTTTAAGATAGGAAATATTGAAACTACAGCTTTTAAGATGGAAAATGATTTAAAGTAAGAGTATGAAAAATATATAAGATTCCAAGTGAAAAAGTTAAATCATGTGTTAATATATAAATATCTATATAGAATTTACATAGTAAAACTTAATTTATACATGTGCAAATACGCAACGTTTTTGGGCGTTTTGGACATGTATAAATTAAAGTCTTTACTTAAATTTCTATACTAATATGTAATTTCCTCAATTATAATTTTAATCCGCCAAGCTAGTTTCTATAGAGAGGTTTTTAATATTTCCTTTTCGTTCATGTAATAAACCTGTTTTTTATATGAATCTGAAGGTAAAAACAGGTTTATAAAAATCACTTAAATGAAATATTAAAACCCTCTAAGGTATTTCAAAAACAGAAAAATTCATTTATTAGCACAATAAATAAATTTATAATGATACTGGGGATGATTAAATGGCTGATTTGAGAAATATTAAACTTTTTTCACAACAATGTGCTAAAGCTATAGCAGCTATATTAGAAGTAGAAGTTACTATAACGGATCAAGAATGTATAAGGATAGCTGGAACAGGCATATATGAAAGAGAGATAGGTAAAAAGGTTCCCCACACTTCCTTCTTTAGACAAATATTAAATACAGGTAATATGGGTATGATTAAGGATGTGAAAAAAGAATTTGGATGTAAAAAGTGTGAAAAAAATTATTATTGTCTTGAATTGGCCAATATTGGCTTTCCTATTTATAAGGGAGATGAAATAATAGGGGTAATAGGAATAATAGCCTTTAGTGATGAGCAAAGAGAAATATTAATATCATCTATAAAAAAAATTAGGGAATTTATTAAATATATAAATGAATTGTTTATCAGCAAAATTCTTTTGTTGGAAGCAAACATGAGAATTAATGAAGAATTTAGCGAAACTATGCAAAATTATAACAGCTTGTATTCCTTCGATTCAATTATTGGAAGAACACCTGATTTTCTAAAAACAATAAATAAGGCAAAAAAAGTTTCTGATAGTCTTTCAACTGTAATGATAAGAGGAGAAAGTGGAACTGGGAAGGAGATTCTTGCTAGAGCTATTCATTTTAATAGTAAACGCAGGAATAAACCCTTTATTGCTATAAATTGTTCATCTATTCCTGAAAATCTTATTGAAAGTGAATTGTTTGGTTATGAGGAAGGAGCATTTACAGATGCCAAAAAAGGTGGGAAATTAGGTAAATTTGAACTAGCCAATGGAGGAACTCTATTTTTAGATGAGGTCGGAGATATGTCTTTAACAATGCAAGCCAAGCTATTAAGAGTACTCCAGGATAAAAAAGTTACTAGAATCGGAGGAAGGAAAGCTATTCCTTTAGATTTAAGAATTATCTCAGCTACTAATAAAGAATTGGAGAATATGCTGCAAACTAAGGAATTTAGAGAAGATTTATATTATAGATTAAATGTAATTCCCCTTTACTTAAGACCCCTTAGACAACGAAGGGAGGATATTTTACTATTAGCAAACTATTACCTAGATAAAATTTGTAAAAATCTTTCAAAGAAAAAAATGTTTTTAGATGAATATGTAAAAAAATGGTTTTATGATTATGAATGGCCTGGTAATATTAGACAACTAATAAATGTTATTGAATATGCAGTGAATATGTGTGAGACAAACTTAATAACCTTAGGTAATCTACCAGAATATATATTTGTTGAAAAATATCAAAAAGAGAATATAGGTTTAGAGGAAATGCTTGAAAAATATGAAAAAGAGATATTGAAAAAATATATCGATGATTATATGTCTCTAGATAAGAAAAAAGAAGTTGCTGAAAAGTTAAAAATAAGTACAGCAACATTATACCGAAAACTAAAAAAATATGATTTGTAAATATTTCCTCACGAAATAATAGAGAAATGCATATTTCTCATAAATGATAAAGATTAATCAAGAATGATAAATTTATGTTAAATATTACCATAAATCATATAATTTTAAAGTTTTGTTATGAGTAGTATAGGAGTTTAAAGCCAGACATTTAGTAGGTTTTGAACTCTTTAATTGTTTTTTGTGGTTTTAGATATTATGGCATGATTTATGCGTTAGATATAAATAACAAAAATTTTTATATGGGGAGATGGAAAATGACTATTAGAAAACAAAGTGAATTATTACATTTATTAAAGGAATCTATTGGACTTGCTACTGGATGTACTGAACCAGCAGCCATTGCTTATTCATCAGCAAATGCAAGAAAGAAGGTTAAGGGAGATATAGTTTTATTTGAAATTACAGTAGACTCATATCTATATAAAAATGCTTTGAATGTTTCAATTCCAGGCTTTAATCAAACAGGGGTAAAAGCAGCTGTGGCTTTAGGGCTTGCTATTGGAGATACTGAGATGGGTTTAAATCTTCTAGAGAATATAGGTGAAGACGTTATAAGAAAGGCTAAGGAATTTCTTAGTAGAGATATCATCAAGCTAAAAGTTATAGATAATTGTGATATTTTATTTATCCAAAGTATTCTCACTTCTGATAAAGGGAAGGTAAGGGTAGTAACTCTCGAAAAACATGATAATATAGCTGATATTTCAGAGGATACAGTAGAAGATTTTGACTTTAGAGGATATCTCAAGAAAGAGAAAGTTTCTAATCCTATTACAAATTATAGCTTGGATGATTTCATTGATTTTTCAAGCAATATAGATTTAGCAAAGATAGAGTTTCTAAAGGAAGGCATACATGTTAACTCAGATATAGCAAAGGCTGGCTTGGATAATGTTAATTCCATAGGTTATAAATTTAATAGTCTAATCAATCAAGGATATACTTCAGAAGGTCCAGCCGTTTATGCTCAAAAACTATGCAGTGCAGCTTCGTACGCAAGAATGTCAGGTGTACAGCTTCCTGTTATGACTAGTACGGGAAGTGGGAATCATGGAATTACTCTATTTTTAACTATTGCAGCAGCTGCAGAAAAACTAAATATAGGCCATGAAAAGATGATAAGAGCATTGGCATTGGGACAATTAGTAAACGCCTATATAAAAGCCCATACAGGTGCTTTATCGGCTATGTGTGGATGTGGTGTAGCTGCTGGTATTGGAGCAAGCTGTGGAATTGTTTTCATGATGGGAGGAAATAAAGATAAGATATTTGGAACCATATTAAATATGATTGGAAGTATTTCGGGCATCATATGTGATGGAGCTAAAGAAGGATGTGCATATAAACTTGCACTAGCATCGGGTTGGGCTGTACAATCAGCTTTACTGTCATTGAATGATGCAGTAGTAAAAAATACTGATGGTATACTATGTGGAGAATTTAAAAGTTTAATATCTAATCTTGGCTATGTGTGTGGTCCAGGAATGAGGCAAACCAATGCAGCAATTGTAGAGATTATGCAGAAAGAGTGTGTTTAAATCAGGACTAAGGCTTGAACTATACTGCTCTTTATGATTAAGATGTCTTAGTACATGGTAGATAGCTTTATTAGCAGTATTTTAGACATCTTTTTTATATTTTTTTATTGTTAAGGAACTCAAACTTTTTTTGAAAGAAATTACATGTTTGGATTTAAGTAAATTCAAATAACAGAGAGAAAAATAAAATTATTATCAGTAAAATTTTAGAAGCAGGAAGTAAGGCTTTTTAGACCTAAAAGAAAGACCTTAAAACTTGGAACGTGGAATTTGTAACTTTCAACTAAAAAGCGTCGTCAGACACCTTTGTCCTTATTTTCTTTAAAAGAAATTTAATACTGAATACAGTTCCATTGACGATATCAGATTTTGCTTCAATAGTTCCACCGTGGGCTTGTACTAAATTTTTAGTGATGGTTAAACCAATTCCTGAACCCCCTGTAGACCTAGTTCTAGATAAATCCCCTCTATAAAGGTGTTCAAATATATGGGGTAAATCCTTTTTAGAAATACCAACTCCAAAGTCTTGTACTATAATGTATAGATATTCATTTTCTGTATAACAGCTAATATTTACGATGCTATTTTCATGAGAATACTTAAAGGCATTTGAAAGCAAATTATACATTATTTGTTTAAATTTATCTCTATCCATAAAAACTTCTGTTTTTACTTTACTATTTAGGTTTAACTTTATATTTTTTTTGTTAAACTGTGGTATGAGGGAATTAACAATCCTCTTTAGTTCTTCATCTATTCTAAAATAGGATTTATTTAATACGTAATTAGCCTTGTCAAGCTTATTTATATCCTCTAGATTTTCTACTAGACTATGAAGCCTATTGATTTCATCATAGCAATCCCTCAATCTTTCTGGAGTAGGCTGCCATATACCATCCATAAATGCTTCAATATGACTTTTTATAGTAGTTAAAGGAGTCCTTATTTCATGAGCCATGTCTGAGGTAAGACGATTTCTTAAAGCCTCTTGCTTTTCCAATGTATGGGCTAAATTATTTATTGAGGAAGAAAGCTCTGATATTTCATGTATATTAGTTCCAATATTAGTACGTATTGATAAATGACCTTCTTTGATGGCCTTTGATGCCTTGGTAATTTCTCTAATGGGTATACCTAATTGACGAGAAATCAATATGCTTATTAAAGCGCTAATAATAATTGCCATGAAGCTGGATATAAGTATTGATTTATATAGGGTTAATTTAAATGACATTGCTTCTTTAGAGATATTTGATGTTCCAAAATATCCAATGGTTAGCTTTCCTATTTCCTTATTATCATAGATTATTGGATAAATATCTTCGTTATAACTTTGGAACATGTTTTTAAACATTCTTTCCATCATAGGACCCATCATATGTCCATTTTTTTGGTGTCCCATATGGGGATACATTCCAGTAGTATAGATTATATTATTATTTAAATCTGTAATTTTTATAATATAGTTTTCTGCAACAGCATACTTTGTAAGTCCTTCTTTATCGAAATCAGGAGATACTTGATTTTTCTTAATAGCAGAATGGATCATAGATTTAATATTTTCAATCTTTTCTTTGTGCTCTTCAAGTAAATAGAGATTGAATCTTTTATCAATCATGAGGGTTGAAGTAATGCCAGTAATTAAAAGAGAAATGAGAATTATTGAAATAAAGCTTAGAAGTAGTTTTTTATTTATACTTATTTTCATTATTTAACCTCCAAATTTATACCCCATTCCATAAATTGTAAGTATATATTTAGGGGTTTTGGGATTGTCTTCTATTTTTTGTCTAATATTTTTAATATGGGTATCGATTGTTCTATCAAAGCCATCATAGTCTATTCCAAAGACATTTTCTACAAGCTGTTCTCTAGAAAAAATTTGCCCAGGATTTGAAGCAAGAATCAGTAAAATTCTATATTCATTTGGCGTTAAAATAACTAATTTTTTATTTTTAGTGACTTCATGCTTTTTTATATCTATTCTAAGCTCATCATTGTTAAAGGATATTATATCTGATAACGGACCCTTATCTCTGTAACTTCTTCTAAGTATTACTCTGACTCTTTCTATTAATTCTCTTGGGCTGAAGGGCTTAGTCACATAGTCATCAGCACCAAGGGAAAAGCCTTCAATCTTAGATTTTTCATTTGTTTTAGCAGTAAGCATAATGATTGGAATATCGGAAGTACTCCTTATATTTTTACAGATATTTTCTCCAGACATACCAGGAAGCATTAAATCTAAGATTACTAAATGGGGAGAAATATCTTTAAAAATATTTAGTCCCTGAGTACCATCTATTGCTTTATAAACTTCATAGCCTTCTTTTTCTAAATATGCTTCTATAACATTCAAAATTTTCACTTCATCTTCAATAACTAAAATTTTAAATTTTTCCTTCAAAATTATCACCCTCTAATATGATTCTAACATTTTATCAAAAAAATACATATAAAACAAAGGCAATATCACTTGCCTTTGTTAAGGATGCTTTTTTTATGCAAATATTCCTCTTCTGTTATTTCACCAGAAACAAATTTTTTATCTAGAATTTCTAGTGCGTTATTATTGTGCGGGGTACAATGTCTGTTTGATGATTTAAAGAATAAGTAAAAAAACAAGCCTATTATTAAAGGAAATAGTAACATCATAAAACCACCTCCCATCAACCCAAATCTATTAAAACCAAACCAATGCATCAAAGTATTCATCTCCTTTATCAAAATCAGTTTAAAATTAATGTTTTGTTCTTTCAATAAAATGATATCAAAAACTTATGAAGGAAATATGAAGAAAAATACAATAAAAGCTCAACAGAGATAAAAATATGAAAAATTAAAAGATTAATGTTAAAATTTATGTTAATATAATATATGGCATGTAAATCGTCCTATTGATTTTATGGGGGTTTTCTTATGGAGGAAAAGATAGTTCCTGAGATTGATATGATTTTAGCCTTATCTGAAAGCTTGGATTTAATTAGTTCTGCTATTGTAGGACATCATATAAGAGTTGCTCTTATAGCATTAAATGTGGGACTAAAGTTTAATATGAAAAAAAGAGATATAAAAGACCTAGTTTATGCAGCTTTACTTCATGATGTGGGAGCATTATCTTTAAAGGATAGAATAGACGGTCTTGAATTTGATCTAAAGGACCCGCATTTTCATTCTTTAATAGGATATAACCTGATTAAAACGTATGAACCCTTTAGCAAAATTTCAGAAATAATTAGATGTCACCATGTTAAATGGACTGAGATAGATAAATTTAAAGATCGAGGTATTGAAGTATCTTTAAGTAGCCAAATTATACATTTAGTTGATAGAGTAGATGTTTTGATGGATTGGAATAACAACACCAATAAGCAGATCGATTATATAGTTAAGCAAATTAAAGACCAGAAGGGTAAAAAATTCAATACCGAGGTTGTAGATGCCTTCATTGAAATATCTGCCTCAAAGTCTATTTGGGAGTATATGGATTATGGAAATATTTTAAGGATATTTTATAAAACTATTGAAAATGAGCTATTAGATATAGAGGGGTTTTGTAGGATTTCTAAGATATTTGAGAGAATTATTGATTTTAGGAGTAGGTTTACTGCAACTCATTCCAGTGGAGTTGCCTATGTTGCATCTAAATTATCTGAAATTTCAGGGATGACTAAGAAAGAAGTAAAGATGATGAGAATTGCTGGCAATTTACATGATTTAGGGAAGTTAGCAGTTCCAAAGGAATTATTAGAAAAGCCTGGTAGGCTTTCTAGAAATGAATTTGAAATAGTTAAAAGGCATGTTTATTATACATATTCTATTTTAAAAAAAATAAGAGGAATTGGAGATATATATGAATGGGCTGGTTTTCACCACGAAAGGATAAATGGGAAGGGATATCCATTTAATAAAAGGGCTGAAGAATTATCTGTGGGAGCAAGAATTATGGCAGTAGCAGATGTTTTTACTGCTATTTCAGAGGATAGACCATACCGTAAAGGCTTAAAAAAGGAAAAAGTCTTTGATATATTAGATGGTATGGCTGTAAGGAATGAATTAGATGGCGACATATGGTCTATATTGAAATCTAATTATGATGAGATAAATATGGGACGTAAAGATATTCAAAGTAAAGCAGTAAAAGAATTTAAAGGATTTTGGGATGAAATCAATGTAGTTTATGGAGAATTTTAAAATTTATTAGAATCCAGCACAATAAATATGGAAAATATATCCTAGATTTATGCTGGTTTTTTTATTTTATTTGGTTACTTTTTTATGATTTTTATGTGTAATTTGATTAAGAGAAAGGAGATAAAATATGGAATTATTAAAATATAAAGAATTCTATTTTGTTTTTTTCATTTTAACAATAAATTTATTTGGATTTATCATCATACTTATAGACAAATATAAGGCAAAAAAGAACAAGTGGAGGGTTAAGGAAAGTAATTTCTTTATCATAGCTATTTTAGGAGGAGTCATAGGGATACTTTTAGGCATGACAATGTTTAGACACAAAACTCAGCATAAGAGCTTTTATATAGGTATCCCATTGATCTATTTGCTTAATAAAGTAATACTATGTAGCTTTATATATGTTTTATATTTTAAAGGTATGAAATAAAAGGGACATTAAAAAATTTAGTGTTCTCTTTTTTTATTTTTTTTAACCGTTTCAATTCAAATTCTTTTTGATTCATAATATCCCCTTCTTTTTAAAATTTTATTTACTAGGAATGGGCAAACCAAAGGGAAAGGTTACTGATATATTTTATATTTTATAAAAGATACGTCTGGACAACCAACCAGAACTGTGTTTTTATCCTAGAACTTAACAATATTATAGCATATTAAATTATAGAATAAATGGGTAATATATTATATAAAGACCATAAGGACGTTGAAACTTATAACCTTTAATCATAAATAGATATTTATAAATTTTGGAATAAAAAACTATTTACATATACCTGTACGGGGTATATAATAAAATATGAGGATTTGGTAGTGAAAGGAGTGAAAAAATGATTATAGAAAAGGTCTTTAGGATAGAAGGAATGACTTGTGCTGCTTGCGTTAGAGCGGTAGAAAGAGGGATAAGAAAGATAGATGGAATAGATGAAGTGAGTGTGAATTTGGCTACAGAAAAAATGATTGTAAAGTATGATGAAGATAAGCTTTCACAAGGTAAAATTATTGATACAATAGTTAAATTAGGGTATAAAGCAGTATTAAAAGATGAGTTAAAGGAAGTTATTATACCAATACAGGGTATGACTTGAGCTGCTTGCGTAAGGGCAGTTGATAGGGCTATCAACAAACTAGATGGTATTAAATCTGTAAATGTAAATATAGCTACCAATAAAGCAACAGTAGTTTATGACATAAATAAATTAAGGATATCTGAGATAAAGGCTGCTATTAAAAAGGCAGGTTATACTCCTCTAGATATAGAAAAAGAAGAGATTAGAGATGAAGATCAAAATAAAAAAGAAAAAGAAATAAAAATCATGTGGACTAAGTTTATAGTTGCTATTTCCTTTACTATACCATTATTGTATATTGCTATGGGACATATGGTGGGTTTGCCATTACCGAACTTTATAAATCCACATTTTTATCCATTAAATTTTGCACTAGTTCAACTATCATTAACTATACCAGTAGTTATTGCAGGATATAAATTTTATACAGTTGGTTTTAAAGCACTATTTAGGAAAAGCCCCAATATGGATTCTTTAATAGCTGTAGGAACGAGTGCGGCAATTATTTATGGACTTTATGCAACATATAAAATTATGAATGGGTATACCCAGTATGCAAAGGACTTATATTTTGAGACTGCTGGAGTAATAATTGCCCTTATTATGCTGGGAAAATATCTTGAGACACGTTCCAAAGGAAAGACATCAGAGGCAATAAAAAAATTAATAGGACTTCAGCCTAAAACAGCTACAATAATTCAAGGAAATGAAGAAATAATTATTCCTATAGAAGAAGTTGAGGTAGGAGATATCATATTAGTTAAACCTGGTGAGAAGATACCTGTAGACGGTGAAGTGACCTATGGACATAGCTCAGTTGATGAATCCATGTTAACAGGTGAAAGTATACCTGTAGAAAAAAATATTGGAGATAAGGTAGTAGGTGCAAGTATAAATAAAAATGGAGTTCTTAGAATTAAAGCAACAAAGGTAGGTAAGGATACTGCCTTAGCCCAAATAATAAAGTTAGTTGAAGAGGCTCAAGGCAGTAAAGCTCCTATTGCCAAACTAGCTGATATAATAGCAGGATATTTTGTTCCCATAGTTATGGGGATTGCTGTTTTAGCAGGATTACTATGGTATATAACAGGGTATGGAGCAGTATTTTCCCTTACAATGTTTATTTCTGTTCTCGTGATAGCTTGCCCCTGTGCTTTGGGACTAGCAACACCAACAGCTATAATGGTTGGAACAGGCAAAGGTGCAGAACTTGGAGTACTCATAAAAAGTGGTGTTGCACTAGAATCTGCTTATAAGATTGATACCATAGTACTTGACAAAACTGGAACTATAACTGAAGGAAAGCCTAAAGTTACAAATATAATTACTAGAGGCAACTATTCACAAGATAGTCTGCTTCAGATAGCTGCTACAGCAGAAAAAGGATCTGAACATCCTTTAGGAGAGGCTATAGTTAATAAAGCTGAAGAAAAAAAGATATCTCTACTAAAAGCAGAAGATTTTTATGCAATACCTGGTCATGGTATAGAAGTAACTATTGAGGGAGATAATATTCTTCTAGGAAATGAGAAACTAATGAAGGATAGAGATATAGAAGTTACATTAAAAGATGAAGCTGTACAATTGGCAAAGGAAGGGAAGACTCCGATGTTTATTGCAATAAATAACAGATTAGAGGGTATAATAGCGGTAGCAGATGTTGTAAAAGAAAATAGCAAAGAGGCAATAAAAAGACTTCATGATATGGGAATCCAAGTAGCAATGATTACTGGAGATAATAAAAGAACTGCCGATGCTATAGCTAAGCAGGTTGGAATAGATATCGTTTTAGCTGAAGTTTTACCTGAAGATAAGGCTAACGAAGTTAAAAAGTTCCAAGAAAAGGGTAAAAAAGTAGCTATGGTAGGAGATGGAATAAATGATGCACCAGCTTTGGCTATGGCGGATATAGGTATTGCCATTGGTTCGGGAACAGATGTTGCAATGGAATCTGCAGATATAGTTTTAATGAAAAGTGATCTCTTAGATGTAGTTACTGCAATTAAACTAAGCAAAAGTACTATAAGAAATATCAAGCAAAATCTTTTCTGGGCATTTGCTTACAACACTGCAGGAATACCACTAGCTGCTGGACTCTTCTATGCCTTTGGAGGACCTAAGCTTAACCCAATGTTTGCAGCTGCTGCCATGTCCATGAGCTCAGTATCAGTTGTAACAAATGCACTTAGGCTTAGGAAGTTTAAAGCTAGCTAATTGCCAATGGTTAATGGCGGATAGCTTATAAGAAAGAAATTTTGAGTTTGATAGTAATTATTAGCAATGAACCAACAGATTAATATAATTATTTAGAAAAAATAAATTGAGGTGGTGTAAATTATGAAGAAAATGATACTGATAGAAGGTATGAGCTGCCATCATTGCATCGGCAGAGTAGAGAGAGCTTTAAATGAAATTGATGGAGTAACAGTTGAAAGCATTAGTGTAGATGAAAAAAGTGCAGTAATTACTCTACACAAAGAAATCGATGAGAATGTTATTAGAGACACCATTGATGACGCAGGATATGATGTTATAGAGATTAGGGAAATATAAATATGTGAAAATCAAAAACCTATAAGACTCCTTTATATTGATAAAATGAAGGGATTCTTATAGGTTTTACTTTTAAAAGTATAAATGAAAATTTCAGAGTCAAAGGTGACGGTTCTTTTCAGAGTCAAAGGTGACGGTTCTTTTTGACTCTTTTGTTTATAATATAATCTTGCCTTCAATAGGACTACAGACATGGGGACGTTTCATCTGTCATGTCTTGATAGTCAAAGGTGACGGTTCTTTTTGACTCTTTTGTTTATAATATAATCTTGCCTTCAATAGGACTAGAAAGAATAATATTGGTTTGAGTATTGCCAAATTTTTTTAAATCATCAATAAGTATTTCTAAATCCTCCATATTTTCAACCATAACTTTAATTATCATACAATCTTCACCAGTAACATGATGACATTCAATTATATTATTATTTTTTGGAGCAAATTAAAGAAACTTTTTATAGTTTTCTGCTCTGATAGCTACATTTATTAGTGCATTAATATGTTTATTTAGTTTTTTAGGATTAACTATGGCTTTGTAACCAATGATTATACCATTTTCTTCAAGTCTTTTAACCCTTTCCGATACAGTAGGAGAAGTTAAACCAACCTTCTTACCTAAATCTTTCATAGAAATTCTGCCATCTTGCTGTAATATAATATTTTTGGCAGATTTATATTATTGTGAAAATTTAAAATATTATGAAATATTACTTTTGTGTTAAAATATAGAAAAAATACATAAAACTACAAATATTTTAGTTTCTATTTGTTATTATAATTATATGAGTGCACTCAAAAAAATCAAAATAGGAGTTGGTAATATGAAAAAATTTTTAGCATTATTTTTAACTATTATAATGCTACTGAGCATGTCTTTAGTAGCATTCGGAGAAACTCATAAAAACGACTATGATATTGAACAAAAATATGCAGAGTTATTTGTTAAAAAATTAGGGAGGACTGTTGAAGTTCATAGTCCAATACTTCTATATAATGTTAAAGGAAATGAAGAAGCCATATGTTTTTCTTTAGGAGAAAAAGGTTATCTTATAATAAATAAAAATGACCTATCAATCCCTGAACTTTCATTTGAAGGCAAAAAACCTTTTATTCATTTAGAGAAAAGATATGTATATAATGGTCCCCTTGCATACTATGAATTAAAAGGTGGTAAGTTTTTTTCTTTAAAAGCAAAGAAAATTATTAATGGAAACTTTAAAAAAATTTATGATAAAAATAAAATTGATAAACACAGCAAGTTAAGTGAATTTGAAAATGAAATTTATACTCTAAACTATAGTACAAGAGGTGTAGCCAATGAAGAATATTTAAGCAAATCTTTAAAAACATGGTATAAATCAGGAGGTTATTGTGGACCAATAGCTGCTGCAATAACTATGATGTTTTATGATGAAGTAGTAAGTGAAAAATATGTAGATACTGATAATGAAAATGAAAATGATTTAATAGACATTATGGCATATTACATAGACCCTGATCATAGTACGAATCCCGGTAGTTCACCTAATGAATTAAGAGATGGTATTACATCATATTTAGGGGGACAGAATGTAAATAATTATGCTACTAAATCAACATATAATTTTAATACCATAAAATCAAAAATTAATAGTAATAGACCTCAAATAATTGGTACTGCAAATGATCCAACTTATTATGACCATTGGATGACTGTTCATGGGTACTATGATGATGGAATGGATGAATATGTAATAGTTAATAATGGTTGGGGAGACAATAATGTATGGTTATCTTCAGATAGAGGGACATTTGATTATTTAATATATCTATGGAATAATTAGATAAAAATAAAAGGGATGTATAATTTATTAACATCCCTTTTTTAGAAAGGAATGAATAATTTGAAGAAAGTGTTTTTGCTTATTTTTTTGGTTGTATTAGTTTCTTCATGTAATTCACATAATTCACAAAATTTACCTAAAGAAAAAAATTTAATAATACAAAAAATGGATCCTGTAAATGTTGATAAAATACACTTTTCAGATGGTCCGACATTGAAAGTTATAACTGAAAAAGAGGATATTAATAAAATTATAAAGGTATTAAACTCTTTGAACATAAATAAATTATTTCCAGATCAAGAGAAAAGAAAAGGATATAATTATTTTATATATATCTTTTTAAAGGCTCCTGAGAAAAAAGAAATAAGTATTGCTTTTACAGAAGTTTGGATTTCTTACAATGATACAAAATATTATAGCAGTAAAGATACAATAAAAATAATTGAAAATTTATTTGATAGCTTATGAGTCAATTGTGAGTCAATTGGAGTCAATTGTGACGGTTCTTTTTGACTCTTTTGTTTATAATATAATCTTGCCTTCAATAGGACTAGAAAGAATAAAGACAGACATGGGGACGTTTCGTCTGTCATGTCTTGATAGCTTTTTCAATAATTCCACGTCCTAAACCCAATACACTACTTAGTTGCCTTATACTTGCTCCTGTTGATTTTCTAATTTCTAATATTAATCTATCTCTCTCAAAAATATATTAAGGTTATTAATTTCATCAATATTAAATTGTCTTCTCAGCTTGTCTTCCAACTCTATATCTGTATATTTTTTCTTATTTTCATATTCTAGACATTTATCGTTATTTAATTGAGTCATATAACACTCGTATTCACTCCTATTTTTAAAGTATCCATCAACTATAGCTGTATCTAAAGCCTCTTTTTTTCCATTATATCTGTTAATATATTTATTATAACTACTCCATTTATACTCTGATGATTTTCTTACTATTTTTGCCTTTACTGGATTCTGATGAATATAGCTAAGTACTACCAATAAATAATATTCACTTTCTACTACTTCACTTTTAAATCTATTTTGAAACAAATGCCCTGTCCTTCCATATTTATTATTATGCCACTGCACATAGCTTACTGTCATCCTTTTTATACTAGTTCCTACTTCTTCGCCCTCTTTAATTAATAAATGAACATGATTATCCATTAAGCAATATCTATATAATAAAAACTGTCCTTTTTCTTTTGTATTGAATAAAGTCTCTATGAATTTTTATCTATCTTCTAATATGGCATCCGATTCTCTAACTATTTTTAATTTCTCTTCTGTGATTACACCTAGTACTTTAATAGCAAGACTGGGGTCAGAAAATGGCTGTCTCCAAACAATCTGTTTTGGCACTTTTATTGTACTATTCTATAATATATATTACTATTTTGTGAATTTATGAAGTCTAACCATTTTTCAAACTGCAATTCTCCTCTACTCTAAGCATTTGTATAATTTGACACTTCTTACTTTGTTTACATTTTTTTCTTTTTTTTTATAATTATATATGATATAATATAGTTGTGCAAATGAACAATTGAAAATAAATATTTCAGGCTTTGTAAACTTAATATGAAAAAATAGTACAATGTTTTATAGAATTACTTCAGATTGCTTTAAATTTCGCCTGAAGGATGATAAAAGTTCGTCCTTAAAATTGTCAAGGGTAAAATGAACGTGCTAACGCACGCCCTTGACAATTTCAAGGACGAACATTTAAAAAATAATTAGGCGAAATTCAAGCAAAAATTATGCTACAAGAGGATATTTTTTCTTCTCTTTATCATTTAGATTTAATCCAGCAACTTGAGCAGGTGTTAAACCATTAAGAGATGAATGAGGTCTTACAAAATTATAGAAAAATACAAACATACTAATTAAGTTATTT
>NZ_FRAG01000072.1 GCF_900142245.1 Paramaledivibacter caminithermalis DSM 15212 | reverse complement strand
GCATCATAATGTCTTACAACTCTATCTAAAGGGATATCATACTTTTCCATTAAGCACTTAACTAAATCTATTGTGTTATCTACTGCCTTTTCATAGTCTCCATCTTCATTGATACATATTTCAATACCTATTGAATTATGATTTGTTATCCCATACTTTCCTTTACCATCTCCACAATGCCATGATACATTAAAATCTTCTACTGTTTGTATAATTTCTTTATCATCTACAAAGTAATGTGCTGAAGCTCTCCTGTTTTTTCTATTAAAATATCTATAATGATTAAATGCATCTGCACCTTTTCTTTTGTTTCCTGTATCGTGGATAACAATGTATTTTATGTCATTTCCCAGGGAATAATTGTATTTTATAAGTTTTTTTGTTACTTTAACCATAACATTCACCTATCTTCTTTGATTTTTATTTATCCTTTTTAAGCTCATCAAGTATTGTTTTAAGTTTTTCAGGGATAGGTAGTCCAATCTTTGCAGCATTTTCTAAAATACTAATTCCTTCATTAGAAATGTAGAAAAAAATAACGGCTGTGCGAATAGCACTACCGCTTTTTATAACATAAGAATCTATAATATGACCTATTGCTACCATGGTAAAGATTAATACCTTTTTAAATATTCCTTTAAAACCAACCTCACTTGAAATCTTCTTTTCTAAAATTGCCACCATTAAACCTGTAATATAGTCCAAAGCTACAAAAAGAATCAGGGCATACAAAAAGCCGTCATAGCCTCCCAAAAGCCACCCGAGATAGCCACCAACGGCTGTAAAAATAATCTGTATAGTGTTAATAATGTTTTTCACAGTATCTTCTCCTCTCCTAAAATTAATTAAAGCTACCTAGATAAACAAAAATATCTAAGTTAATATCCACTCCAGCTTCATTGGTTATTACTAACTCAACAAAAGGCATTCCTGAAATTTCTGCCTGAGCTGAAACCTTTAAAGAAGGGGAATTCATTATCCCTAGCGGGTCCCAAGAATAATCACTACCATCATCATTTGTAGCTCTAAATGAAGCTAAAGCATTTCCAGAAGCATTTACAAATGCCGTTATTAAATCAAATCCTAAACAAGGTATAGTCACGTTAAAATACTCTCCTGCAGGGATAGTTTCATTAATCCACTTATATGTTTTAGTTTTTAATTTTTCTATAGCCCAATCAGTTCCATCGAAAATATAGATATTTTGTGTATCAGTTTCCTTTAAAATTGCTCCAGCCTTAACGTCCATAGGTTTTTCATCAGTTGATAAGGCTAAAAATCTTTGCCCTTTTTCAAGAAGTCTAAGTGCCATCTTTATGCCCTCCTTAAACTAACATTTGTCCATTTTCCTGTATAACTACCCTCAGCCACATAAAACCCTATAAGGATTTTTGTTAAACTGCCTGTATTAAATATCTTTTTCCTTATTTCTGTTTCTTTTACTGCTAAAGTAGTTCCATATAAAAAGTCAGAATAAACATAGATATACTGGGTTGCATCTTCATCTGAAAGTGTATAGTCTGTATTTTCTTCAACATCTATCCAAGTATATGCGAATAAATCCGTACTAGGATCTGCATTGTTAAGCTTTAGATATTGTTTTTTACTATCATAAATAATACTACTTCCATCTTCTCTATCCAGTTTTAACTTAGATAAATCTAAAAGGTTTTCTTTTCCTTTTGGAACTTGAATTTTATATTCTTCTAAAAGTACTCCATTACCTAAATTCCTAGCCTTTTCCATGATATGCACCTTCCTAGGTGGTTCCCACCCTTGTCTTAAAATCTGGGCGGTAGCCCATATATAAGTTATTTCTCCTTTTGATACTCCCTTTAATGCTGCTGTGTTAATCCTTTTCCACATATTAGCTATATAATCTTGCTTTTTAGGGCAAATATAAAACTTTGTTCCAGGGTATGGCCAAACCTTGTTAAAATCATGGGCAAGTGTCGCCACCTTATTAACAGGGTCATAATCAACTATCATTATCATTTCCTGATTTTCATAGTCCTTTGTGATTTTTAAATTATGCCATGAATAATCCTCCATATCTTGTTCATCAAAACTTAAATATATCTGTAAGTTTTCATTATCGTATGTTACTACTGTTCCTTCAGCTAGTGGCTTAATAAAAACGGGAATCCAATCCCGCATAGCTTCAGGGTAAGTATAAACAAATCCTGCAAAATACTGGGTTTTATGCCTTTGATAACCCATCTGGTACCAAGGAAAATCATATACGTTATAGTTTTTATTCCACTCACCTGCAATTACCCAGTCGTAGTCCTCAATTTGAAAGAAGTTTAAGTTTTCGTTATTTGAAATTTTACTCCATTTTTGACCTGGGAAATTAACAATCCTCATCATTTCATAAACCCTGTCTTTATCAAGTACAGATGGTGGGAAAAATAATACTGTAAAATCTGCTTCTGGATAATACTAACGTATATGATCCCTTAATATATGGGCAAACTCACCGTTTTTATCCCTAAGCCAGTAAAGGGTTTCTTCATACCCTTTTATGCTTTCATGGGATGATGTGAAAATAGGCATCTCATATCCTAATTCTTCTAGGTGTTTATCTTTAGTAGCCTGATCATAAAAACAAGGTGGTTGGTTTTCATCAATTTCTATCCACCACCACCAAGGCTCACCAAGCTGAATTATTGGATGTATTCCTGCTTCTACCGATATATCACAAAGCCCTTTAACATAATTTTTATAATAAACATGCAGGTCTGGATTCGTAAAGGATAAAAGTTTAGGTGTTGGTACCCACATGGTTGTTCCTGGTGTTCCATCATAAGCCCTTTGCCACCAGCTTTCTGGTGCATCTACATTTTCCATTGATATTGAATGAACAACTTTATACCCATAATAATTAGCCCAGTATAAATAATTTTTATACCAAGCTAAAAATCCTTCATTAAACACTTTGTCCGTTTTCATTTCATATTGGTATGGCATGTATCCGCCAGGGTCTGGTATCGGGTTTCCGTTTTCATCAAATTTTCCTTTTTTGTCATAAAAGTGGGATGCACCAATATAAAAGTTTATCCAATCTCTAAAACCTAAATAATACATTTGATACAAAAGCCATTCAGGTGTTATGTCGTAGTTATCATCATAATCATCTGCAAAGCATATACCATGCTCCTTATATGGCGATGTTGGTATGGTCATTAAGAAAGAATTACCCGATGTTACCTGCCAGTTTGTAAATTCCATTTTAAACCATGTACTGTCGCTTTTAGGAATGTACTCAGGATTTGTCCAATTATATTCAGTTGATGTAAATCCCCACTGCAGTTTTTTTATTTGCGTTGTATCTACTTTATACCATTCCCAAGAAGGTGAATTTAAGGCCCAGCCTTGGCTATGAAGCTCATCCCATCTTGCAGTATCACTTATCGCTACCCATTCCCAGACTTCTTCAGTCCATGTCTCTCCAGTTTCAGGATCAGTATGTTCAATCTCATCTACCTTTACCATTTCATATTCTGCCCACCCTGCATAAAGGTTATCAAAGTCCAGTTTTATATGACCCGAGTATCCCGTTGCACTACCTGGAGTTCTACCCCTTGGAAAAAGTATTCCAGAACCACTCTCCCAATCTTGAAGTGGCCTATCTACTACATAATTCCAAGCTTGAATATAGTGTATAGTTCCATCTAAAAGCTCTACTGTAATAACCTGCCCTATAATATCATTAAGTGCTGGTAAATCTCCTTGTATAAGGTAGTCATATTCCAAGGTTATCCCTGATAAATCATTTTTTACAGGTCTTTTTAGTACTGGATGTGCTTTTCTATCTTCAGGCTCCCAGTACATCCCACCATAATCGCCCTTAGAACGAAAGACCCCTTCTGCTGTTATTGACCTTCCATCATTACCTGAAACCACTGAAAACTGCATCTCAAAGTTTTGGTCATTTGTCATAAGACGTGGCTGAAATAGATGAAGTTCATTTTTATCTGTAAAGCCCATTCTGTATCACTTCCTTATCATTGCTATTGCTGATACATAGGTATTTGGTATGCTTTCAGGCACATTATCCCCTATCCAATGTACTTTAAATCCCCTATAGTATAAAATCCCACTTACCTCGTGGGAAACTAAACTAACAAAGGGAGTAATGCTGTAATTATATGGTAGGCTTCCATCATGTGGTATTAGGGGGTCATATTGAAGTCCTACTGAAACTGAAGGTGGAAAAGCATATCCAGAACTTCCTGCAGATACTTCTTCAAATTCAAACTCGATGGCAGGTCCATATGGCGCTCTTAAAAATTCTGCATTAAAATTAAGGTCTATATAATTATCTCCTTTATTTTCATCATCCTTATTAACAAAGTTTTTGAAGGCATCTGTCCAGTCTTTTTGTTCTCCATAGGTTGTTTCTGATGTAAAGGATCTTGCTGATATAAAAAACTTAAGTTTTGTTCTTACATCTACCGCCCTGACACTTTCTATTATGAAGGTCTTTTCTGTCTTTAATTCTTCAAACTCTGATAACTGTACTTTTATTATTTGACCAGGCTTAAATCCTGATGTGTTAGTTTTAAAACTTAATTTTGAATTAAATAGTTTAGCTTTTAATATATTTTGTGCCACTATTTGTGCTTCTGAATTTGAGGTTATATTGTTATTGATAACAGTAATTCCATAAACTCCACTACCATATAAAGATGCCATTTTTTCTATTTCTACTTGATCCTCAGCTGCTCCCATAACCCTTTGACCGTTTATTTCTTTACCTAGAACAAATACTTTGTTTGCATATCTAGATAAATCATTATCTAAAGATACATCATCATAATCTGTAAAAGAATATCCAGGACCTATGTTATAGGGACATTCTTCAGCTGAGTTTATAACCTTAAAATAAAGTTTCTTGTCCATGCTAATCCACCACTGAAAGCCTGAAGCCTCAGCTAAATCATCAATAATCCCCTTTATGCTTTTTGCTTTTACGCTGTATTTTTCTATTAATACACCGCTATCAATCTCACCAACTGTTATCCCTTCAGTACTAAGCCATGTCTGTGTTAAGCTTTGAACAATTACCCCCGCATAGGTATTCTCCCATGTTCCTGCAACGGTTCTCCTTCCTGTTATCTGTTCATAGGCCATTGTTGATATTTCAATTTTGAGTGTTTTGCTATTTCCTTTTGATATTCTTTTATGGGGAGCTTTTTGTATTAGTCCACCGTAGATGATTTCTCCATCGTTAACAACTGTGATTTCCTGTCCTGGTGATATAGAGAAATTATCTTCTTCTCTTTTTAATATTGAGCAGCTCATACTATTTTTTGTATTCAAGTTTTTATTTACAGTAAGGCTGCCTTCTATAAGATTACTTGTTAAATCTACCCCACCAATTAGAATTTGATAGTCCAACTACACCACCCCTGCTAATTTAAGTCTTTCGACTATTCTTTCGCCTATATAATCTATATCATCAGAAAAAATAGTATTTCCAGTGATTGTTAGATTTATATAATTTCCAGTACCTATCCCTTTACTTAGAGGCACTATAGCTTCAGGTCCAGCTTCTCCTATCATTGCAAGTGTTGGTTTTGTTACAATTCCACCTGATGCAAGCATTGGTATTTGAGGTATGTTAAATCCAAAGCTTTTACCTCCTAACCCCGGCACCCATGAAGGAATTGAGAAACTTATTTTATTCATTCCTTTAGTAAAAATGTTTATAGCGCTAATGATTTTGTTTATTGAACCTTTTATCCCTGATATAATGCCATTCCAAATGCCGAGTATATTTTCTTTTAGTGAGCTTATTGTTTTTGATACGATTTCTTTAATGTTGTTAAATGTAGTTACCAATTTGTCTTTAAATTCAACAGCTTTAGCTTTTATGATATCCCAGTTTTTATAAAGCAGTACACCAATTGCTATAAGTCCAGCTATAACACCACCAGCAATTAATACAGGTGCCGATAAACCACCAATTGTTGTTCCAAGTATTGTTGCAGCTGCTTTTAACTTACCGAATATGGTTATAGTTTTTGCGATAACTATTAATAACGGTCCTATAGCTGCTGTTATTAAAGCAATTTTCACTATCAGCTCTTTCATACCTGGGCTTAGATTATTAAACCAGTCTGTCCATTCCTGAATTTTTGCTATTATTGCTTCTATGCTGGGCTTAAGAGTATCGTAAATGGAAAGTGCTGCTTCTTCCAGGGCTGATTTAAGTCTAGTTAATGCACCAAGGTTATTGTCCTGCATAGTTTTTGCCATATCGCTTAATGCCCCATTTGAATCTTGTATATTCTCCCTCAGCTCATCATATTCTTTTCCTACACCATCTAGTAAGGCGTTTAATGTATCTATTTGAGTTTTTCCACCTATCATAGCAAGATAAGTATTTTTTTTGTTCTTCTGTCAAACCTGATAATTTTTCTTTTAATTCTTTTAAAACATTTCCTATTCCCTTAAACTTCCCATTACTATCAAAGGCGGATAAGCCTAGTTCTTCCATTGCTTTACCTGCCTGTCCTGCTCCTGAAGTTAAATTTATAAGTATACTGTTTAGAGAATTTCCAGCTTCACTTCCTTTTTTTCCTCTGTTTGCAAGTATGCCAAACAAGGCATTAGCCTCATCTAAAGGTACGTTTAAGTTTTTCAAAGTTCCCCCAGCAACAATCATTGCTTCTGCTAACTGATCTATGTTTGTATTTGATTTTCTAGAAGTCTGGGCCATTTGGTCTAAGTATGTTCTTAGTTCTTCAGTTGTCAATCCTAAAGCACTCATACTGTCAGTAACTAAATCTGAAGCCCTTCCTAAATCAATATTTCCTGCTTCTGATAGCCTAAGTACAGGTTCAAGCCCTTTCATAATCTGACTTGTATCCCAGCCAGCAAGGCCCATGTATTTAATAGCGTCAGCTGCCTCACTCGCTGATTTTGATGTTTTAGACCCCATTTCACGTGCTAATTTTTCAAGTTTGTCAAATTCTTCTCCAGTCGCACCTGTAACTGCTGAAACTTCCGACATTGATTTTTCAAATTCCATTCCTAGTTTAGTTGAAGCTGCACCTATACCTAAAATGGGAAGGGTCACTTTTGTTGTTAATTGTTTTCCCACTCCCTGAAGTTTATTTCCTAAATAGGATATTTCCCTAGTAACCCTTCTCATTTGTCTATCAAAATCACGAAGGTTTGCCCCTATTTTTACTATTAAAGCCAATTTATCACCACCTTTAGGTGAATATTTCTTTAAGTTCTTTAAGTTGTTTTTGCTTTTCGATGGTACTAATTTTTTTGTTCTGGATATCATTACTGAAGAGTTTGTGATTTTTGCCTTTAATTGCATTAAAAATAGCCAATCTTGTGGCTAATGCCTTCATTTCTAAATCTCTTTTATACTTTTCTTCATATCCCTCAAGGATAAGCTTAAGTTCTTTTGGTGTCATTTCATAATAATCTAAAAAGGATATGCCTAAATAACTAGTTGCTATTTTAAACATATCTTCATAATCAATTACACTTTCTGATTCATCTTTTTTTTAGTGCCCCCAAGTGAGTTTTCTAAGACTTCAGCTAACTTTTCATTTAAATAATCAATTCCTTTCTTTTCAATAACTTCATCCATTAATTCCCCTACCTTATCAAGTGTGAGGCTTTTATCTTCCCACTTTAATGCACAGTATAGAATTATCCTAAATTCTTTAATTCCTAAATTTTCGTTAAGCTTAGTTATTGTCTTTCCTGTCATATCTTCTATTTGACAAATTGCATTTATTCCAAGTCTTAAATTCCTTACTTTATCCATTTCAATAGGAATAAACTTTTTCATCTAACCACTTCCTTTAAACTGTTGTTTTGGTAAGAGCACCTGTTCCTTGAAGGGTCACAGAGTAAGTAGCTGTATCATCGTATGGAGCTTCAATAGGAAAATCTGTAATTAAAGCTTCTCCTGAATATTTATTACCAGCAGCTGTAGCAAGCTCTACTAAAACCTTTGTTCCATTCATGTAAGCACTTTCTAAATCACTAAAAGCTGTATCGCTTTCTACAAGTAATCCATCTGCTTCTATTGACCATTCTTTTATACTTGCTTCGTTTTCTCTCCAGCCACTACTGGATTTTGTTGTTATGTCTATGGTTTCAGAGCTTCTATTAAGAGTTGCTCCCCGCTGGCCACCTAAAATGTTATATGTGCCAGGTAAACCACCATCTTCAATCTTTATTACAAAATCAACTCCTTTAGCCATCTATTACACCTCCATTATCTTTACTCTCACTTTTAAAACTCCCTGTATATATGTTCCTTCATTAAATATTTCAATGCTATCTAATCTTTGATAGTAGCTTTCATGATTTTCTATATTTAAATCTTCATTTAATGCACTTTTAATTTCGCTAATGATTTCTTCTATTTCCTTTTTTCCTTTTCCACTACTAAAGATATATATAGTCTGAACTACTTCTTCTCCTGTAGTTGTTTTTGTAAAGTAGGGAATAGATATTATCTCACCTAAAACTACATAAGGCATCTTCTGATTTTCTTTTACATAATCAAAGACGCCTTCTACTTTGTCAGTTAAAGGTGAGTAGTTTGTTAATCTGTCATATAAGGCTTTTTGCACTTTTAAAATTCCACTCATCTGTTTACCTCACTTCTCATTTCTTGTAAGTAATCATTTCTTGAAACTTCTTCAGCAGGACCCATGAAAGGCCTTGCTCTCATTTTTACAGTCCCATACTCGTGAAAATGCGCTTTCCACCCACCAGGTAGCCTTGGCTTTACTGTAGCCATAAGACCACCTTCTAAATATTTAGCCTTTATGCTTTTTTTGGTTTCTCCTGTGTCTACTGGAACTCTTGCTTTAGCTTCCTTTACTACCCTTTTAGCTGTTTTCTTTATTATCTTTTTTACATTCTCTCTTTTTTCTATTTGAAATAGCCCTATTTCTCTTATTGTTCTTTCTACATTTTCAAGTTCTATATAAAAACCTCTATTAGCCATCCTCTCCACTTCCTATGCACATGATTTCAAGAAATCTATGTCTGTTATCTATGTCTATGATGCTTTTGATATAAAATATCTGACCCTTATATTTAATTCTGTTTGATGTATTTATATCGTTTCTAAATCTAATAGTTATCTTATGAGTTATTTCACTTTGGACCTTTTTCATTTCAAAATATTCTCTGCCCCTAAGGGGTTTAATATTGGCCCATACAGTATATTTATCTTGCCAAACTTCCGAAAAACCACCATATCCATCTGGTGTTAAAATGTTTTCCTGTATAGTTACTCTATCTCTTAGCTCACCTATTTTCATTAAAACATCACCACTTTTTAAAGTCTATAAACCTTATATGGATACAAAAGGGCAGAAATAGAAAAAGGAAGCGCCTTAAGCTCCCATCTGTTACGACTATTTACGATTTCTCTGTTTTCATAAAAATGGCCACAAAGAAGTAGTGTAGCCTGCTTTATACTGTGAGATACTTCTAAGTATCCAGCTTTAACTTCTACCCTTACTTTCCCTGGAATATCTGTAACATCCTTTGGCCATCTGTCTTTATGAACTATAAGTGGAGGCTCTGTTTCAGGTATTTTTACATAGTTTAATGGCTCTATATAAACTTCTTCACCATTTAAATTAGTGTAGTATACTTTATTTATTTCAAGTATTGGTGTAATTGGTAGTTTTAAGACTTTACTTGGAAAGGTATCAAGTATAACTTCTACAGTCTTTTGCTTTATATACCTTCCTGTAAAGTTTTCACAGTATTCAGTAGCTACTTTAATGAGGTAAGTAATATAGGCATCTTCATCAGTATGCTCTACTCGAAGATGCCCTTTTACTTCATCTAAAGTTACTATATCAGGACCTATTTCTTCTATTATTTTTATATCCATAACTAATCACTATATCTTGCGCTAGTTAAAATAGCTACTATACTTCCTTCTACTGGAGCATCTACTACTTCTACTGCCTTAATTCTAAGATATTTATATTCTAGTTTTGCAAGGGCCTGTGAATCTACTTCTATAACATAGGTTTTATTGTCCCCAGCAGTAGTTGTAAAACCAGACGTATCTGCTAAAATATAATCTGAAAAATCATCACCAGTTAGTGCTTCTTTGTATCTAAATTCAATTGGTGAAGCTTCTGTTGCTACTTCATCACTACATGCTTCAACTGTTATGGACTGCGTTCCAGTATCTCCAGTTCCTGTAGCAATTACAAAGGTTACATGATTATAACTTGATAAGTCTATAGGACTTGTAGTAACAGTACTGGCAAAGGCATCAACCTTAGGTGGTAAAATCGTGTTTATATGAAATGTTTTATTCATTATATCTCCTCCATTTAATAATTTAAGGGCAGCTAAAAACTGCCCCTATCTATTCATTTTTATTAAAATTCTATTGTTTATTTTCTATCTGAAAGTGCTACAAATGGTGATAAACTACTACTTCCTTTGTATGGAGTTAATGCTTTATCCCAAATTGGCTGCCCATCTACTCTATAAATAAATCTAAATACACTTTCATCATATAAAAATCTTACATGTATTGATGAAGCTGCATTAATTCCACCTTTATCTATAAGTAGATATTGACTAAAGTCAGCTAGTATTATATCTCCAAGAGTACCTAAACTACTACACTGTTCTATAGGAATAACAGGTCTACCAAATAGTGTACTGTAAGGCTTACCTGCAAGACCGTTAGCTGGCATATACACTGGTACTCCTCCATCACCTATTTTAAGTGATAATGTATAAAGCATTGGCTCTACATCTTGATTAATAAGCCATACTGCATTTTGTCTACTTCTTCCCCACATTCTTGACCACATTTTTACTATATTCTCTACAGTTATAGTCTTGGCAGCTTGTCCTGTTTCTTTTGCTACTTTAACAAGTGCTCCTGAATTTAAAATACCAAGGGGCTGTCCAGCACCATTTCCGTTAATTATTGCATCATCAATTTTAAATCCAAACTCTTCAGCAAACCCTTGTATAAGTACTGATTCAAGTGCTGCTGCATCCGTTAAAAGTTCATCAGTTACATAACAAAGTCCAGTAAGCTTTTTCAGGCTTAAATCCATTACTCTAAATTTAGGTCTAGAACTAATAAGCTGATCTGCTTCATTTTCCCAATAGGTTTGTATTCCACCCCATCTTGAACCATTAGCCCTTGAGGATTCATTTATAGCATTGATTTTAAGACCATTTGAATTTGTACTAAGGGGAATCTTACGGCATTTTGAAGCAATAACGCCAGTATTATAAGCCCTTTTTAAAAGCTCAGAAACAAAATCCTGCTGAACTAAAAAGCCACCATCACTAGGTAAACTTTCAGATAGTCCTGATGCAGCTCTGGTTGTAAGTCTTGAATCGACTCTACCATTAGGACATGCAGCCCTATAAACTGCCATCATTTGCTCACCAAAACTTCTGAATTTGGTTTCATTTGATGATAAATTAGAAGTGTTTGGCTCATTTCTTATTGGTTCACTATCCCTAGTATTAAGTTCTGCTTCTAATCTTTGCTGTCTTTCTTCAAACTCAATTTCTTTTTGTCTTTTGTCGATTTCTGCGTTTAAGTCTTTAAGCTTTTGTTCTTCTTCATCTGTTAAAGTTCTGTTTTCTTTCTCTACTGTTTCAAGAATACTCCTTGCCTGTTTAATAAGCTCTGCTCTTTTTTGCTTCATTTCAGCTATATTTTTCAAATAAATCACTCCATTTCATTGATTTTTGGTATAAAAATAGCACCTTCTGTATTTTTCAGATAAGTGCTTTAGTACTTACTTAGAATTTCAATTTTTCTTTTATATAAATCTAACTTTTCTTTAGCTTTTATAGCTTTTTTCTGTCTTTCTTCCTCTTTATGCTTTTTAAAAACCTCATCTATACTTCTAACCCCTATATCAGTTTGAGGGTATGCTGGATAAGTGACTGGTGATACATCAAAAAGCTTAACTTTCTGAAGTTCTCTTACATCCATACCTTCTTCAAGTCCCCAGCGGTCCGATTCTACAATAAATCCAAAGGACATTTGGGTAATATCTCCCCTATCAATAGATACTAAAAGGTCTCTGGCCCACTGGGTATCTGGTGGATGAATTGTAACTTTAAGGCCCTTTTCATCTTCTTTAAGTTCTAAAGTTCCTGATTTATTTCTACCAAGGACATAGTCAGGATTATGGTTAAATAGAGCCCTTATATCATCCTTTTCTATTGAATCTTTAAAGGCTCCTGGCAGTACCCTTTCTTTATATGGGAAAAATCCACCCATTTTTTCACTCCACTTATTAAATACAGCTGCATGACCTTCAATAGTTCTGACTGTTTTCTCTCCTTCTTCACTATTTGGTTTACTTTTGACTCGAAGCTCCGTCATATTTATGGTCCTTCTTTCCATTTCCATCAGTTTCACCACCTTCCTTAGAATCATTATTTATCTTAGCAAAGGCACCAGCCATGTTAAGTGGGAGCATATTTCCATTAATAAGGTACAGATCACCGCCTTTATCTTCACTAATTGGGTTTAAATCTTCAAGTTCTCTTATGTCATTGGCACTATACCAGCCATTTTGCCTTCCTATGGCGTAGCCTTCCATCCTTGTTTTAAAATCTCCTCGAAGTAGACCATCCATCGTAAATTTAGCAAAATATTTTTTTCTCTCACTAGGAGTAAGTAAACATTTGTGAATGGCCTGCTCCCACCTTACAAGCCAAGGTCTTATGGTATGAACTGCAAACTCTATAGATTGATGCTCTATATTTGAAAAGGTAGCATGTTCTAAATCTCCAATAAGATGAGGAGGTACTCTATAAATTCTACATATTTCATTTATCTGAAATTTTCTTGTCTGTAGAAACTGTGCATCCTCTGGTGGTATTCCTATTTCATGGTATTTCATTCCTTCTTCTAGTACAGCTACTTTATGTGAATTTCCTACACCCCTATATACCTCTTCCCACTGTTTTCTTAGTTTTTCAGGATCTTTTAAAACCCCCGGATGTTTAAGTATTCCTCCTGGTCTTGCTCCATTTCCAAAGAATCTTGAACCAAATTCCTCAACTGCAAGGGCTAATCCTACAGCTTCCCTAGCAGCAGATATTGGAGATATACCAGTAAGTCCATTAAAAGAAAGTCCTGGTATATGAAATATTTTCTCTTTAGGGTAAATTATCTGTTTGCTGTCAATAAAATATTTATATTTAATTTTCTTAGTTTCTTTATCTCTTTCTACTACCATCTTATCTGGCTGTAGGGGATAAATCTCTACTATATTACCTGCTCCATCTCTTACTATTTCAGCGTATGCATTTCCCCATAGTAGAAGGTGAGTCATCATTGTTTCCCTAAAAGAAAAGCTGGTCATTTCTTCATTAGGTAAATCATGAAGGATTAAATACAACGGGTGATTTATAGCCTTTTCCTTTCCTTTAGTTTTTCTAATATATAAAGGAAGAGGTAAGCTG
>NZ_FRAG01000045.1 GCF_900142245.1 Paramaledivibacter caminithermalis DSM 15212 | reverse complement strand
TATCACAACAACGATAATTAGAGTAATACTCATAATCGTGGTGAAGAAAAGTTGCCTTTCCACAAAGGGGACAGCGAGGGTATTTAGGTACCTTTTTAGATATTGGTTTATCAGGAGCAAATTGGTGATTACATTTGCGACAAAGGTATTTTTGATAACCATCTTTATCTTTACCATAACGGTAAAAAGAATCTTTATTATTGCATTTTGTACATTTAATTGGTACAATTTTTTGTATGAGGACTTCATCCTTTCTGGGAGGTATAGTTTTTTTAGCAAAAACATTGTACCACAGAGGATTGAAGTCCTCAATTTTCATTTAAGTTTACAGAGCGAATTAATCTAATGGGAGGAAGAGAATAAATGAAACAAGAAAAAATCATTGAACAGGAAATGTATCACAGAGCCATTGAACTTATTCAAAAAAGATATCCTAAAGGCTGGGGTGGAGCAGCAGTTGTTCATTCAGAAGATGGCCAGTATTTTACCAGTGTTTCAATTAAAACTGCAAATAGTAGTGTAGATTTATGTATTGAGGTAGGAGCAATGTGTGAAGCACATAAATATAATGTACGTGTAACCCATTGCTTGTGTGTCGTGCGAGATGATGAAAATAGTCCTTTTAAGGTACTTACTCCCTGTGGTGTCTGCCAAGAGCGATTGCGTTTTTGGGGCACAAGTGTTAAGGTAGGCGTTACTACTCAAGATAATACTCTGAAGTTTGTAACTTTAAATGAGTTGCAGCCATATCACTGGACAAATGCATATCCACCAGAAGAATTAGAATATTTTGGGAAAAGAGATTAACTTGGAAGAGACAAAAGATGGTTGGAGATTAAAACAAGTAGTCGTTCCTGCCAATAAAAAAACAGGTGTTTATGGTGTATATTGTTACGAAATTATTTTTGAATTTGCATTTAATGCACGTTTTTATCATATTATGTCAAAGTAGTTGGATAGTGTATACTAATGTATACAGAAAATAAACTCCACTCCATGATAATAAACTTTGCTCTATAAAAATAAAGTCTATTCCAAAACCTCGCAGTAAATGCAGGATAACTCCTGATTTGCTGCGGGGTTTGCTTTTTGGTAGGATAGACAGGGATAAGATGTAAGGGTTAAGGAGAATAGATTTTGCATTAGAATATTATGGTGATTACAGCCATGAAAGTACTGATTTTAAAGGGATTCAGAGAAGTATTGATTACTATATTGATTGAGATATTGGTACCAAGATGGATAAAAAGCATTAGGAAAACAATATGAGAAAATGCAACCTTATCCCTTTTTTCTTTCAACATCTCCCTATTTAGAACCGACTTTATTTTAAAAGTAATTACAAGAATTAAGGGAAAATGTTAATAAATAGGATGAAAATATGGGATTTTAGAGCGGACTTTATTATCTGGTAGAAATTAGGATATAGGAAAATCAAGGGTTTGAGAGGTGTGGGTGGAGTGGAGATTATTTTAAATATACAGTTGTTGTTGTCGAATTATAATAAAGTTAGGTTAATGAAAAAAATGTCTGGTGAAAAATAATAAAGTTTTGTGAAACCCTTTGAGGCGTTTGCAGGAGAAATCCTGTAATCCTTCACGGGTTTTTTTTATGCCCTCGAATTAACTACCCTGATGTAATCAAACCGTGTGGGTATTCAATGATTGTAACCAACACGAAGGAACAATCGGTCCTAAATCCCATTTCTACTGTAGACATACCCCATATAACAGCCTTAATGCCTTATTTCACCTGCGGTGTGGCTACCCCCCCACACAAAAAATATTTAAATAAATAAAAAAGAGGCAGTGGGTGTAATAACCCCCTGTAGTGGGTCATAAACAATGGGTGTAAGGAACAGAGCTATAGTGCGTTGTTTTTATAAGCTAGTTATTTATTTGAATTTCCTCTATTTTTTTTATTGTTTTATTATTATTTTTGTATTTTAGATAATAATAATTAATAGGAATATCTTTACAGTCTTCTTTTACTATATTTAATGCCTTTTCTAATTTAGAAAGTTTTATTAACAAATGCTCTTTTGATACAATTAACTTATTATTTTTTAATTGTTCATATAATTCATCTAAATCCTCTTCTATAGATAGAACAGATGAATATATACATTCTATTTTTATATCTTGTTCATTAAATATCCATTTTAGTTTGTGTAAATCATTAATTTCCAGCTTGGTTTTGTTAGAAATACTACTTTTAGCAAAATGTACTGCTCTGTATAATTGATCTATTCTTCTTTGAACCTGTAGCCCAAGCTGTTTTTTTAGCTGTAATATATGCACTTGCTGGAAAATCAAGCACATGATTAGCAATGTTATTAAGATAACTAATAGTTTATGCTTCATTTTAAAATACTCCTATCCAGTTTCTAAATATATTTTGCTATGATGGCTTAATCTTCAGTTACTGTTATTTTATCTTTGATTCTTAAACGTACAGGAAAATCCTTTTCTGTATATCCAGCACTGTGAACTACTACAGTGTAGTACCATTTTCCATAAGCATAAGTATACATATCAACTTTACCACTTACTCCTTCGTTATATGAAAATTCAACTCTACCTGATAAACCATTTTCATCATCCTTATCATTCCAAGGTCTAGTAGATTTTGCATTTATATTGTCATCATCAGAAAAACCAAAACTTTTTCTAAATGTCCATTTTGCTTTGTTATCACTATCACTACCACTGACATTATCTCTTTCATAGTCAACAGAACTTACATTTATAATAGCAGTTATCAATTGAGTTCCAAGGGTTTTTCCAAGCCAAATAGGAATCAAAAGTTCTACTTTGTTACTATCATCTCCTGGAGTTCCTTGGCTTTCAGCTTGCCAACCCGATGCATTCTTAATATAAAAATAAGCTTTGTCAGCATGACAAGATCCTCTTACTACGTCAACATTATTAAGGTATTCATAATAATTCTCTACTTTTTTGGATTAGCCCACATTCTTACGAAAAAGTTGGTATCTTTTCCTTCTTCTACTTCATCTGCGTGATATAAAGCTAAATATATAAGGTCGTTAAGATCACCATATTCTTGCAACTTAATCTTTTTATATGTAGTTCCTCTTGAAGTTGCTCTCAAACCAATATTTTTTTTATTCATTTGATTAATGGAAATTTTACTTTTAGATTCTTTTAATTTTTTTTCAAAATATATTTTATTTGATTCTTTAGCAATTTCTCCAAAATCAAGAAATACAGGTTCATCTCCTTCGTTAGAATATTCTCCTATAGTTAAACTAGTAAAACCCTTATTCTCTTTCTTGTCATATTGAACTGATAATGCGATTTCGTAAACTATTAAACCTTTCTCATCGTATAAGTCACCATATAAGTGTCCTTGATAGAATACAGAATCATTTTCTAATTTTCCGACAAATAATGTCCCTTCGGTTTTAAGTTTATATTTATTATCATTACTAATTAGAAAACCCTCAGCTGAAAAATCATTATAATCATTTATTTTTAATGCTTCTTTTTGTTCTAATGTAACTTGTAAAGAATTTAACGTGTCAGAAGATAATGATTTGATACGTCTTTCAGAATTTGCTGTTTCTTTGCTTAACATTAAGTTCATTTCAATTTTATTGTTGCTAAATTTAACCTTGTTTGTTTCATTAAATGCAAATCCTGTCAATGTAGATAAAATTACCATTGTGCATGTTATAAATGATACTATAAATCTTTTATGCATGTTCACACCCTCCTAGAATATTTTTGAGTTATATCTTGTATACGTAAAAAGAGTATAACATACTACCTTAGAAAAAATGTAAAATATTGTCTAAATCAGGGATTGTAAGAAAATTGTAAGAAATATTTCCTCGGATTGTAATAGGAGTATATAGGGTCAGACTTTTATAATTTTTATTTCATTGTAAAAACTTGCTGTATATCTTACATTATCTTCCATAACGGCATTTTATCTATTTCAATTAATAGATGTGCATGATTATCCATTATACAATATGCATATAGTTTTAAATTATGCTTTATCTTATATTTAAGCATAGTCTCTAGATATATCTTCTTATCCTAATCCTTCTATCTTTTATTTCTCTATTATAATTATATTATGATATTACAAAATTATAAAAGCCTGACCCCATTCTTCCTCCTCTATTCTTTACTATTCTTCTATTAAACATAGGTATCCAATAAATATTTTTACATTTTATGAATTTTATTGAATATATTGATTTTTTATGATAAAATGTCATCAGGGGCTCATATAATTGATTTGATTTTTAAGGAGGAAATTGATTTAAAAAGAACTATTTCTTTGGTTTTAGTATTTGTTATGATGTTTGCAACATCAGCAGTGGCTACACCAGAATTAGATGAGAATTTGTTAAACGAAGCTACGTTGAATGAAAAACTATTAGAAATTGGAGAGCAGTAGATGGTTCTTGGAAATGGTCTATATCTTATAAAATGTCTGGTGGAAACGTAGTTACTCAAAAAGGATATAACGCTAGCGATGTTAGCGTTAGTTGCATATATTTTCATATAGACTTGAGAAGTGGATACGATAAACAATGGGGATATGGAAGAGTTAAAATAGAGGCAAAAACACCAAGTTATTTGTCTGGCAGTGACACCATTTATGGAAAATATGTTCATAACAAAATAAGTGGTTCTATCGGTATTAATTTCCTTTCATTCGGGAATATAGAGGTGTATCTGGCACTTCGACTTACGATGAAAGAGGAAATTCTAAAACATTCAGTTATTAATATGGATTATATAGTTTATTTACTAGGTGTCACAATAGTTAACACAATAATTTTAGGATTAATACTAAATCAATTACATAAAATTAATGACAGCAAAGGAAATGATAGAAAATAGGATTAATCATTTACCCCAAGTTTAAAGCAACTTTTAATTAAGGGCTCAAACTGCAAACAATATCCCAAAGACTAATTTAGGATATTGTTTAAGATGGAGTTTTTTTGCATTTAGGAACATTTGAAATATTTTTCAATATTCTAAATATAAAAACTTTGTTCTTTTTTACATATTTTTACATTTTTATATTTTTTGTGATATCCTTATATAGGTTTTCAAATCATCGTTTTAGCATCCCTTTTTTATTAATTAAATTTAAAACTAATTTAGAAGGTTTAATACATGAAAAAAATTACTAGTTTAGTTTTAGTAACATTGTTAGTTTGCTCATTAAGCATTAGTTCAGTTTTTGCTGATACAAACGCAGATCAAGTTGAAGGTAAATTATTCATCGAAACTATATCAGAAGAAGAGTTTGTAAAGGATTTAGCAAGAGAAAAAGGTATATCTATTGAAGAAGCACGAATTTTAAATAACCAAAATACTGAAAAAGCATTATATTCACGTAACAAAAATTCATATCTAGGAATAGGAACAAGAGGTCATACTGATAAAGTATACTATAAAAGAGCATATAAAATATACAGACTAAATTCTGATGTTTCCGCTGAAATAGGAGCAAAATTCAAAGTTCTCAACAGTGCAGGTAATAAAGAAATTCTTGAAACGTGTGGTAATCCTTATACTAGAAAAGCTGCAGGCGCAAGTATTGTAGATTGGGAAGAACTTAGCGTATATACAGACCCAGCTGGTAATTACCCAACACAATCTGTAACTGTTCTAGGATGTGGATATTTCTATTTTGAAATAGACAATGGAGCATCAGTTGGCTTTGATTTAGCAGGATTTTCAGCATCTGGTTCAACAAGTACCACTACTACATACACATCAAGAACAATGGATTTACAATTAGATGTTGATGCTAGTGATTTATAGAGGTGATTGAAATTAAAAGTTTTTTTATTTTTAAAAAAAACAAATTTGAAGGATTACTCAGAACAAGTTTAATAGTTATCTTTATTATTTTCTCAATAGAAATAATAAAGATACTATTATCTTTACCAACACCATTTTTCACCAATATTAGGGATTATTTGTTGAGAAACAATATTTTCCTATATTCATATGTGGAAATACTTACATTAATCCTTAAATTTATACTGTTTAAAGCTTTGCTAAACTGTATTTACTCATTATTTAATCAATTGAATAGTATTCAAAATATATTAAATAAAAAGTGAAAAATCTATAATAAAAATAAAAAGGGATGCAACAGAATTTGACAAGGGGACGTCAGATAGCGTGAAAACGGTAATGTAATAAAATCTATATACTATATAAAGAAGGCTTGATTACAAAACAATACAATATATCATATCGTATATAGATTCTCAATAAAAATAATTTTTCCACGGTCTGACGTCCCTATGTCTTATGTTCTTGCTGAATCTATACTACACATGGGAGCTTAATAGTAAATATAACTTCGTCGCCTGAATTTTCAATATAGACATTTCCTTTATGAAATTCTATAATTTTCTTTGTAATATAAAGCCCTAATCCAAAATTTCCATTTGAACCCTTATAAAATTTATTAAATAAATGGGTTCTTACCTCTTTTGGGATATGATCTCCATCATTTATAATAGAAATTTCAACATAAAAGCCTTCATGTTTACTGGCACTTATTTTTTTCGTTATAATTTTTATATAAGTTCTTGCGTATCTAATACAGTTATCTAAAACATTTTCTATAGCAACCTGTAATTTTTCCTCTATCCCCATAACAAAACATTTCTCTAGCTGCAATTCTAATTTTATATCTTCATTAAAATTACAAAGCCGACCTGCAAGATGCTCTATCATTTTTTTTAACTCTATTTCGTCAAAATTATCTTCTTTTTCCAATACATATTCAAGAGAACTGATATATAAAAGTTTGCCAATTTTTGTTCCCAAGGCATTGACCTCTTCCTCAATAACATTGATTGTATCATCCATAGAATCATTTATATATATCCCATCTCGAAGGGCCTGACAATAATTCTTAATTACCATGATAGGTGTTTTTAATTCATGAGATAAGCTTTGCAAAAAAAACTCTTCCTCTTTGTCGAGTTTCTCTAAATTTTCCTGCATTTTGCTGATTGAATAGGCTAATTTACCAATCTCATCCTTTCTATCAATTTTAATATTCTTTATCCATTTTTTATTTGCAATTAATCTGACTTTTCTTTCTAGGAAACGTATGGGTTTTGTTACAGTATTTGAAATCATCTTAGCAGCTATAATGCTTACAATAATAATACATATCATGAGTTTTAAAAGGTTTCCAAATAATGCTTTGTCAAAAATGTTAATATAAAAATCACTTGTATTGTTTATCGTAATAATTGTTGTAACAAAAACAACAACAGCAATCAAAATGATAAATATTGTAATAATGATCCATATCTGAAATCCTAAGGGTTTGTTCTTCATACTATTTTTTTTCATACGTATACCCATATCCATAAACTGTTTCGATTTTTAATTCGGGCATCTTTTTTCTAATTCTTCTTACAGTATCATCTACGACTCTTTGAGAACCTTGATAAGCATTATCCCAAATTCGTTCTAAAATTTGTTCTCTAGAAAGGGCTATATTAGGATTTTCAAGAAAATAAACTAAAAGATCATACTCTTTTGCAGAAAGTTCTATTTCATTTTGATTGCAAAAAACTTTATGCCTATCTAAATATATTTTATATTTACCTGCCTTTAATATATTTCTATCTTTTGCAGACATTTTTAATAGCTTATTTACTCTAATAATCAATTCCCTTGTCATAAAAGGCTTGGAAATATAATCATCACAACCCATTTCAAGACCAACAAGTCGATCAATTTCTTGGTTTCTAGCAGAAATGAAAATAATATATGCATTGGGTGTTATTTCCTTTATTTTATTAAAAACAGTAAATCCATTTGTATCGGGTAACATAATGTCTATGACCCATAAATCTGTTTCTAACCCTATTGCCTCAATAGCATCATTGCCATTTAAAAAGCTTCTTACCGAGTAGCCTTCCTTTTCTAAATAAGTTTTCAAAATAGTATTCAAATTTTTTTCATCTTCAACTATATTAATCCACATATTAACTTAACTCCTTTTATAGGATTTAAATTTATTATAACATTTTTACCATTAAATAGGTTATACGTCTACTAAAAATTATTAAATTAAAAGAACAGACTTTTTAATTTTAATTAATTTAACTATTAAAATTAAGAAGTCTGTTATAAACATTTATCTAATATGCTTTTAAGATGTTTTAAATATTAAATTTATTCCATTTCAAGTATTTGATCTTTTTTATTTATATGTTTTTCTTCATAGAATATATTAAAATCTTTATTCACCTTTCCGATTCCTAAGTATCTAGCTTTATAGTCCTTTAGTAAATCAAAGAATTTATTCGATAAAAATAACACTGCAAATATATTAACAAAAGTTGGAATAGCTGAAGAAATATCTGCAAAATACCATACGTATTTTCCTGGAAGACCATTTTTTACAGCATATAGTACCATCAAAACACCAGGAATCTGGTACAATAATCTATAAGCCTTTAAAATTTTATTCTTAACATCTACTTTTTCTTTTAAAATATGTCTTAAAATAATTTCATAATATGAATACCAGCCAGAAGAAGTTGAAATACCAAATAAAAATATGCCTATAGCTAAAATATTTTTCCCCAAAGATCCTACCCCTATCTCAAATGCAGATAATGTAAGGGTTGCACCAGATAACCCTGAAGACCACTGACCCGTAATAATAATTGCAATAGCTGTCATTGTACATACAAGTATAGTATCTACAAATACTTCAAATCCACCCCATAATCCCTGTTTTACTGGATGATCTGTTTTTGAAGTAGAGTGAATCATAGGAGATGTACCCCAACCTGCCTCATTTGAATACACACTTCTAGAAACTCCTAATCTTATTACTTGAGCAATTCCTGCACCTGCAAAGCCACCTACAGCAGCTGTTCCAGTAAATGCAGATTTAAATATAAGACTCAAGGTTTCTGGAAGTTGAGATATGTTCATACCTATAATCACTAAACAAGATCCAATGTAGAATAAACACATAAGTGGAACAATCTTACTAGCTACTTTTCCCAAATGCTTTATTCCTCCAAAAATCATTGCATAGGTTAATACACAATAGATCAAAGATGCTGGTATCATACCAATTCCAAAAGCTGAATCTAATGCTTCTGAAACAGTATAGTTTTGTACGGTAATAAAAAATGTTGCAAATATACCTCCCCCAAATAAAACTGCTAATACTGGCCAAAATTTAAATCCCTTTTCTTCACCTAAACCCTTTTCGATGTAATATGTAGGTCCACCGAATGGATTTCCATCTTCATCGGTATTTCTATAATGAACCGCTAAAGTTACCTCTGCTGTTTTTATGATCATTCCAATTAACGCACAAATCCACATCCAAAAAACTGCACCAGGACCACCTGTAGCAATAGCTGTAGCAACTCCACCTATATTTCCAACACCTACAGAGCCTCCTATAGCTGTTGAAACAGCTTCAATTGGGGATAAAAGACCTTTATTTCCAAGGGTATCATCTTTTCCTTTTAACATTTTTCCAAAGGTATTTTTCATAATATGCCCAAAAAATGCAAACTGAAATAATCCACTTCTAATCGTAAGATAAAAACCAGTGAAAAGAATGCCTACTATAAGCGGTGTTCCCCACAAAAACCCCACTATGGCATCTAAAAATTTTTCCATTTAAAAACTCCCCCTTATATTCTTTATTTAATTCCTTAGGGAGAGTATAAAAAATAAATATCAAATGAATGTCAAATTTTTATGTGTATTTTCACATATTTCTTAGAAATTATAATATTCATTGTTTTCTTCCTTAAAAAAGATTGGGATTTTTTCTTCAGGCTCAACTTTTTTGATATACCGTAACTCATAATCCTCTAATAAATCAAAGAATTTATTAGATAGTATTAAAACAGCAAATATATTTATAAAAGTGGGAAGCCCTGCCAATATATCTGAATAAGCCCAAAGAAGTTTTCCAGGTACTCCATTGATACTAACATATAAAGTCATCAAAAATCCTGGGAGTGGATAAATATATTTCATTATTTTTATTAAAGGCAATACATTCACCCTTGACCTTTTATGTATAAATCTAAATATAGTTTCATAATAGGAATACCACCCTATTGATGTAGTTAATCCAAATAAAAATATTATTATAGGGATAATTACCTTTGCACCATCTCCTATCCCCATAGAAAAAGCTTTTATAACTGCTTCATCTCCAGGGCTTAGATTCCCTGAAACCATGGCTATTACAATAACAATTCCCGTTGTACAGCATATAATGATTGTATCAAAAAAAACTTCTATAGCACCCCAAAAACCTATTTTTATTGGATGGTCTGTATTTGCTTTTGCATGGATCATAGGGGTTGTTCCCCATCCAGCTTCATTAGAATATACAGCTCTAGATACTCCTTGTCTTACTGCTTCTGCTATTCCTTTTCCTGCTACACCTCCAAATAGAGCATTTATATTAAAAGCATCTAAAAGAATTAACTTAATAGATGGAAAAAATAAATGAATATTTCTTAAAATTACCAATATCCCTGATCCTATGTAAATTAAAGATATAATAGGAATCATAATCTTAAATATTTTACTGACTGCTTTTATCCCCTTATATATTGAATAATATAAGATTACTGCATATATGAAAGCAATACATACCACATCTATGTTAAAATTTCTTGAGATGGCAACAGAGGCATGATAATTTTGTGTTGTTATAAATAAAGTAGACATAATGCCAATACAAAAAATAGCAATGGGCAAATGCATGCTTGAAAAATTCATACAAACACCTATACCCTTTTCAATATAATGCATAGGACCACTTTCAAAACTTCCATCTTCGTTTTCATCTCTATAATAAACTGCAAGGGTTACCTCCGCCATCTTTATGATCATGCCTATCATTCCCGTTACAATCATCCAAAATAAAGCACCAGCCCCACCAAGTAAAATAGCAGTTGTAACTCCTGCTATGTTTCCAACCCCTAAAGTAGTAGCGATTACAGTAAAAAACGTCTCTAATGTAGTAAGACCATTTGCATTATCATTTCTTTTAGCATGATCACTTTTTATATGCTTACTGCTACCAAGTGTACTTTTACAAATATGCTTAAAATATTTGATTTGAAAATATTTACATGTTAATGTATAATAAATACCAGTAGAAAGAATAGTTACGATTAGCGGCCAATCCCACAAAAAGTCTGCAATGAAATTTATAATCAGTTCCATTTATAGCCTCCACGGAAATAATTTTTTAAATTTTCTTTATTTATATTCCATTATATCAAAAATACATTTTAAAAGTAGGAGGTTTTAAGATGAAAACATTATTAATTAACGGGAAAATAGCATCTCTTAACTCTAAAAATGCATTTTATGAAGCTATAGGTGTAAATGGAAACAAAATTGATTTTTTAGGCTCTAATGCAGATGCAAAAAAAATTATATCCCATTATGATGAAGTAATTTCCCTTGAAGGTAAGCTTGTGCTTCCAGGATTTAATGATAGTCATATGCACCTTTTAAACTATGGATATACTCTTAAAAAAATGGATTTAACAAAAATTTATTCTATCGAAAATATGATAGAAGAAGCAAAAAAATTTATTAAAGCTCATTCAATTACAAATGAAAAATGGTTACTGGGTCGGGGATGGAATCAAGATAAACTTTTAGAAAATAGATTTCCTAAAAGAGCTGATTTAGATAAAATCTCAAAAGATATTCCTATTCTATTTACACGTACCTGTGGACATATAAGTGTATGTAATACAGCTGCACTTAATATGGTTGGAATCAATGGTTTAGATAAAAATGATCCTAATATAAATATTGAAGAGGGAATCTTTCAAGAAGATGCACTAAACATTTTATATAAAGCTGTACCATCACCCTCTGTAGAAGATATAAAGGAAATGATTTTAACTACATGTGATCATCTTATTAAAAACGGTATAACTTCAGTTCAAACAGATGACCTATATAGTATGCCTGATCAAGATTATAAAAAAGTTATTGCTGCATACAAAGAGCTTAATGAAGAAAAAAAATTACCTGTTCGCATTTATGAGCAATGCTTATTTTTTGACAAACCATCCTTTGAAGAATTTGTAAAATTAGGATATAAAACAGGTATGGGAGATGAATTCTTTAAAATTGGGCCTCTTAAACTACTTTTAGATGGTTCTTTAGGTGCTCGAACAGCTTTACTTCGAGAAGATTATAGCGACTGCCCTGGAAATATAGGAATTGCATGTTTTAAGCAAGAAGAACTTAATGAGTTATTTGATTATTCTCAAAAACATGGTTTCCAAGTTGCTGCTCATGCTATAGGAGATAAAGCTATGGATATGTTTATAACTTCTATAAAAGAATCTTCCTCCTATGATAAAAATAAAGACAATAGACATGGCATTGTCCATGCCCAAATAACCAATTCAGAGATCATCCATTCAATGAAAGATTTGAGTTTAATTGCTTATGTACAGCCCATTTTTTTAGATTATGATCTACACATTGTTCGTGATAGAGTTGGAAAGAGAGCTAATGAATCTTATGCCTTTAAAACTATGTATGATTTAGGAATTAAAGTTTGTGGAGGCTCTGACGCTCCTGTTACCCATTTTAATCCCTTTGAAAATATTTATTCAGCTGTAGTAAGGAAAGATTTAAATAACATGCCTAGCACGCCATATCTTCCAGAAGAAAGGCTATCCGTAACAGAAGCACTAAAAATATTTACTATAAACGGAGCCTATAGTTCTTTTGAAGAAAACATAAAAGGCTCTTTAGAAATTGGTAAACTTGCTGATTTAGTTGTTTTAAGCGAAGATCTCTTTGCTATTCCTAAGGAAGAAATCAAAAATGTTTATATAGAAATGACAATGATCGATGGGAAAATTGTATATAAAAAATAGATATGATACAGCATGACAACATGAATAATATTATACAAGAAATTATGACAAAAATCATTAAAAATAACAATAAAAATATGGTGCTTACAATTCCATTTCTTATGTGATAAACTATTTATGTCCTTCATTGGATTTCCTCCTTTGCTTTTTAGTCGGTTGGTCAGACCTGACTTTATTATATAGTAAAGGAGGTATTTTTTTATGCTCATAGCTAGAGTTTTTTGGAACTACTTGTTTTAGGGGATGGTATTCTATATACAATAAAAAGATTGCTGAGTTTGTACAATGCTAAGCAACCTATATAAAAAGAAACTTAATTTAATTATATATGTACTTTCCATGAGATGAAAAATCTAAAGCTATTTTCAAAAATAAGTAATTTGGGAAACCTTTTAAAAATATTCATTCAACGTGTAAAATCTAATACTCAATGTCTATTTTTAAATATTTCATTAATCATTCTTTCAATATTCGATAATTTTTTTATTATTATTACTATTGGGGAAACAATTAAAATGATAATTACTGCATAAAAAGAAAAGATTAGAATTGCACTAGGTAGTATATCATAAAACCAAACACGTTCACTCATATCGATAATTTCTACCTTGGACAAGCACATTTATTATAGAATGAATGGGTTCCAGCTTTAGACTTCACATCACCATAAGCTTCAGCAACTGTACCACCTATGCCTTTATCGAAATGAGTTTCCCAAACGTCAAATCCTGGCAAACTATCATATTCCCGCCAAGCATTAATAATTTCTTTTTTGCTAGAAGATATAAGTCTTTTTTTAGCTCCATTTTCATCGCATAGCCAAGTTTCATCCCATGTATAATTTATTGTAATTTTATGAGTACCGACTGCAATCTTCTTATTTGATGAGTATTTAATACCGTAAAGCTTAATTTTGTTTGATCTTGAGCCTATTTTTTTAAATGTCTTTTCTATGGGAATCCACCTAACGCTAGCTCTAGTTTCCGACTCCTTTGTTTTAATATCAACAACTTCTTCACTAAGTATTTCTATTTTATCTTCTATTACTTCTGTCACAATTCCATCAAATTCAAATTTGCTATACCAGTCTTCTTTAATGGCATTATCTTCGGCTGCAAAGGTGTTCAATGAAAAGGACAAACACATAGCTAATGCCAGCATAAGAATAGCAGTAAATCCTTTCATATTTATAACTCCTAAATAGTTTTTTTATATTATTTGATTTTAAAATACTAAAATCAAATAAATTTAATGATTTTACTTCACTCCGATTTTTCTATGTTATCCACATATTACATACCCCCTTCTATTTTAGATACTATTTTAATATTATTTTTATTTTGATTATTGCTTGAAATTAGTCATCCAAATTAACAATTTGCATCATATATGTTAATATTTTACTATAAAAATAATACATATTATATAAAAATATACAATTATAATACAAGTTTAATATATCTGAAAATTCAACTATTTTTTAAAAAGAAGCAATTATGAGAAGGGGGCGTAAGACTGTGTGGGAATTCATGAAAAAATCAAGCAGGTAAATAAACTGTAAAGGAAGCACATAGAATAAAGGCTATGGTTTATGTTATGCTTATAGCGTTTATGATTCTTACGTTACTTGAAAGAATTTTAATAGAAAGCCTTAAAAGCAAAGAAGATAGAATAATAGTATCTGGGAAACGAAAAACTTTTATACCTACTAGAGTTTCCATATTGGAAATAATAGATTATAGTAATTAAAAAATATATAATTAGTTAGAAGTCATGTGAAACATTCCTATGTATTTTATTGAAAAAGCTTATCTGAAGTCATATAATTAAATCATGAGTTTAATACAAATTAAAGTACGAAACGAGAAGGCGTATTTTGAAAGTAAAAATATAATAGCAGAAAATAATATAGCTTCGGAGGGAGATTACATAGATGAGCAGTAAGTTATCACTAGCAAAATTAGAGAGTAAATTATTTAAGGCAGCAGATGTACTAAGAGGTAAGATGGAAGCAAGTGAATATAAGGAATATATATTTGGTATGCTTTTTTTAAAAAGATTATCAGACCAGTTTGCAGAGAAACAAAGTGAATTAAGAAAGAAGTATAAAAAAGCAGGATGGGATGAGGAAAAAATTCAGAGGCAATTAGAAAATCCTGCAAGATATAGTGATTCTTTTTATGTACCTAAAGAAGCTAGATGGAACTATGTGGAAGATGGTGAAAATAAAGGGATTAATCATGTGAAAAAAGATGTTGCCGATGAATTAAATGCAGCTTTGTCAGCTATAGAAGAAGCAAATATTAATAAATTAGAAGGAGTTTTAAAAGGTATAGACTTTACTAGAAAAGTAGGAAAAACAGCGATGAAAGATTCCACATTGGTTGAGTTCATAAATGTATTTAATGATATACCAATGAAGAATGAAGATTTTGAAGCTCCAGACTTATTAGGAGCAGCCTATGAGTATCTTATTAAATATTTTGCTAGTTCAGCAGGAAAAAAAGGTGGAGAATTTTATACACCATCAGAAATAGTATCTTGCTTGGTAAAAATAATAAAGCCACAAGAGGGGCAAGAAATATATGACCCTACATGTGGTTCTGGCGGTATGCTAATTCAAAGTAAGCAGTATATTGAAGAAAATGGTGGAGACTCAAGAGATATATTTTTATACGGTCAAGAGCTTGCAGGTTCTACATGGTCTATGTGTAAGATGAACATGATACTTCATGATATTGTTAAGTTTGATATAGCAAACGAAGATACCCTTACCCATCCACAGTTTTTTGATAGTAATGGAGAGTTAAAGAAATTCGATAGAGTTATTGCCAATCCACCTTTCTCACAAAATTACTCTAAAAAAGAAATGGAGTATAAGGAAAGATTTGAATTTGGCTTTACACCAGAAAATGGTAAAAAGGCAGACCTTATGTTCTTGCAACATATGGTGGCATCACTTAAAGAAAATGGTAAAATGGCTTGTATACTTCCCCATGGTGTGTTATTTAGAAGTGGAGAAGAAAGAGATATCAGAGAAGGACTTATTACAAAAGACGGTAGATGTTTAATTGAAGCTATTATAGGGCTGCCATCAGGGCTATTTTATGGTACAGGGATACCAGCATGTATAATTGTTATAAACATGGAAGGGGCAAAGAATAGGAAAGAAATATTGTTTATCAATGCTGATAAAGATTATAAAGAAGGAAAAAATCAAAACATATTAAGACCACAGGATATTCAAAAGATTGTTCATACCTATGAAAATAAAGCAGAGATTTCTAAATATTCAAAACTTGTGGCGATAGAGGATATAAGAAAGGAAGACTTTAATCTAAACATTAGAAGATATGTAGATAATTCAGATGATGCCGAGAAAAATGATGTGACAGCACATATTTATGGTGGGGTTCCTAAAGAAGAAGTTTTAAGTAATATAGATTTATGTAAAAAGCAAGGCTTTGATATCCTTAAACTGTTTAAAGAAAGAAGCGAAAAATACCTTGAATTTATAGATAAGATAAATAAGAAGGAAGATATAAAGGATTTTATTGAAAATGATGAAGGGGTAGTAACTAAAAGAGCTGATACAAATGAAGAATTAGTAAGCTGGTGGGAGAATGCTAGAATAAAGATATCTAGCCTTGATAATGTAAAGGATGTAATAAAGGTTAAAAATGAACTTATGAAGTCCTTTACAGATACATTTATTACCTATGAATCCCTTGACATAAATCAATTAGAAGGAGTATTTGTTTCTCATTATGATGAAATAAAAGATGATTTAAAAGCCATAGCAGCATCAGGTTGGATTTCAAATCTTTTAACAATGGGTGAACTAATTGATATAAAACTTAGTAGTCTTAAAGAAAAAGTTAAAAATAAAGAAATTAGTGGACTTACACCATCAAGATATGAAAAAATATATGAACTCATAAAAGATGAGAGAGAAGGGATATTAGATAAATTATTAGATGATAAGAAAATAAAAGAGTCAGAGTATAATGTATTAAATCTTTTACTTATGGGAGCATCCAATAAAGTTACAGATGAAGAAGTAGAAGAAACTGTATTAGATAGATTCTATAGAAGATTAAATGAAATCATGAATTCCTTCCTACAAGATGAACTTCAAAATATTATAAAAATAGTAGAAAATCTTTGGGATAATTATAAGGTATCCCTTAATAGTATACTGGAAGAGCGAGAAAAGATAAGAAATGAACTAAATGACTTTTTAAAAGAACTTGGATATGATGAAGTGTAGGATGGGGGTGATGGTGTGGAAGAAATAAGAGAAATACCTGAAGGATGGGAAATAGATAGTATTAGTAAATTATGCGATATAGTAGATTATAGGGGGAAGACTCCAGAAAAAGTGGATATGGGAATATTTTTAGTGACTGCTAAAAATATTAGGAACGGAAAAATAGATTATAATATTTCTAAAGAGTATGTTAAAACTGAAAAATATGAAGAAATTATGTCTAGAGGATTGCCTAAGATTGGAGATGTTCTAATTACTACAGAAGCACCTTTAGGAGAAGTTGCTAGTATTGATAATGAGTCAATTGCATTAGCCCAAAGGATAATTAAGCTTAGGGGAAAAAGAGAGAAGTTAGAAAATAAGTATTTAAAATATTATATGTTAAGTAAAGAATTTCAAAAAGAAATTAAGAATGATGCTACAGGTTCTACAGTAGAGGGAATAAAAGGCAGTAGATTGAAAAAGAAAATGATAAAATTCCCAAAATCAAAAAAAGAACAATTAGTTATTTCTAATATCTTAGATAAATTAGACCAAAACATAGAAAAAACGGAACAAACAATAGAAAAATATAAAAAGATAAAAAGTGGTCTTATGGATGACCTTCTTACAGGAAAGATAAGATTTAAGGATGGTAAATGGATAAAGGAAACGGAATTTAAGGAAGTACAAGGGATTGGAAGGATACCGAAGGATTGGGAAGTAAATAAGTTAGAGAAGATATCAAAATTTATTAAAGATGGAACACATGGAACTCATAAAGATGTTGAAAAGGGTATACCACTATTAAGTGCTAAAGATATATATAATGGAAAAGTTAATATTCCTGATGATTGTAGAAGAATATCACATGAAGACTATAATTCAATTCATAGGAAATATGAATTAAAAGAAGGTGATATATTACTTACTATAGTGGGTACAATTGGGAGAACTGCAATAATTACTGATAATAGTAATACATATACCTTTCAAAGAAGTGTTGGAATTATAAGAATGGTGAAAGATTATTATAGTAAATACATTTTTTATTATATTAGTTCTTCTAGGTATCAAAATCAGTTAGAATTAATGGTTAATGCTTCCGCACAAGGAGGTATATATTTAGGGTCTTTAGCAAATACAATATTATGTTTGCCAAAACAACATGAACAAATAGAAATAGTTAATGTTTTATCAAAACAAGACCAACTTATAGAAAAAGAGCAACAATACCTAGAAAAACTCAAAAAACTAAAAGCTGGTCTTATGGAAGATTTATTAACAGGGAAAGTAAGAGTAAAAATAGATGAATAAGGTAAGTACAGGGGGATAGGTTTATGAGTGAATACTTACTAGTTGAAAAACCATTTCTAGACCAGCTTAAAGATTTAGGTTGGACAATTATAAACCATGGAGAGAATTATATACCACAAGACCCAAAAGTTAGTCTTCGTGATAATTTTAGAGAAATAGTTATAAAAAAAGAATTTAAAAAGTGGGTTAAGAAGATAAATAAAACAGATACTGGTATAGAATGGCTTACAGATAAACAGCTTGATGAATTATATAACATGATTACAAAGGTTAGTTGTAAAGGTTTGCTTGAAACTAATAAAGCAATTACAGAGCTATTGATAGAGACAAAACCAAGGGTAGACAGAAATGAAGTCACTGGTAAGGAAAACCCTGCTGTGAAACTTATTGACTTTGAGAATCCTGAAAACAATCACTTCCTCGCTATCAACCAATTTAGAGTAGATACAGTAGGAACAGCTAAAAAATTCATAATACCTGATATAGTACTATTTGTAAATGGTATACCAATAGTAGTTGTTGAATGTAAAGTACCTTCTTCTTTTGCATCTGACGCTATGGAAGAAGGTATAAGACAATTATTAAGATACCAAAATAGAAGATTAAATACAGAAGGTAAGAGAGAAAAAGAAGGAGAAGAAGCACTTTTTTATTATAATCAGTTTATGATATCAACCTATGGAGATGAGGCAAGGGTAGGAACTATTTCATCTGACTATGAGCATTATTTAGAGTGGAAGAGCATTTATCCTAAAAAGTTTGAGGAATTTAATGCTCCATTAGGAAAAAAGCGTTCTCAAGAGATATTAATCCAGGGAATGCTTAATAAAGAAAATTTATTAAAAATAGTAAAACATTTTACCATTTTTAAGCCAGTAAGTGAAAAAAAAGAAATAAAAATAGTTTGCAGATATCAGCAGTTTAGAGCAGTACAAAAGATAATAGACAAACTTTTAAATGGAGATAATTATTTGGCTAGAAGTGGTGTTATATGGCATACTCAAGGGTCAGGGAAAAGTCTTACTATGATCTTCTTAGTAAGGCAAATGCGTTTTATGGATAAACTAAAGGATTATAAGATTATTATGGTAAATGACAGAACAGACCTTGAACAGCAGTTGGGGGAAACAGCTAAACTTACAGGGGAAACTGTCCATTATGTAGAAAGGGCAAATCAATTAAAAACTAAACTATCAGGAAACAGTTCAGACCTTACTCTTGTTATGATGCATAAATTTAGCGATAAGGTGAAAGAGAAAAGGATAGCTGATAGCCTTATTGAAGCTGGAATAATTGAAGAGGATATGCTTCCAGAAATTGAAGAACTTGGTGTAGTAAATGATTCTGAAAGAATTATTATTTTAATAGACGAATCCCATAGAACACAAAATAATCCCTTTGGGCTGGCTGGGAACTTGTTTAAGGCATTTCCTAATTCTACAAAAATAGCCTTTACAGGAACACCACTTATTACAGACAGGCATAAAAAGAAAACCACTGATATTTTTGGAGATTACATAGATAAATATAGAGCTAAAGATTCGGTAAAGGATGGAGCAACACTACAAATATTGTATGTAGGAAGAAAAGACAAGATTAAGTTGGTAAAAGAAGCCCAGTTTGACTTTGAGTTTAGCGAATTATTTAAGAATAAATCTGAAAAAGAAATACAAGAAATAAATAAACGTTATGGTACTTATAGAGATTTTCTTGAAAGTGATGACCATATAAAGACGGTATCAAAGGACATCATTGACCATTATGCTTGGGAAATATTGATAAATGGATTTAAAGCACAGGTGGTATGTATATCAAAAATTGCTACAGTTAAGTATAAGAGATTCATAGATGAAGCCATTGAAGAAAAGATTGTAGAGCTTGAAAATGGTTATATGAAGGATAATGAGTTAATCAAGAAATTAAAGTTTCTAAAAACAGCAATAGTTATTTCAGATGATGGCAATGACCCTGCTGATATGGCAAGGCTATCAAAGGAATCAAAAAAATTAAATGCTGTAAGTAATTTCAAAAAAGAATATGATTATGAAAAACCTGAAACAGGAATTGGTATTTTGATAGTATGTAGCCGACTTCTTACTGGATTTGATGCACCTATAGAGCAGGTTATGTATTTAGATAAGATTATGAAAGAACATACTCTTTTCCAAGCAATAACTAGAGTTAATAGAACCTATAAAAATAAATACAAGGGGTATATTGTTGATTATGTAGGCATATCAGGACAGCTTGCAGAAACTCTACGCATTTATAGTGGTGATGATGAAGGTCAAGATGGTTTTAGAGCCATAGATGATATTAATACAGAAAAACCAATACTTAGAGATAGGTATAATAGACTTATCAATTTATTTTTAAATAAAGGTGTTACGGAAATAAAGGACTATGTTTTATATAATATAAAAGACCCAATGAAGCAGTATGAAGTATTAGAAAAATGTATTGAAGTTTGCGAAAATGTTCAAACAAGAGCAAGATTTGAAGTATATTATAAAAGATATCTTTCTAGCCTTGATATACTCATTAATTTAGATATTGATGAAAAATATAGACTTGCTATGAGAGCCTTTGGACACATACAAGCAAGAATAAGACATAGATTTAAAGATGACAGCCTTAATCTAGCTGGAGTTTCAGAAAAAGTAAAGGAACTTATCAATAAGCATGTTGAGAGTGAAGGAATTAGCAATAAAATACCACCGTTAGAACTATTTGACGTTGATTTTAAAGAAAATCTAGACAAACATAAGAACTCAAAGGCAAAGGCAAGTGAAATGGAACATGCCATGAGAAAAGAGATTAACCTAAAAAGGGATACTGACCCAGCGTTATACGATAGCTTCCTAGAAAAGCTAAAAGAAATACTTAAAAGATATTCAGAGGATATGGAAGCAAGATTTAAGGCTATGGAGCAGTTGTATGAAGAAATGAAAAAAGGCAGAAAGGGAATAGATTATAATAATGGTCTTGACCCAGAAAAAGAAGCACCTTTTTATGATTTACTCATAAACAAAGTATTTAAAGATATAAGTATTGTAGATAATGAAGAACATTTAAAGAGTATTACTTGTGAAATAGTAAGACTTATTTCAAGAGAGATAAGAAGAACTAATTTCTGGGGTACTCCTGCTGAAATAGAAACATTAAAGAGTAATATAGGTGAAATATTACTTTTCTCCAATATAGAAAAACTAGAGGACAATGAAGCCCTTATTGCAAGCGAGTTTGTAAACCTTGCTAAAAGCAGACATGATATATTAGTAAGTTAAATAAGGATGTTGGTATATGGAAAAATATAAAGATATTGAATACGAACTCATAAGAAGAAAAAGAAAGACCTCAAGCTTAATCGTTGAACGGGATGGAAAGGTAAAGCTGATAGTTTCAGAAGATTTAAGTACACAAAGGATTGAGGAACTATTAGAAGGTAAAAGATATTGGATTCATAGTAAAAGAGCACAGTGGGAAGATTTGAATGCCAGTAGGGTCAATAGACAGTTTAGAAGTGGTCAAGGATTTTTATATCTTGGCTCATCCTACAGGCTTGAAGTAACAGAAAAGACGGATAAAGATTTAAAGTTGTATAGGGGAAGATTTTATTTAAGGAAGTCAAAACTTAATGAAGCTGATGAACTATTTAAATCCTTTTACAAGGAAAAGGGATTAAAAAAGATACAGGAAAGAATAGAGATTTATAAAAGACAAATGGGTGTGAATCCTAAAAATATTAGAATCATGGAGCTTAAAAATAGGTGGGCATCTTGCTCAGACGAAGGAAATTTAAATTTTCATTGGAAATGTGTTCTTGCTCCAATTACCATTATTGATTATATTGTAGTCCATGAACTAGCTCATCTTATTTATAAGGACCATAGTGATGAATTTTGGAATACAGTAGATAAAGTGATGCCAGACTATCTAAAAAGAAAACAATGGCTTAGAGATAAAGGGGCTAGTTTGGATATTTGAGGATTGAATTTGTAGTATAATAGATAGGGGAATATTTATGAACTCATAGGATGATAGTATTCTTAATAAATTCAATGGATTAAATATACTAATAAAATATGTTGGGAAAAAATATAAGAAATAATTAAATGCTAGAAAAAAGGAGGAACAATATGGGAAAAGAGATATGTGAACGATGTGGTAAATTGAATTATAGTTATGACATGGTTAGATTAATCGATGATGATGGAAAAGAAGAAGATATGTGCAATGATTGCTTTAATAAAGAAATGGCTCTTAATATGGGAATAGATGATTTCAATGATTATGACAGGGAATACCAAGCTTGTGATGCAGATGGGACTATGCATACATTTCGGATTAGAAAACAGATAGCAGGTATAGGTATTATATGGGAAGCAAATGAAATACAAGATGAAGAAATGAAAGGATATAAATTTCAAGTATTAGCAAAATTTGATGAAGACCAGAAATGGGCATTACAAAGATTGTATTATAAAATTAGAAAGGAACTTTCAAATAAATATATTAAAAGCATAAATGGTAAAATCTATAGTATTAAAGACGGTACTATCAGAGGGAGAATTGAGTTGATGGACAAAGATGACAGTAGATTTCCCCATTTGGTTATAGACGGAAAAACCTATACTTGGGAACAGTTGGGAGATATGCTTATAGGTTATGATGAATTTGATTTTAAACTTAAATTGTTTGATCAAATTTATGAAAAGTAAAAAAACTTGACGAAACCCCCGTAGGTGTATGCAAGAGAGAACTTGTAGACAGCCGCACGGGGGTTTTTGCTTTTATTATGATTCTAACTAATTAAAGAAGCTTCTTAGTTTTATTTGAAGTAATATAACATTAATTCTTAGCTTAGAAACATTTCAATATCATCTTCAACAGTACCAATGCCACCTATTCCAAAGGTATCAACCAATACCTTTGCTACATTAGGAGATAAAAATGCGGGTAGCGTCGGTCCAAGATGAATATTTTTAACACCTAGATATAATAATGCCAATAATACTATTACTGCTTTTTGCTCATACCATGCAATATTATAAGCTATTGGAAGCTCATTTACATCTTCAAGCTCAAATACTTCTTTTAACTTAAGAGCAATTACAGCAAGTGAATATGAATCATTACATTGACCTGCATCAAGAATCCTTGGAATACCACCAATATCTCCTAAGTTTAGTTTATTATATCTATATTTTGCACAACCAGCTGTTAGTATAACAGTATCTTTTGGAAGTTTTTCAGCAAATTCTCTGTAGTAATCCCTTGATTTCATTCTACCATCACAGCCTGCCATTACGAAGAATTTCTTAATAGCACCTGATTTAACTGCATCTACTACTTTATCAGCTAATGCAAATACTTGTGCATGGGCAAAACCACCAACAATTTTTCCAGTCTCTATTTCAGTAGGAGCAGGTAAAGTTTTTGCTAATTCAATTATTTCACTAAAATCTTTCTTTCCATCTACAGCTTCAATATGCTTACATCCTGGGTAACCTGCTGCGCCAGTTGTAAATATTCTATTAACAACTTCGCCTTTAGGAGGAACGATACAATTCGTTGTCATTAGAATAGGTCCATTAAAGGATTCAAACTCTTCATTTTGCTTCCACCAAGCATTACCATAATTTCCTATGAAATGAGGATATTTTTTAAATGCTGGATAGTAGTGAGCTGGTAACATTTCGCAGTGAGTATAAACATCTACTCCAGTATTTTCAGTTTGAATTAAAAGTTCTTCTAAGTCATGTAAATCATGACCAGAAATTAAAATCGCAGGTCTATCATTTACTCCAATATTTACTTCAGTTATTTCTGGATTTCCATACTTTGAAGTATTTGCTTTATCTAGTAGTGCCATGGTATCAACGCCATATTTTCCTGTTTCAAGGGTTAATGCAACTAGATCATCAATGCTTAAAGTATCATCTAAAAGTGCAGCTAGAGCCTTATGCATAAAATCAAATATTTCTTTACTCTTTTCTCCTAAATTATACGCATGATGTGCATAGGCTGCAAGTCCTTTGACGCCATAGGTTATTAATTCTCTAAGGGAGCGTATATCTTCATTTTCAGTAGCTAATACTCCGACCTTTTCATTTTTTCCCTTAGCTTTTATTTCTTCTACAGTATTCCCTGTCCACACTAATACATCTAAGGTTTCATCAAATGAAACATCTTTAGAGATTAGCATTTCTTTAATATCATTTCTTATCTTTAGAGCTTCTTTTATTCTTTCTACAAATCTTGAATCATCAAAGTTGGCATTTGTAATTGTCATAAATAAACTATCCATAACAAAATCATCTGCATATCTTATTTCTACACCAGCAGCCTTACCTTTTTCGATTAAATAGGATATTCCCTTAAGGGTATAAATCAAAGTGTCTTGTAGACCAGCTGTTTCTGGTTTTTTACCACAAACACCTACCCTTGAACATCCCTTTCCTCCTGCTGCTTCTTGACATTGAAAACAAAACATATTTTCCATTATTGATCCCTTCCTTTCTTTAATTTATAAATATTTAGCAATTAAAATATTTAACTTAAGTTTTAATTACTCAAGTATTTCTCCATCGGGAGATATAACAATAACTCTCCAAGGTATCATCTTTCCACTATTGATTAGAGCTTGCTTTACTGCATTTTCTATTCCACCACAACAGGGAACACTCATCCTTAGTACATCGATGCTTTTAATGTCGTTATTTTTAATGATTTCAGTCAATTTCTCTGAATAATCTACACTATCTAGCTTTGGACAACCAATTAAAGTGATTTTATTTTTCATAAATTTGCTATGAACATTTGCATTTGCAAAGGCCGTACAGTCAGCAGCGATTAATAATCTAGCACTATTAAAATAAGGAGCATTTACTGGTACAAGCTTAATTTGACATGGCCATTGTCTTAGTTCAGATTGGACTTCATTGACATCATGCTTTCTTTCAACTACATTATTTCTTTTAAGTTCCTTTGCATTTGTTGAAGGACAACCACAAGCTAATGTATCACTTTTTTTAGTATTCATTTCTTCACCCTTTCTATCACTATCAAATTCCTTAACTTCTTTTTCAACTATTTTTAGTGCTCCTGTTGGACATTTTGGCAAGCACATTCCTAAACCATCGCAATATGATTCTGATACTAATTTTGCTTTTCCATCTATCAATTTTAATGCTCCTTGATGACAAGCATTTACACAAAGACCACAACCAACACATTTTTTTTCATCTATTGAAATTATATTTCTTTTCATCTTATAACCTCCCATTAATAAATTTGACTTTCTATAATTAGAATAATATAATCTAAGAAATAGTTCGGTTGCATATGCAACATAAGGAGGATTTTTTTTGAAAAAAATATTTAAAGTTAATTGTCCCCTTTTTCAAGGAATAGAGCAAAAGGAAATAGAGTCTGTGCTACAATGTCTTAATGCTATTAAAAAAAGCTATTCTAAGGGAGATTATATTTGGCATGCTGGTGATAAAACTGATTATTTTGGAATTGTTGTCAAAGGGCAGGTTAACATCATAAATGAAGATATACTTGGTAATAGAATTGTTATTGCAAATATTGGAAAACATCAAATGTTTGGAGAAGCATTTTCTATCGCTAATGTAGATGCTTACCCTGTATCGGCTCAGGCAGCAATTGATAGTGTTGTTATTTTGTTAAAAAGCGAAAAGCTAACTTCAACTTGTAAAAATGCATGTGCTTTTCATAAAATACTCATTGATAATATGCTTAGGTTAATTGCGAGGAAAAATATTAAGCTAAACAATAGAATCAATTGCATTACAAAAAAAACTACCAAGGAAAAATTGCTTTTTTACTTGGTAAGTGAAATGCAAATAAATAATCAATATGAAGTTATTATACCATTTAATAGAGAAGAACTTGCAGATTATTTGGGGGTAAATCGTAGCGCTTTATCTAGAGAACTTTCATCACTCAAAAAAGAGGGTATAATTTCATTTAATAAGAATAATTTTAAGTTGTTAGACATTGAAAAACTAAAGGATATTTATAGTTTTTAAATAAAATTTGATAAAAAACTACATGATGAGGGGATGTTTCCTTTAGCAGAGGTTACATTAATATAAAAAAAATGTCATTCTAATAGTTCTATGATACTCTATAGATATACTATGATAAAATTATACTTAAAGGGTTAGAAAACAATGTGACAAATGAAGCACGAAGCCGCTATCGATGCGGAAGGATAAGCAAAAGTAGAGTGCTTTCGCCCCCCCTAAAAATATTAATTTAAGATTATTGAATTACTGAAGTTTTGCAATTTTTGCTAAAATCATTGATTTTTAAGCTATTTATCATAAGATATAAAACTTAGCATTTTCAATCGTTCTATAGGAAAGTGCAAAACTATAGTGAATTAGACATTAAAAAAAATCAGATTCCTATGACAAACGAAAAGTCCCTGTGACATGTTTGTAAATTTTAACTAGCACAACGAGTTAAATTAATAAAATCTGTCCTCCTTAAGTGTAAAGTATAAAAACGCCCTAAGTCTTTAATTACCTGACTTTAGAGCGTTAATTTTTTAAATCTGAATGCTAAAATTGTCCACATTTTCATTTGAAGGAGTAAGGAAACTATAATATAAATAAAGTTTTAAGGTTGTTTATCTTTAATAGTTCCTTTGTTATAAAATTCTTCCAGTTTTAAATTTAATTTACTCTTTACAATATATACAAATTCATTATCTTTTAATATATCTTGCTTTGGAAAATAAGATATAGATAATACAGTATGATTTTTTTCGTCGAACAGAGTAATTTCATAATCAGAGCCTTTGGGAGTTTCACCAAAATCTTTTAATGCAACTTTTTTTTCATATTCAATAGAATTAATCCAATTAATAATATCATCTATATCTTTTTCATCTAATATTTCACTAGTGATTATTTCAGGACCTTTTACGAAATTAATTTTTTGTATGTTTGAAATATCTTTTTCAGTTAATATACCAGTAAATATAGTAACTTCTTTTTTAGAATTTAAAATAAAATAAGGTACTCCTAATAACAAAAGTATGATTATTATATAAATAATGTTTTTACTTGTCATTTAATAACTCCTTCTAATAGATATAAACCAAATAATCATAGTACGTTGAATTATTTGCCACATAAACGTCATTACTTCCCCAACCATCATTAACTATAATGTAGTCATCACCAAAATCATCTTCATAGTATGCATGAGCAATAATCCAATGGTCACCAAAATCTGGATGTGACACAGTACCAACTAATACTGGTTTATCTTGTTTTATTTTTTGTTTAATAGAACTGAAATTATAAGTTCTTCTGCTCACATCATAATCATTGCCTAATCCTCTATCATTTAAATAATCTTCTATACCACTTTTTATTTCTGTACTTACAGTACCTTTATCTGGAATATATCTATTATTAACTAAATGATTTGTTAATGCATTTGCACTTTCTAAGCTGGTTTTTACAAAAGATTCATCATAATAATCATCAAAATACATTAGTAAAATAGCTGTACCATCAACACCACAATAATGACTAGTTCCCCATGTTCTTAAGGAGCCTTTTAGTTCCTCATAAGTTTCTGTAGGTTTTTTTGGTTTAATAAGATTTTTTTCATTCTCAAATTTTTCTAATTTATCAATAGGTTTTTTAGAATAAACTAATTTTATGTTATTCAAATCAATTTGTTTATTATCATAAATTGTTGTTATTTTTCCATCTTTCTTATTATAATACTCTAATGGACCATTATAAATACATTTATCATAAACACCTGTAGTAAATGGATTTGATTTGCTTAAACTAAATTCTGGAATAGATAGATCATTTGTATTAATTATAATATAGCCATCTGCATCTTTATTTTTTAAAGAAAAAACCACAGCTTCAATATTATTTTCCAAATTATATAACGGAATGGGGTCAGATAAATCCTCTGAATAATTAAATTTACTTAAAAAATATTCTCCATATTTCTTTTCAATTAAAAAATTTTCATTGTTATTAAATTGTTCTTCCTTCTTAACTAATTCTTCTTTAGATTCAATTATTTTTTCTTCTGCAAAAGCCCACATACTAGAACTCATCATCATACATATACATAATAACTCTACAACTAGCTTTTTTATTTTGTTCATTTCTTATCTCTCCTTTTATAATTTATTTATAAACCCATTACTTCTAAAGTGTAACATAATTTAAAATAAATGTAAATTATTTAATGACAAAGGGACGTTTCGGTTGACACGTTAAAAATAATGGTATAAAATTAAAATGGTGATGAAAATGGCAAGAAAAAGAAGAGAAAGAAGTAAAACAGGGATATATCATATTATGTTAAGAGGCATAGATGGACGAAATATGTTCATAGATAATGAAGATAGAGAAAAATTCATAGAGGCTTTATTCAATGCAAAAGAAAAAGGACAGTTTTTATTATATGGATATTGCTTAATGGATAATCATGTTCATTTATTAATTAAAGAGGGGGAAGAAGTAGGAGCCAGTATAAAAAGGATGACAGTAAGCTATGTGCAGTGGCATAATAATAAATATGGAAGGACAGGGCACTTGTTTCAAAATAGATTTAAAAGCG
>NZ_FRAG01000043.1 GCF_900142245.1 Paramaledivibacter caminithermalis DSM 15212 | reverse complement strand
ACATGATCTTTTCCTACGCTACCTTGTACTATTGTTATTTTTCTTGCTTCACATCCTTGCCTTATCAAATCTCTCAATCTTTCTGCTATTTTTCCTCTTAACATTTTATATCTATATTTTGTTACCCATATTACATGATATTTTATGTCATATATTGTATGACTACTTCTTCTGTATTCTACCATTTTTATCACCCCAACACTATTATACCACTATCATGCAGCTTCGCTGTTTGCTAAAGCTACCCGACTGAAAGTCGGGGGATTTAAACCTGGCACATGGAAATTAAAAAAATAAATGTTGGGGTTATAAACCTTAACATTTATTTTTTAGATAGAGAAGGTTTTGTGAAAAATTGTATTATAGAAATTTAAGTAAAGACTTTAATTTATACATATCCAAAACCCCCAGAAACGTTGCGTATTTGTACATGTATAAATTAAGTTTTACTATGTAAATTCTATATATAGTTTTTTTATAGAAACATCTGTTAGAGATATGAAGTAACATTCGGAGCTGGGTAAGTACAGTATCTTGACACGATCCATATTTCTTTATTGTTTGGAAAAATATATATTAGATGCTATAATTAGAATAAATTATAAAGGATTAATACATTTTTTTATAAGATAAAAGATATATTAAAAAACTAAGCAGGTGATAAAGTGATAAAACTCCATCCATTTACGGTAATAATATTTTCAGTAGTTCTTTTTTTTGCAATTATTTTTTATAATCATCCAATTTATATAGCTTTTTTATTAGTAGCTTTAATTAGTAGTCTAATTCTATTGGGAGAAAGTAAAAAGCTTAAAGATACTTTGAAGTATAGCTTTTTTACTGTAGTATTAATATTGATAATAAATCCTTTGGTGTCAAATAATGGCGTGACAGTTATTTATGCGGGAATGAGACTACCGATTATAGGAAAATTTAAGATTACATTAGAAGCTATAGTATTTGGCATAGTTATGGGATTAAAGCTTATATCAATATTGTTAATTTTCGTATTATATGGAGCCCTTATTGATATAGATGATTCCTTTGGATTTTTTTCAAAGTATGCCCATAGGCTGACGTTGACATTATCTATGACTACAAATATAATACATAGATTGAGACTGGAAATAATGAGGGTTAAGGATGTAATGGTTTTAAGAGGAGCTAAACTGAATGAAAAAAATATATTTAAGAGGGTAAAAGCATATTACCCTATCTTAAAGGTAGTACTTATGTCTTCTTTGGAGGGTTCACTAAACAGAGCTGAAGCTCTATACTCAAGGGGATATGGTAAAGGAAAAAGGACTCTTTACTCTAAACTGGTGATAAGACCAATAGACTACATATTAAGTACATTAAGTCTTATCTTTTTTGGATTATTTATATATGGGGTTTTCACAGATAAAGGGAGTTATTCCTACTATCCTAGATTAGAAAGTTATGAGTCTAAAGACCTTGTCTTTTTGACTATCATGAGTATACCCATGTTAATTAATCTTTTATTGATCTGGGGGTGTAAAAGATGGAAATTTTTAAAATACAAGATTTAACATATTATTATCCTAATTCAGAAAAACCTGCATTAGATAATATAAATCTTACTATTAATGAAGGAGAATTTATACTTCTTTTTGGAGAATCTGGGTCTGGCAAATCAACTCTGGGAAGGGTATTCAATAAAATAGTTCCAGAATTTTATGGCGGAAAAATAAAGGGTAAAATCCATGGTAATGAAGAAGTGGGGATGGTTTTTCAAGATCCTGAAAGACAGCTGCTAATGGATAGGGTTGAGAGAGAAATAGCCTTTGGTCTTGAAAATTTAGGTGTGGAGCATGAAATAATGAAAAAAAAGGTTATGGAATGTCTTAGTTTTTTAAATATGTGGGATATCAAAGATAAAAAAACCTATGAATTATCTGGGGGACAAAAGCAGAAGACAGCTATAGGAGCAACTATTGCAATGGGATATAAAATTTTAGTTTTTGATGAACCTACTTCCCAATTGGATCCAGTGACTGCAGAAGAAATATTAAATATAATAAAAAGATTGAATGATGAATTGGGATATACAATAATATTAATAGAACAAAGAATAGATAGATGCTTTCACTTGGCAGATAGGATTTTATTTATGGAAGATGCAAGGTTAGTATTTGATGGAAAGCCTAAGGATTTTGTATTTTGGTGCAATTCAAAGAATATCAGTTTTTTACCTCCTGTAGCAGATTTTTTTGTTAAAATTGGACAAGAAATGATTCCCTTTACGGTAAAGGAAGGTAGAAAACAACTCAAAACTATGCTTAAATGTAAAAATTTTAACAAAAAAGAAATATTACATAAAGATTATCAAAATAAAGATGAAATAATTAATATAAAAAAACTGAAATTCACATATAAGGGTGGTAAGGATGCCCTTAAGGGCATTGATTTAAGGGTAGAAAAAGGAGAAATATTAGGAATAATGGGGGAAAATGGTGGAGGTAAATCCACTTTGTTGAAGAATATATCGGGTATATTAAAGCCAACTAAAGGAGAAATAGTAGTTAAAGGGGTAGTAGGCTTTCTATCTCAAAATCCAAATGATTACTTATTTAATGATACACTTTATGAGGAGTTAAAATATACACTGGATAACAACGATATTAAAGACTATTCAAGGATAGACAAAGTTTTAAAGGATTTAAATATATATGAGTATAGACATAAGAATCCAAGAGATTTAAGTGGTGGAGAAAAACAGAGGGCAGCACTTGCATCGATACTGGTTATGGAGCCTGAAATATTACTTTTAGATGAACCTACTCGAGGATTAGATAATATTATAAAGGATAGATTAGGAGAGATATTATTAAATTTAAAAAAGCTAGGTAAAACAATCATTATAGTTACCCACGACGTTGAATTTTTAGGAAAGTTTACAGATAGAGTTTGCCTTATATTTGATGGACAGATAGCTCAGATTGGTTCTAAATGTGAAGTATTAAATTCTGGAATATATTATTCAACTCAAATCAACAAGCTTTTTTCTGGAAAACTTGATGGAATTCTTACTCTAAAGGATGCTTTAGATCTATTTGAGCATAGTCCAAAAGAAGGTGTTATTTAATATGAATTATGGATTGATTTCAGTTATTATACTAATAGTTTCTTTGATTTTGCTTTTTATATTCTATGAGAGAAAACATGCTTCTGTAAAGGAGATATCCTTAATTGCAACTCTGGCAGGGCTGGCAGGGATAACTAGGGTTCCCTTTGCAGCATTACCTAATGTACAGCCAACTACATTTTTAGTTATAATTTCAGGGTATGTATTTGGTCCATGGTTTGGATTTATGGTAGGAGCTGTGGCAACACTTGTATCAAACAGCTTTTTAGGGCATGGTCCCTGGACACCTTGGCAGATGATGGCATGGGGACTTGCTGGATTTAGTGCAGGAATATTAGGCAAGATAATGAAAAAACCTTCTCGATTGTGCTTGACTATATTTGCTTTTGTGTGGGGCTTTTTATTTGGTTATATTATGAACCTATGGCATTGGTTATTTTTCGTATATCCTTTAAACTTAAGAAGCTTCATCGCTACATATGCTTCTTCCTTTTATTTTGACTTGATGCATGCTCTGGGAAATTTAGGCTTTACCTTTTTCTTAGGAAAGGACTTTATAAATGTACTTACAAGGTTTAAGGATAGAATAAGCTATAGCGAAATTCCCGTGAAGGAAATAGATAATTAACTAACACAAGGAGTTAAATTAACTTGTTATATTATTGAAGAGAGTGGCATAAGATGATATAATTTCTAATATACTGGAAGCAGTGTAGAAATCAAATGAATAGTGTCTTAGCTTAGGGAAAAGGGTGGAAAGCCCTTACTGTAGTCGCAGCTGTAACCGGCGATGAGGAATGGAATATACCACTGTCTAATGTACCAAAGTTAAATGCTGGATGGGAAGGTCTGTTCTAAAGATGACCCGGAAGTCAGAAAACCTGGTAAGACGTTCTTCAATTTACCTCCGACTTTGAGGAGTTGAAGATATATGTATGAATGCAGTTTTATATTAAGCATAATAATTACAAGGTATTTTATAATTATTTATATGCTTATATAAAAATAATAACATATATCTTTAGTCCTTTTCCAATTCGGAAAGGGTTTTTTGTTTTGATTTAATATATTGGAGGTATCAAGTATGAGAAAAGTATTATTGGCATGTTTATTAATTATTATTACTCTTTCATTAATAGGCTGCAGTGAGAAATCTGCTTCAGAAAATGGTGTAGTTAATGTAGTAGTTTCAAAAGATTTTGGAAAGGAGAAGCTGGAGGATAAAAATATAGATATTTTAGATGATGTAAGTGTAATGGAGGTAATGGAAGAAAACTTCGATATAGAAACTGCCTATGGAGGCGGATTTATAAATGCCATAAATGGTCTTAAGTCTGGCTTTACAGGCGTAAAAGATAAGAGGAAAACAGATTGGTTTTATTATGTCAATGGTATATTAGCTGGGGTTGGAGCAAGGGAATATCATTTAAAGCCAGATGATATTGTGATATGGGATTATCATGATTGGAGCAATAATACCTATGGTTCAAGTATTATTGGAGCATATCCAATGAATTTTATAAATGGACATGCAGATAATGTTTTGAAAACAGAAATTATATATGAGAAAAATTTTGAAGAGGAAAGCAGAAAGCTATTGGGCTTTTTAAAGGAAAGAGGATTAAAGGATATTGAAATAAGAGAATTAGATGAAGAACAATTAGAAGATGGACAAATAAATTCAATCGTAATAGGAAGATGGAATGATGTATCGAAACTAAGCTATATAAATCATATTTATGAGAATGGAGATAAATTTGGCTTATTTTTTAAAGCCGAAAAAAGTATACAGGCCTTAAATGAAAAGGGAGATATTTCTAAGGAGTATGAAAGGGGAGCCATAATAACTTCTGTAATAAAGGAATATGGTTTAACAGGAACAATATGGCTCATTACTGGAAATGATGATAACTTCATAAAGAAGGCAGTAAAGCTACTTTATGAGGATCCAGAAAAGATCAGAGGAGCCTTTTCTGTGATTATAATAGATGATAACATCATAGATATACCAGTTAAAAAATAAGGTATTAGAGGAGGAGAAGGATGAAAAAAGGGTTTGTTTTTGTTCTGGTTTTTATTTTTATGTTTTCAAGCATTGCATTTGGTTTAGATATTAATAAATCAGTAGAGTATTTAAAAAAGCAAGATTTAGATGAGTGGGGTATACTAGCCTTATATTCATTTGGTAGTGCTTTAAAGGAAAACTCCTTGGCAAAGATTGATTCAAATGTGAATACGGACTATCAAGCCTATGTAATAGGAACTTTAGCTTTAGGTAAAGATGTATCCCGTGAAGTGGAGATTATTAAAGAAAGTCAAATGAGTAGTGGAAAATTTGCTGATTTTATAGACGGTACAGGAGAAGATTTGATAAATGCCCATGTATGGGGAATTGTCTCATTATATGCAGCTGGTGAAGATGGATATGAAAAGGAAAAGGCGTTAAAATGGCTTAAGAAGAATCAAAATGAAGATGGAGGATTTCCAGTATTTGTTGGAGATTCAAACTCAGATTTAGATTTGACAGCTATGGCTATTGTGGCTTATAGGGCGTTAGGACTTAGTAAAGATTCTGAAGAAATAAAAAGCGCTTTTAAATATATTGAGGAAAATCTAGATAAGAGGGAAAGCTGTGAAAGTGTTGCATGGAATATACTTGCAAGAGTTAGTATGGGCTTAGAGCCAGATAAAAAGCTTTATGATAAGCTTTTAGGATATAGATTAGAAAATGGTTCCTTTAAACATATAAAAGCAATGTCTAAAGGAAATTATATAGCCACTTGGCATGGACTTCTAGCTTTATCAGATTATAAAAATAAGGTATCTATATTTGATAAATTACATAATTTAAATACCACTGTGAAGTTTAAGGATTTAATGGAAAGTGATTATGCTTATGAAGAAATAATGACCCTTGTTAATAAAAAAATAGTGTCGGGCTATTCAGATGGAACTTTTAAACCAAATAATGAAGTTAAAAGAGCTGAATTTGCTAAGTTTCTAATCTATGGCTTAGGCATGCAGGATGAGATTTCATCATCTACATATGAATTCAAAGATCTAGAAAATCATTGGGCAAATAAAATAGTTGCTCTTGCAGTAAAAAAAGAGTTTATAAAGGGGGTAGGTGATGGAAAGTTTGCACCAGAGGACAAGATTACAGGGGCTGGTGTAGCAGCTATGCTTGTACGGGCAAAGGGATTGGAAGAAGAAGCTAAGGCAATAAAGGGTGGTGATAAGTGGTATGAGGGCTATGTGGAGATAGCAAGGAAAAATAATTTGCTTTATGATAACTTTGCTCCCGATAAAAATGCTACGAGAGCGCAATGTGCTGTATCAGTATTTAAGCTGATAAAATAATGAGAAATACAGTTAAAAAGAAAATATTAGGAGGGAAACTATGAAAAGAATATTTAGTATTTTATTAATATTTGCTATGATGTTTAGCTTTATGCCTTTAATAAATAAGGGCTTTGATGCCTATGCCGATAATAGCGGTCAGGAAATAAGGGTTAGGATTGAAGGAAAGACCGATACGTTATTTGATGAAATGATTGCAGTGACTGATGAAGAAACAGGAGAAGACTTATTAAGAACAGCAATTGGCGATGACCAAATAGTTGGAGATGAAGGACAATGGGGACTATTTATTAATGGGTTACTAGGAGAGATGGCAGGAGAAAGTAGAGATGGATATATGACAAGCTGGGGATTATATGTAGCTGAAAATGGAGTATTGAAAAGCTCACCAACATCAATATCTACTTTACAAATTGGAGGAATTGATGAATTATTACTTCATTTAAAAGCCAGTGACCTAGCAACATGGTCGGACCTTACATTTATACCTAGGCTTTACACAGTACAAGAAGGCAAAATTACTAAGCTTATAGTAAAAAAAGTAGTAACTACATATGATGAAAATTGGAATACTGTAGAAAGTGAAAAAATAGAAGAGGGCGCATTGCTTACAATAGATGGCATAGAATATATAACTGATGAAAATGGAGAAGTAAGCATAGAATTACAAGAAGGAACATACGAAGTAAATGTATCAAAAGAAGGAGAAAACTATCCAGAATTAATAAGAGATACATTTGAATTAATCGTAGAATACGATAAATTTGACGGAGATGACAGTGATTATGAATTATGGAAAGTAGAAAATCCAGATGTGGCTTTAGATAAAACATGGACTATAAAATTCAATGATGATGTTTTAGAGAGTTCACTTAATGATGCTATAGTAGTTGTGGATTCTGAAGGATATATTGTTACATGTGAAATACAGCTTTTAGAAGATAATAAAACTATAAAGGTATACGCACCACAGGGTGGATATGATGTTGGAGAAAACTACACCTTATATATTAAGAATGAAATAGAATCAAAAGACGGAAAGGTCTTAAATAAATCTTGGAAAGTACCATTTACTATAATCGAGTAGAGTTGTTTAATTGAGTAAGCCCCTTATATATAGGATTTACATAGTAAAACTTAATTTATATATATAAATACCCAATGTTTTTGGGAGTTTTGAAGGTTTGTAAATTAAAGTTTTTACTTACATAAATTCCTATAAAGGGGCTTTTATAGAAAAATTTAAAAACATTTAAAAGAAAGGATAGGAATTATGGTAAGAAAAGTATTTAGAATTTTATTAGCAATAATATTAATTATAAATATCATTTCTATAAATTGTATTTCCTTTGCAGAAAATAATAAAAATGACAAAGAAATAATAGAAAATGCTATAAAAGATTTAAGAAATTATTATGAGGATGATGATGAATATAGCTTTAGAGAAGCAATAGCATTAAATTTTACCAGTAAAGATATAGATAAGGAGATAAAAGAAATAGCCGATAGACTAGATATAAAGGAAAGCGATTCTGCTGCAACCTATGCAGGAAATATAATTGGCATAATTGCTGCTGGGAAGGATCCAAAGAATTTTAAAGGAAAGAACTATGTTAAGCTTCTCTTAGATTCCCAAGAAGAAAGTGGATGGTTTATCACTAATCTTGGAGACAAGCATCCAGCCACTTTGGCTTGGAGTATAATAGCTTTAGATATGGCTGAGGCAAAGTATGATATTGAAAAAGCTATTACAGCACTAATGAAGGCTCAAAAAGATCATGGTGGATTTACAGTAAACCCAGATGTTGATACAGCAGCAATGGCAATAACAGCCCTTGCAGAGCATAAAGATATAGAGGGGGTCAAAGATACTATTAATAAAGCTATAGACTTTATCAAATCTGCACAACTTGATTCAGGAGGATTTCCATTTATGGGTTCTGATAATCCTTATTCCATATGCGCTGTGATACAAGGACTTATGGCAAATGAAATAGACCCGTTATCAAATGAATGGCAAAAAAATGGCAATAGTATGCTAGATGCCCTTTTAAATTTCAAAACAGAAAATCATTTTGAATATAGAACCGAGTATGGTAGTGAAAAAAAATCTGCCACTGAACAGGCATTTATAGCTCTTGCTGATTTATACAGAGGTAAATCTATGTATCAAAATGTAAAAATTTATGAATATGATTCAGATAATGAAGATGAGGAAGACAATGATGATAAGCTGATTATGGAAAGAATAGGTAATAACGTCTTGGAAAAGGGCGAAGAAGGAAAGGTTACAATTAGAATAAAAAATAATACAGAAGAAGACCAAGAATTTACATTTATTGTGGTGTTATATGAAATAGATGATGACGAAATGGTTACTTATTCCTATTTGACCAAAACGATAGAAAAAAAGGAAGAAGAAATTATTACTACTGGGTTCTTAATACCCAGAAAGGGAGAATATGAGGTTAGAGGATTTTTATGGGATAATTTAGAGGATATGAATATATTGACAGATCCTATATATATAGACGTGGAATAGCAGGAGTGATGAGTCTTGAAAAAAACAATTTTAACAATACTATTAATATTTTGTTTTACTCTACAATCCTTTGCAGGAATTAGTGTTGATATAGATGTTGACGATGATGGTGATGTAGATATAAAAGTAGAATCAAGTTATGAAAAAGAACCTATAGCAATAGAAATCTATGATAAAGATAGAAAATACTATATTAACCAAGATATTACTGATAAGGAAGGAAATTTTAAATTCGATTTTAAAGCCAAGGAAGATGAAGAATATAAGGGAAAAATCAATATAAAAGGAAAAAAGGAGAAATTTTCGTTTTCAACACAGGAAGAAGAGGAAGTTGTATATGTTTATGTGAAAGGCTATGAGGGAAGAATACTTTCTAAAACAGAGGTAGAGTTTAAAAAAAATGATACGGTTTTAGATGTATTAAAGAGAGTACTTAATCATAAGGATATCCAATATAAAATTGAGGATGAATATGTAAAAAGCATAGATGGGCAGTCGGAATTCGATAAAGGAGCCAAGAGTGGGTGGATGTTTTCAGTAAATGGTGAGTTTCCCAAAATTAGCGCTGGAAGCGTTGAAGTAAAAGAAGGGGATTATATAAGATGGTTATATACAATGGATTTAGGCATAGACATCGGTGCTGACAGTGAAGAGCTAGAAGATATAGAAGATGAAATTAAAAAAGCGTGGAAAGCTGTGAAGGATTCAAAAACTAGTGAAAATAAAATTCTGAAATCATTGAATAACGTTATAGGTATTTTAGATGATAACTTTTCAAAAATAAAAAATGAAGACGATGCTGAAGACCTAATAGACTATATTATTAAAATTACTAAAATTATTGAAAAAGCTAAGGAAAGAATAGAATCTAAGGTAAATAAAAAGGAAACAGTTGAAATTTTATCAGAGCTTTTGAAGTTTTTGGTAAAAGCAGTGGATGAAATAGATAAAGAGCAAGTAGAGAGTGAAGCAATGTATATTGCGTCAAGAACTGTGGCTATAGCATTAGAAATAATAGGTGAAATCCAAGATGCAAAAGAAATAGATGGTATTTCTAATGACATAATTGAGTCTGTAGTCAAAATAAATAACAAATTAAGCAAAGAAAATACAATAACTATAGATATGATTAATGAATGTAAAGATGAAATCCAAATATATTTACCAAAGGGCATTTTGCAGAATATATTCAAAAAAGGAATAGACAAATTAGAAGTAAAAACAGAAATAGCTTCATTTAATATAGAACCTGATACCTTTAACGAAAAAATGAAGGATAAGGAGATAATTTTAAAGATTAGGAGAAGAAAATATACGATAGATAAGCCTGAAAATAGTATAGAAGCAATGTTTGAAGCAATAGTTGGAGGAGAGGAAATAAAAGTTTTAAGTAGTCCAATGAAAATAAGTTTTCATTACAATGGTGATATAGGAGACAATAAAGACATAACAATATATCTTTTAAAGGATGATGGAGGGATAGAAGCCGTATCTGGAGAATGGAATATTGATAAACAAAGGATAAGCTTTAAAACAAGTCACTTATGTAAATATTTTGTTAGATTATCAAAAAATAAATTTACTGATTTAAATGGCTATAGCTGGGCAAAGGATGCAGTAGAAATCATGGTATGTAAAGGAATAGTAAATGGAAGAACTGATACTAAGTTTGATCCACATGAAAATATTACAAGGGCAGAATTCGCAGCATTAATAACTAGAATGTTAGGATATAAATCAGAAAGTGATGATTACATACCCTTTGAAGATGTAGATGAAGGCAGCTGGTACTATAAAGCAGTAGCTGTAGCATATAAAAATGGATTGATTAATGGAAGAAGTGAAAGAACATTTGATCCTAAAGGGAATATAACAAGGCAAGAAATGACTAAAATAATAGCTAAAGTATTACAAAAAGAATCAGTGGATTTAGCGGAAGATAAAAAAATAAATTTCTTTAAGGATATTAAGGATATAGCACCATGGGCACAAGCTTCAGTAGAATTAGCAGCAAGAAAAGGAATAGTTACGGGAAATGAAGAAGGAAGGTTTGCTCCAACAGAAAAAGCCAATCGAGTACAGGCTGTTGTAATGCTTTATAGATTGTATCTTTTGTTATGGAAGTAGTATTTAAAATAAGGGTGGAGACTTTAGCTGCCATTGTATATTTTGTACAATAGCAGCTTTTATATTTGTAACCTTTGTCAATTTATTCGTTAGTAGCTTTATAGTAGAATTATAGTATAAATAAAAAAAGGGAGAGATAAAAGTGGCAGGATTAAATTTGAGAAAAATAAATAAAATATATCCTAATGGATTTCATGCTGTGAAGGATTTTAATTTAGAAATAGAGGATAAGGAATTTATTATATTTGTAGGCCCATCGGGATGTGGGAAGTCTACTACTTTAAGAATGATAGCAGGGCTTGAAGAAATATCATCTGGAGAGATGTATATAGGAGATAACCTAGTAAATGATGTGGCTCCAAAGGATAGGGATATAGCTATGGTATTCCAAAATTATGCTTTATATCCACACATGACAGTTTATGACAATATGGCGTTTGGATTAAAAATGAGAAAAGTTCCTAAGGATGAAATAAAGAAAAGAGTAGAAGAAGCAGCTACCATTTTAGGGATAGAAGACTTATTGAAGAGAAAGCCGAAGCAGTTATCTGGTGGACAAAGACAAAGGGTAGCTTTAGGAAGAGCTATAGTTAGAGAACCTAAGGTATTCTTAATGGATGAACCACTATCAAACCTAGATGCAAAGCTTAGGGTACAGATGAGAGCTGAACTTAGTAAGCTTCATCAAAAGCTTCAAACAACGATTATATATGTAACTCATGACCAAACGGAAGCAATGACAATGGGTACAAGGATAGTTGTTATGAAGGATGGAATAATACAACAGGTGGCAGATCCTCAAACAATATACAATCAACCATCAAATATGTTTGTTGCAGGATTTATAGGTAGCCCACAAATGAACTTTTTGGATGGTCAGCTCTATGAAGAAAATGATGAATTATGTTTTAAGTTTAAAAATAATACAGTAAAACTACCGAAGGATAAGGCTGGCGTATTACGCAAAAATAATCAAATCAATAAAGAAGTAGTATTAGGTGTAAGACCAGAGGATATTAAGAACGAATCCAATACAAGGGATAAAGTTGATTTTATAACTTCAAAGGTAGAAGTTAAAGAGCAGCTGGGTTCTGAAACATACCTATATCTCGATATTGATTCTAAGAAACTCATTGCAAGAGTTAAGCCCACATTCAATCCTCAAATAGGAGATGATGTAAAAATATATTTTGATATGAACAAAATCCATATATTTGATAAAGAAACTGAGAAAGCGATATTTTAATATAGATAAAAAAGTAGAAAAGTTATTATTACTTTCTACTTTTTTAATTGAGCAAATTTCATAATTATCTTACCTAAAAACTCACTACTACATATAGTTTTAAAATCCTCAAATCAATATCATATATATCATGCAATTTTAACAAGTCATAATTATGCAATTTACTCAATTATAAATAATAATTTTAGTTTATATATTAATTTGATATAATTTAAATGTTTATAACTAAAAATCTGTAGGAGGGGTATTGTGAAAAATATTACATTTAATTATTCGAATTCATTTTTAAAAAAGCATGAAATAGAAAATTCGAGAAGATCAGTTTTAGAAGCCCATAAAATGCTTCATAATAAGACAGGCTCAGGAAGTGATTTTTTAGGGTGGATAGATTACCCTATAAGCTATGATAAGAAGGAATTTGAAAGAATAAAAGAAGCTGCATGTAGAATTAGAAATAATTCACAGGTTTTTATTGTAATAGGCATAGGTGGCTCTTACTTGGGGGCAAGGTCAGCAATAGAAGCTCTTTCTCATTCTTTTTATAATGTACTTTCTCAAGATAAAAGGCAGGGACCCGAAATATATTTTGTTGGTAACAATATAAGTGGCACATATCTAAAACATTTACTTGATGTAATAGAAGGTAAGGAAGTAAGTATAAATGTAATATCAAAATCTGGAACGACAACTGAGCCAGCAATTGCCTTTAGAATACTAAAGACATATATAGAAGAAAAATATGGTAAAGAAGGAGCAAAACAAAGGATATTTGTAACAACTGATAAAATAAAAGGAGCTTTAAAGGAATTAGTAAACAAAGAGGGGTACGAAGCCTTTATTATACCCGATGATATTGGAGGAAGATTTTCAATATTTACACCTGTTGGGATGCTTCCAATGGCAGTTGCAGGATTAGATATTGATAATATCATGGAGGGAGCAAAGATTGGAAGAGAAGAATATATGGAGGAAGATTTATATAAAAACCCGTGTTATCAATATGCAGCAATAAGAAATGTGTTGTATAATAGAGGAAAAATAATAGAGGTTTTAGTAAATTATGAGCCTTCCCTTCATTATATGTCAGAATGGTGGAAGCAGCTATATGGAGAAAGTGAAGGAAAGGATGGAAAGGGTATATTCCCTGCAGCGGTAGACTTTTCAACAGATCTTCATTCAATGGGACAATATCTACAGGATGGCAGAAGACATATTTTTGAAACAGTTTTAAATATAGAGAATCCAAGGGAAGATATAAAAATAACCGATGATGAAGCAAATATAGATAATCTAAATTACTTAAGCGGGAAGTCAATGGATTTTGTAAATAAAAAGGCATTTGAAGGGACGCTTCTTGCTCATGTGGATGGAGGAGTACCAAATCTAATAATAAATATACCAACAATGAATGAATATTATTTTGGAAAGCTAATATATTTCTTTAAAAAAGCATGTGGAATAAGCGGATATCTATTAGGTGTAAATCCCTTTGATCAGCCAGGTGTAGAGAGCTATAAGAAAAACATGTTTGCACTTCTTGGAAAGCCTGGATTTGAAAAGCTGAGAAAAGAATTAATGAAAAGGATATAATTTACTCTAATTAATAATTTATGTATAATTAATATAAAGAAAGGCCTAAAAAAATTACTTGAAAAACTTAGAACTTGAAACATGAAACTTGTAGCGACAAAAGCGTCATCTGACGCATTTGTTCTAGATAGGTGGATTACTTATGGATATAAGAAGAATAGGATTTTTGCTTTCAAGATTTCAAAATATAGTAGATGAAGAAATAAGTCTTTTAGATGAGAAAGGTTATATTATAGATAGTACAAATGTTGAGAAGGTAGGAGAATACGATACGTCATTAAAGGAAAACAAAATTAATGATGAAGTTTTATCAATCGAAGACAGGCTCTATTACTTAATTAATACGGATTATGGGAAAAACTTGATAATTTCAATAAAAGGTAATACAACAGAAAATAGAAGATTATTACAGGTTATAGGACTTTTTTTATCGGAGAATTTGAATAACTTAACAAAAGAGGAATTTATAAAAGGTATTATATTAAAGGAATTTGATGAAGAGGAAATAAAGGAAATTTGTATTAGATTTGATATGAGATATGATTTAAAGACTCGAGCTATTGTTATTAAACTTTCGGAGGATATTATAAATGATGTAGAAAGTATAATTACAAATATCCATCCTGATGAAGTGCTAATAAGAATAAATAGTAATACATTAGCATTTATAAGAGTAGTTAACAGTGATATGGAAGATGAGGAATTTGGACAAAGTATTTATGATACTATTTTTTCTGAGCTTTTATATGAGCCTATTATTGGTGTGGGGACAATAGCACATAATTTGAGTTATCTTTATGAGTCTTATCAGAAGGCAAAGTTAATGATAAAATTAGGAAATAGTTTTATTGATTATAGGAAAGTATATAATTACAATGACTTGCTTTTGCCTATATTGATTGACAAATTAGATGCTTCCACACTAAAAGATATATCCATATGTTCAAATTGCAATTTACAGGAAATAATAGCAGATAATGAACTTCATTTAACAGCTATTAAGTTTTTAGAAAACAATTTAAATATAAGTGATTCAGCTAGGAAATTATATATTCATCGTAATACCTTGATCTATCGCTTGAATAAGATACAAAATATTACAGGACTAGATTTGCGAACCTTCAAGGACGCTGTAACTTTTAGTATATTAATGACTGTGATTAAGTTTTTACAAAAAAACTCGTGATATAGAATTTACATAGTAAAACTTAATTTATACATGTGCAAATATGCAATGCTTCTGGGCATTTTGGACATGTATAAATTAAAGTCTTTACTTAAATCCCTATACATGGGTTTAAGTAAAGACTTTAACTTTACACACATCAAAAATTCCTAAAAATTTTGGATATTTTGATATGTATAAATTAAGTTTAACTATGGGAAATTTATAGAAATACAAAGATAAAAGGTGTAGCATAGGGAGAAATTATTATGAGTTTTGAATTTTTTGATTTTCTTAAAGCAGAATTTAATATGGATTTTAATGATAAACAAAAAACAGCTATTTTGCATAAGAAAGGCCCAGTCTTGGTTTTAGCTACCCCTGGAAGTGGAAAAACTACAGTTTTAAATGCCCATATAGCTTATTTAATATTCAGATATAAGGTTAAACCAGAAAATATACTTGCCCTTACCTTTAGCAAGGCAGCAGCGAGGGATATGAGTGATAGGTTTTATGATACCTATGGCAGAATAATAACAACAGACATTAACTTTTCTACTATTCACAGCTTTTCCTATAAAATAATTAGACATTATTACCATATAAATAGAATTAAATACGAGCTTATTGAAGGGGTAAAGACACACTATAATAAAAGATACATACTACAAAAAATATATAGGGATGTAAATAGGAGCAGTATTAATGATGATAAATTAGATGAACTCTTAAATTCAATAAGCTTTGTTAAAAATTTTATGATTGATATTAGAGACTTTAAGAAATATAAGTTTAATACTAAAAACTTTGATGAAATTTTTATAGCCTATGAGAATTATAAAAGAAATAATGAGTATGGTATGATTTTATTAGACTTTGACGATATGCTTATTGAAGCAAATAATATCCTTGATAGTAACGATTATATGTTGAGAAAATATCAAAAACAATATAAATATGTTATGATGGATGAAGGTCAGGATACATCCCTTATTCAGAATAGAATAGTAGAGAAAATAGCTTATCCTCAGAACAATTTATTTATAGTTTGTGACGATGACCAATCAATTTATGGTTTTAGAGGAGCTGATCCTAAATATTTGCTTGATTTTCAAAAAAGATATACTGATGCTAAGATTATATTCATGGAGCAAAACTATCGTTCAAGCAAAAATATTGTAGATATTAGTAATGAGCTTATAGGTAATAATTCCATGAGATATCCTAAGAAAATGATTACTGAAAATCCCCAAAATGAGCCAGTCAAAATAGTTAGACTTTCTAATGAAAAAGAGCAGCTGGATTATATAATAAGTTCAATAAAATTAGATAAATCTTTAGATGATATTGCAATCTTATATAGAAATAATTTATCAGGAATAGGATTGGCCCAAAGGTTATGTGAAGAGAATATTCAATTTTATATGAAGGATTATCATAGAAATTTCTTTAGCCATTGGATTTTAAATGATATCCTTAATTTTGTTAGATTTTCTTATGATGATACAAGTGTTCCTTTATTAGAATCGATTTATACAAAATTTAATTCCTATATATCAAAAAAAGAGTTAGAATATCTTAAAGAGCAAAATAGAGATAAATCAGTATTTGACAACTTAGTTAGCTATCCATATATGAAAGAATTTAAGAAAAGGAACCTATTGGCTTTTAAAGAAGACTTTGAAACTTTAAAAGCTAAAAGGCCCTTGGAGGCTATTCGGTTCATTAGACATGATTTAAAATATGAAGAAAGGCTTGATAGTTATGCAGAACTTACAGGTTACTCTATTGATAATTTAAGTAATATTTTAAATACTCTTGAACAATTAGCCTATGGAACTCATTCAATGCAGGAATTTGTAGATAAGCTTAATAATTTAAAAAGGGCCATGCATGAATCTAGGGGCAATAGAAAAAAAAGTGCTGTAACATTATCTACCCTTCATTCATCTAAAGGTCTGGAATTTAGAAAAGTATTTATGATAGATTTAATAGAAGGAGAAATTCCTACTAAAGATAGTATTAAGCTAGATTCTATGGGAGATTCTTTAGCATTGGAAGAAGAAAGAAGATTATGGTATGTTGGTATGACTAGAGCTAAGGAAGAACTGATGCTGTTAACAGTAGAGTATAAAAATAATCAAGAGGTAGAGTACTCAAGATTTATAAAGGAAATAGAAACATTTGCAAATAGAAGTAAACAAAGAAATAGCTTTATTCCACTGGATATAGACTGTATTGTAAGACATAAAAAATTTGGATTGGGAATAGTGAAAGGGATTAAGGATTCATATATAACTATATATTTTAATGAAAGAGGATTAAAGGAACTGTCAGTTGATATGTGTATGAGGAGAAATTTATTAGAAACCGTAAAATTGAATGATTAGAGAAATATTAGACTGTTATATGAAAAGTAAAATTAAATGAGGCATATGCCTCATTTAATTTGCTTAAGGTTTAAGGAGCAAGATTGTCTTGATCCTTTTGTTCGCTATCACGTGTCATCGCAAATACCAATGGACTAAGGGCAAGTAAACCAATCAAGTTTGGAATTGCCATTAAACCGTTAAAGGTATCTGAAATGCTCCATACGAAATCAACCTTGTAAATTGCACCAAGGAAAACTAGAGCAACCCAAATCCATTTGTAAAATTCAATAGCTTTAACACCTGCAATATATTCAAGACATTTTGAACCATAATAATACCAACCTAAAATAGTGGAAAATGCAAAGAAAATTAGCCCGAATGCAACTATCATACCACCAATACCTGGGAAGGCTATATCAAAGGACTTTGTAGTTAATGCAGCTCCGCTTAAATCATCAACTATAGTCATAAAACCAGTATTAGGGTCTATATTTACTAAGCCCGATACTAAAATAACTATTGCAGTCATTGAGCAAATTACTAATGTATCAATGAAGGAACCTAATGAACCGATAATACCTTGTCTTACAGGATCGTTATTTTGAGAAGCTGCATGGGCAATTGGAGCACTACCTAGACCTGCTTCATTAGAGAATACACCTCTAGCAACCCCATATCTTATAACAGTACCAACTAAACCACCGCCTACAGCCTTTGCAGAAAAAGCATTTCCAAATATCATACCAAATGCTGTAGGTATTAGGGCTGCATTTTTAAATAAAATGATTAATGAACCAATAACGTATATTATTGCCATAAAAGGAACAACCTTTTCAGTAACTCTACCTATGCTTTTAATTCCGCCAAGTATAACAAGGGCAGTTGCTGCTGCTATTATTGCACCTGATATGATAGGAGAGAGTCCAATGGAAGTTTTTATTGATTGAGCAACCGAATTTGCTTGAACCATATTACCAATACCGAAGGCAGCTATTGTTCCAAATAATGCAAAGAGCCAACCAAGCCAAGACCAATTACCACCAAATTTTTCTGTCATCCCTAGTTTTATGTAATACATAGGACCTCCAGATTTTTCGCCTTTTTCATTGGTAATTCTATATTTGATAGCAAGAAGTGCTTCTGCATATTTGGTTGCACCACCAAATGCTGCAGTAATCCACATCCAGAATACAGCACCTGGGCCTCCAGCAGCAATTGCACCTGCAACTCCAGCTATATTTCCTGTACCTATTGTTGCAGCAAGAGAAGTCATTAATGCTTGAAAGGGCGTAATATCCCCTTCTCCCTGTGTGTCCTTTGAGAATAATAATTTGAAGGCATAACCAAGCTTTCTAAACTGCACTACCCTAGTTCCTAAAGTAAGTATGAAGCCAGTGCCGACAAGAAAGAATATCATCAAACCTCCCCATGCAAAGCTATTAATCTTAGCTATAATTGCATTTAATAATTCCATAAATAACCTCCTTATATTATTGTATGAAATAAAAAAACCTTCTTGACCACTCCTTTCATTCACCATTTATATAATTATAAGTGGTGAGTTTCATGAAGTTTCAGAAGGTTACAAAATACTACTAAAATTATTTAAAAAATTTGGAAAAATCAAACTATTAATTTTTGCTATAGTATAGCAATCCATCTATAAATTTTCTAATACTAACTTTACCCCGAATTTTTCCTTTGCCACGGATATAGTCCATTTCAATCTTGATTTCTTTAAAGTTATATAGACCAGTTGAATATTCCAAAAAGGTATCATTTAAATTATCTTCGATACCAAGATGAGCCAGATTTACCATACCCTTTATTGCAGCACGACGAATTCGTTGTTCAACAGTCTTTGGATTATTACTAAACCTTGAACATACTTCTTTAATCGTAAAATTAGATAGATTTACATTTGAATCAATTAAGAATTTTATAATTTTAATTATATCCTGTGTGCCAGCTTCACCCATTATACCGATTTTTTGCAAAACATATTTTAGTTTTTTTTCATAATCAAGCTTTTCATGATTGTTTTTGGCAGGAATTTCGATGTTAAAGAGCTTTTTAATTTCATTGAGTTTTCGTTCACTATTAATTTTTTCCTTTACATAGGCAATGACATTTTCAACTTCAACTGCATTAATAGGTTTTTGAATATAGAATTCTATGCCACTTTCATAGGCTTTAGCAATCATATCCTTTGAAGAAACTTGAGAGATCATAATAAATGCAATACTAGGATCTTTTCTTATAATTTCTTTAACAATAGAAATGCCATCTTTATCAGGGATAAACAAATCTACCAAGACTATATCTGGCTTTAGGCAGAAGATTTCATCAGAAGCTTTATTTCCATTTAATGAGTAGCCAACAACGGTTCCTAAATCCCTGTCATTGATTATTCTACTTAAAACTCTTATAATATTTAAATCATCTTCAACTATGAAATATTTCATTTGCTCACCTCAATTTCATTGTTAGGGATGTAGATACTAAAAGATGTTCCAGATCCTAAAGATGATTCAACCTCTATATATCCTTTGAAATGATTCTCAACAACATCTTTAACTAGACTTAAGCCTAGACCACGATTTATATATCCAGTTTCATAATCGATTTTAGTCGAAAAGCCTGGAGAAAAAATAAATTCTATATCTTCTTTAGATATACCTTTGCCATTATCAATAACCTTAAAGAGATGTTCCGATTTAAGGCTTTTATGGATAAGTTTAATATCTAATGTACCTTTACTTTCATCAATAGCTTCGAAAGCATTCATAAGAAGATTTCTAAATATGGACATGAGCTGGTAATGCTTATCAGTATAAAAGTCATGTCCTCTTTCAACAGAGATTTTGACATGAAGATTTTTATATTTAATCTCATTTTGCATTTTTTCTTCTAATATACTTATGATATCTTTAAAGTACATTCCATTATCTTTATATCGATTGTTAGTGATTTCTTGTACACCTCGAAGAACTAATTCATATTCTTTTTTTATTTCATGGACATCACTGGCTATCTTTACTGAGCTGCTAGCCCAATTATCAGAATTTCTACCATCACGGATATCTTCAAATAGCTTATAGGAGTTCGTCATAACTTTTTCTATTTTATCCATATTCTTATCCATCCAGTACATTTCAGATTTTAAAATCATTGTAAGCCAAAGGAGTTTCCTATATCTTTTTTCATGTTCAGACTTTAATATTAGCATTTTATAGTATTTTAAAATTGTAAGGATAATCCAAACTGCACTTGAACGAATCAAAGCTACTAGTAGCAAGAAGGTTATAATATTAAAATAAAACTTATGGTTATAATAAATAATACGAATAGATATTTCAACAATATTTGAAGTGAAATCGCAGAAAGTAGTCATAAGGAAAAAAAGATTTAGATTTACTCGAAAAAGAGATCGTTTGTGTATAAATTTCCAAAATAATATTCCATAAACTATATAAAAGAATATTTCTGGGGTATAGGCTCCTATAATTTTAGCATCAAATCCATATGTTAAGAAGTGAATTATAGTACGCCAAATATATGTTGAAAATGATACTGTGATTCCCATAATAATTGGATTTATATCTTCATTCAAGTACAAAAATAACCCCAGTGCTATAATAGCACATGTAATACGAAAATCTGAAAGAAGAATGTCAATGTAAAATTGAGACGATATGGTGACAATCATTGTACCTAAAAATATTTTTTTGAATTTAGCCATTGTATATCTCCTATCGTAAATTTATAGCAGATTAATTAAGACTATTTTGAAGATAAATCTTGGAAAAGTATATATAGAGTTTTTTAATGATGAGGAACTCAAGCATTTTTTGAACCATAGCTAAAATAGAAGACTATAAAAGGAACTAAAACTACTAGCAACAGAATATTGATTCAAATTACTTACCACAAAGATCCTAGTACTTACAACTAAAATACGTCATAAGACACCTTTATCCTGTAATATAATTATACAATATAATCCATAAAAATCATAAATAATTAAATAGATATTGGTGATTAAATTAATTAGTAAAGAAAAATTATATGGGTTGTTTTGCTAATTATAATGATGATTGATTTACATATTAAGTTTTTAAGGTGGCTTAAATTTTAAGTAGTTAATAATTATACATACATAATAATTCATATATGTAAATATAAAATTACTAAATCAAAGATTAATCATATATATTATTCTAATAATGACATGAGGTAAATATTATTTTATAACCTTAAAGTTCTTGACATATAGGCAAACAATATATATAATAAATGCTAAAAACATTCGCAAATGTTTAGATTTATATGAAGTTAAATTTGCTTTTAAAATGCATATATATATAATTTGCTTTATAAAATTTAACATAAACAACCTTAACAAGAATTAACTTTAATGATAATTGTGCAATTTGCTCAATTGTTTAGAAAAGCTTTAAGGAGGGAGAATATGCCAAGGGAAATAAACAAAGTATTAGTTGCAAACAGAGGGGAAATAGCAATAAGAGTATTTAGGGCCTGTAAGGAATTGGGAATAAGAACTGTTGCTATCTATTCAAAGGAAGATAAATATTCACTTTTTAGAACTAAGGCTGATGAATCATATTTAATAGGGGAAAAAAGAAAGCCAATAGAGGCTTATTTAAGTATGGATGAAATCATAAAGCTTGCTCTTAAAAAAGGTGTAGATGCTATACATCCAGGCTATGGATTCTTATCTGAAAATCCAGTATTTGCAAGAAAGTGTAAAGAAGCTGGTATTGAATTTATTGGACCAACCAGTGAGACTATAGAAAATTTAGGTGACAAAATAAAGTCAAAGCTTCTAGCTAAAAGCGTGGGAGTACCCACCATACCAGGTGTAGATAAACCTATTGTTTCAGAGAAAGAAGCTGTAGCCTTTGCTAATCAATATGGATACCCTATAATACTAAAGGCAGCTGCTGGTGGTGGCGGTAGAGGAATGAGAATAGTACACTGTGAAGAAGACATAAGCAGGGAGTTTGAAAGTGCCAAGAATGAAGCTAAGAAGGCCTTTGGAATAGATGATATTTTTATAGAAAAATATTTGGAAGAGCCTAAACACATTGAAGTTCAAATTCTTGGAGATAAGTATGGTAATATTGTTCATCTATTTGAAAGAGACTGCTCCATACAAAGAAGACATCAAAAAATAGTAGAATTTGCACCAGCCATAGCAATAAGTGATGAACTTAGACAAAAAATATGTAATGATGCTTTAAGGATTGGAAAAGCAGTAAATTATGAAAGCGCAGGTACAGCTGAATTTTTAGTTGATAAGCATGGAAATCATTATTTTATTGAAATGAATCCCAGAATACAGGTTGAGCATACAGTTACTGAAATGGTGACAGGAATAGATATAGTACAAAGTCAGCTTCAAATTGCTAAAGGATATGCTTTAGACTCAGATAAGATAAATATTCCTTCACAAGAATCTATTAAAACTAGAGGATATTCTATACAGTGTCGTGTAACCACTGAAGACCCTTTTAATAATTTTGCACCTGATACGGGAAGATTAGATATTTATAGAACTAGCTCAGGTTTTGGCATAAGACTTGATGGAGGCAACGGTTATACTGGTTCTGTAATTTCGCCATACTATGACAGTCTGCTTGTTAAGATAATATCTTGGTCTAGAACCTTTGAGGATGCTGCTAGGAAGGCTGTAAGGTCTATAAAAGAAACAAATATTAAGGGTGTAAAAACTAATGATGCATTCCTTATAAACGTTCTTAATCATGAGAAGTTTTTAAGTGGTCATTGTGACACCCATTTTATAGATCAAACACCAGAATTATTTGATATAAGACCTAAAAAGGATAAAGAAACGAAAATATTAAAATATATCGGAGAGAAGGTTGTAAATGAGATAAGGGGTACTAAGAAGGATTATGACATTCCTCAGGTGCCTAAAATTTCTTGTATTAATAATGATTTAAAGGGCACAAAACAGTTGCTGGAAGAAAAAGGTGTTAAAGGAGTAATTGATTGGATAAAGAACCAAAGAAAACTTTTACTAACTGACACAACATTTAGAGATGCACATCAATCATTAATTGCCACAAGAGTCAGGACTAAGGATATGGTGAAGATTGCTGAAGCAACATCAGTATATGGTAAGGACTTATTCTCCCTTGAAATGTGGGGTGGAGCAACCTATGATGTTGCATATAGATTTTTAAGGGAATCACCATGGAGAAGATTGGAGGCTCTTAGAGAAAGGATTCCAAATGTACTTTTCCAAATGCTTATAAGAGGATCAAATGCAGTAGGATACAAAAACTATCCAGATAATGTAATTAGAACTTTTATTGATGAAGCTTCTAAAAAGGGAATAGATGTTTTTAGAATATTTGATTCCTTAAACTGGCTAAGAGGTATGGAAGTAGCTTTAGATGAAGTTCTAAAAACTGAAAAAATAGCTGAGGTTTGTTTATGCTATACTGGCGATATTTTAGATACAAGACGTGATAAATACTCATTGAAATACTATGTAGATTTAGCTAAAGAAATTGAAAAAATGGGGGCTCATATACTTGGTATCAAAGATATGGCAGGACTACTTAAGCCTTATGCTGCCACTAAGCTTATTAAAGCGTTAAAGCAGGAAATATCAATACCTATTCATCTTCATACCCATGATACCAGTGGAAATGGAGTAGCTACTCTTTTAATGGCAACAGAAGCAGGTGTAGATATAGTAGATACTGCCTTTAATTCTATGTCAGGGCTTACTAGCCAGCCAGCTCTTAACTCTATAGTTGCTGCCTTAGAAAACACTGAATATGATACAGGTATAGACCTTATGAATATACAAAAAATTTCGGATTACTGGGCAGATGTAAGAAAGGTTTATGAAGCCTATGAATCAGGACTTAAGTCTGGAACAGCTGAGATTTATAGATATGAGATACCTGGTGGACAATATTCCAACTTAAGACCTCAAGTAGAAAGTTTTGGAATGGGGCATCTATTTAATGAGGTAAAGGAAATGTATAAAGATGTCAATGAATTACTGGGAGACATAGTTAAAGTTACGCCTTCATCTAAGGTAGTAGGGGATTTAGCTATATTTATGGTAAAGAATGAGCTTACTAAAGATAACATATTAGAAAAAGGAAAGAGTTTAACCTTCCCAGATTCTGTAGTATCATACTTTAAAGGCATGATGGGTCAGCCCCTTGGAGGTTTTCCAGAGGAGCTTCAAAAGATAGTTCTAAAGGGAGAAGAACCTATTACATGCAGACCAGGTGAAATATTAGAACCTGCAAATTTTGATGAAATAGCTAAAAAGTTAAAAGATGAATTTAATATGGATGTAAATATGAGAAATATTTTAAGCTATGCCCTTTATCCAAAGGTATATAGTGATTATTTAAAATCTCTACAGGAGTATGGAGAATTAAGTAATCTTGAAAGTCATGTATTTTTCTATGGGCTAAAAGAAGGAGAAATTAGCGAAGTTGAGTTAGAAGAAGGAAAAATAATGATTATAAAGCTTGTGGAAGTTGGTAAAATAGACGAAGAAGGATTTAGAAAAGTTGTTTTTGAAGTAAATGGTAATAGGAGAGAAATTAAGGTATTAGATAAAAACTATGGAGAAGCACAGAATCGAGAAATAACTGTTATGGCAGATCCTAATAATAGTAAGGAAATAGGAGCTTCTATTCCAGGAACAATAACTAAGGTACTTGTTAAAGAAGGAGATCAGATAGATCAAAAACAAAGTATTATTATTATAGAGGCAATGAAAATGGAAACAAATATACTATCAACTGTAAAGGGTGAAATAGATAGTATATTAGTATCGGAGGGACAGCAGGTTAAATCTGGTCAGCTTTTAATTAAACTTAAGTAATTAATTGGATAGGTGAAAACCTATCCTTTTTATCTAAATAAGTGGTATAATATATGATATAACAAAATATTTTTTGGGTATTAATAAAAAATAAGAATTAAAATAGAAATTAGAACATATAATTATTACATATAGTTTAGTTATTTGGGTTTATATTAATCAACTTTATATGCTTTACTTAAAATCCCTATATATTTTATAAAATGTAGAATATTTTAATTATTATTGCTATTGATTAAGAACCCATAGAGTGTTTTTGTTTAGGGGGAATGATAATGGGTTTAACTATACAGCAATTTTTTGATTATGTAGACAATATGACAGAAGATAAACCTGGAGTAGTGTTAAAAGGAAAAAGGGATAGTAATGATATTTGTTATAGGATACACTTAGCCCATGATAAATTTTTTCTTGATACTATCAAAAACGAAAAAAATATTGGTGACAGATATGTTCTAGATAAAGAAGAACTTCAAATCTTTAAGGTCAAGGTTATGGAATTATTGAAGAAAATAGATGTAGAAAACATATACATAGAATAGATATGGGGTGTATAAGACGCATGGAAAATGATTGCATAAAGGAACAACTAAAAATACAATATTTTGAAAGAATAATTATTTATAGTTATTACCATAAAGGGCAACTAATAAATTTAAGTTCTCCTTGCGAATTAATTATGCTGAATATTTCCTTTGAGGGATTAGAAGTAATAACAGATAAGGAATTTGATAAAGAAGACATATTGCTTATGAATCTAAGATTTGATGGAATACCCTTTGATAAGATATTAGGGAAAATAAGAAATATTAAGAAGATTGGGGAGATGTATAAGATTTGTTTAGATTTTATAGGCATACCTAATTTTTTGTTTGAAAGATTAAAAGTACAGGAAAAGACCCTATAAGGGGTCTTTAATTTTTGATATGTTTTGGATATAATTACTAATAAGACATCTTAGAAAATAGAAAATTTTATTTGTTAGAGTTGGTAGTTAATTTACAAAAAGAACTTATTGAGTGAATAATTAAGGGGGGCAAATTTTGAAAAAAATAGTATTAATTTCTTTGGCTATTATAATTATATTTTCTATGCTTATTCAAGGATATTGTGAAGATATAGTAGTGATTAATAGCCATATGGAAAAGGAAATTATAAAATTTGATGATTCAAATTTGGAAGCTGTAATTCGGGCTATAATAAACAAGCCTAAAGGAGATATATTATATAAGGAAGTAAAGGATATAAGAAAGATTCATGCTTCTGATAAAGATATAATTAGTCTGGGCGGATTAGAGCATTTTACTAGCTTAGAGGAACTATTGCTTAGCAAAAACAATATTACAGATATAAAACCACTTTCAAAACTTCATAGGCTTAAATATCTAAATCTATGGAAGAATGATATTAGAGATATTACTCCAATTAAAAATCTTACTAATTTAGAACAATTAGATTTGGATAGTAATAAAATTAGTGATATTGAAGCATTGAAAGAGCTTAAAAACCTTAAAGCTTTAAGGATTGGAAGTAATAGATTAACTGATATAAGTCCTTTAGCTAGTTTAACAAATTTAGAATATCTTTGCTTATGGGCTAATAAAATAAAGGACATTGAGCCTGTAAGTAAGCTAAGGGAGCTTACTCAGTTGAGATTAGCTTATAATGAAATTTATGATATAAATCCACTAACCAATCTTAAAAATTTAGAAAATATAAATTTAATTAATAATAGAGTAAGAGATATCAGTTCTTTAGCTAATTTAACTAATCTAAAGGAACTTTATCTGAATAATAATGAAATAGTTGATATAGAACCTTTAAAAGAGCTTAAAAATATAGAGAAATTAAGACTTGACAATAACTCCATAAGCAATTTGCAAGGGATTATTGCTTTGAGTAATTTAAAATTATTAACTCTATCAAATAATGATATATCAGACATTCCTCTATTAGATAAAATGGATAAGATAGAATATCTAGATTTGAGATCTAACAAAATAAAGGATATAGATGGATTAAAAGATGTTAAAAGTTTACAGAAATTATTTTTAGATAAAAACCAAATTTACAATATTAATATTTTAAATAATAAAAAAAAGCTGACTGCTCTATCGCTATCGGATAATAATATATGGCATATAGGAGCATTAACTCCATTAACAAATTTAGAATATTTAAATTTAAGCAATAACAATATACGTACCTTGGAGCCTTTGACGACCATGTCAAACCTTACAAGCTTATATATTGATGATAATTATATTTCTGATATAACTCCCTTAGAACAGAACATTAATCTTAAGAGCCTATCTCTAGAGAATAATGCAATCAAACAAATAAAAACTATTGCTAATCTTATTAATTTGGAGGATTTGAATTTATCAGGGAATCAAATATATGATATAAGTGATTTGAAGAATAATATTAGTTTAAAGATATTAAATCTATGTAACAATCGAATAACAGATTTTAGCCCACTAAATAGTCTTAAAAATTTAGAGGTTATTAAAACTATTGATTACTTGTCATCCAAAGATGTTTTTAAAGTAGAAGGTAAGGTTACAGATATATATAATGATGAGTTAAATGGAGCAGATGTCAATGTAATAATGATAAATCTAAATCAAAAAAATAATAGGCTTTTCATGGATGAAACTAATAAATTCGGAGAATTTGAAATACAAGGAGTATTTTCAGGAGAATATAAGATAGTATTTACTAAAAAAGGATATAAACCCTTAATATCGTATAAAAATATTGACTCTAACAGTAATAAAATAAAGGTAAAATTAGAATTAGATTCTGAAACAAAATGGCTAAGGAAAGAAACTGAAAGAACAGTATATAATTATAAAGAAGGTATGGAAATATCCCATGTAGAAATAAGATTGCAAGAAAAGAGATTAATGGAGATTGAAAAGTTTTTTGGTGTAGATGTAAAAGAAAAATTGAATTTTTATATTTGTACATATCCAGAAGAAATATATGAGCTTGCATATAATACAAATGATTATTATGCTCTTGGAACCTATAAAGCAAATACTAATTCAGTATATACCATAGGTAAAGCCTTTGATTTTCATGAAACCTGTCATGCAGTTGAGCATAACTTCAATCCTAACTATAATATGTCCTTAGGAGAGGGTCTATCAATATATTTTGGAAGCTATGAAATAGGTTCGCCTATTGTTTTAAACAGACCTGTTGATGATTTAGCCAGGGAGCTTATGATAAAGGATGAATTAAAGGATATAAGCACGCTGCTTAGGAGCTTTAGTGGGAAAAATGATTATATAGCCAATGGTTCATTAGTAACATTTTTATTGAAAAGATATTCAGTTGAGCAATTTAAAGAGTTGTTTAAGCTGCTACCGAATAAACCTACAGAAGATAAGATAAAAAGTATTTTTATGGAGATATACAAAAAATCAGTTATAGAAATGCAAAGTGAATGGATAAGCTATTTAAAAGGAGAAATTGACTAAAAATACTGGAAAAACATGGTTTTCTATTGATTAGGAGAGGAAAAATGGTGTTATTATGAGAAAATAATTATAGGGATTTAAGTAAAGACTTTAATTTATACTATAGGAAATCTATATAATAAGCTTTTATTGTTGAGAATTAATGTAAAAATAAGTTATAATATATAATATAAATTGACATGACAAGCTATTTTCACCCTAGAGATTTTAATATTTCCTTTTCCTTCTTAAATAATTGCTGTAGAAACCATATTAAAAATAAAGGAAGGTGAAGCCTTATGAATCATAAAACGAAAAAAGCTATAGCAATAACTATAGCAGCACTAATGGTTTTCGGCATGTTTTCAAGTATAATATTTTCCTTTGCTAATATGTAGAGATAATGAGCGTCTGATGACGCTTTTTTTATTGTTAAGGAGTTTAAACTTTTTTTGCAAGAAATTGCATAGCTAAAACAAAGTAAAATAGAGGGTTGGAAAGAAAATCGAAACTATCACCAATAAAATATTGGTGAAAATTATTTAAAAAAAAACTTACTAGAAAGACCCTAATACTTGCAACTTAGAATGTGTCGAAGAAGCATTTGTTTTACAAATAAAAAAATAGATCGAGAACATAACGATCTACCTTGCACCATTAGAGATACCTTATCACCTAAACAAAATTTTTCGACTAAGTTTAAGTAAATCATTACCTGTAATGATGGTTCGTTCGACTCTGTATCATATCTTAATAATCCTACGAAATCTTTCGACTAAATAGAATCATTAGCAGCATAATGGTTTTCCAAAATACTACATCGACACCATACAGAATCTTAGTTCGACCCTATATAATAGGTTGGGATCCTATTACAATAATATTAAGGTACCACTGTAATACAACCTTTCCCCAACTATATAGAATCTTTCCTCCGACTATATACCAGCCAAACAGACCCGTATATAATCTTTGGTCGATCCATATATACCCTTTTTGTAAAGTATATATGAATCTTGGCTCAACCGTCATGTTCCCGACATTATATATTATAGACAATAGCAAAAAATATATACAAAATAATAATATGTAAAAATTTCCAACTATATAAGAAATAAAAGAAAACTGGAGTTGCTAGCTGCTGACAGCAAGTTCTTAGAATAAATCTTCAACGTTTATAAATCTATAAGCAAGGATAAAACCTTCAACCTTCACAATGATAAGGTCTTTACTTAAATTTCTATAATACTTGATTAAAGTTAACTCCTTGTGCTACTTTAAATTTTTAGCATAAGGAATATTATGGTAATGAAACAAGTCAAAAAGACCCTCATACTAGCATTAAAATTAGATAATTGAATTAATTATCCAAATATTAATTCCTTTATCTTTGCTAAATCTGAATCTTTTCCTAATGCTTTGTTGATGAAATAGCAAAGATTATAGGCTAAAAGTTTGGTTTCCAAGCGTGTTTGCAATCCCAAGAAGGACTTAGCCAGTACTTTTTCAATATTAAGTTGTTCAGTGAGCTGGGAAGCAGTGGTTTCGATCCTTCTTCTAGCTTTAAATATTAACTGTCTTATGGATTTAGGATATTGCTCTTTGTTATTATTTCTTTTTAAAGGAATAAGATTAATGTTTTTCTCATCCTTTAGCTCAGGAGAAATGTTACTATTGATGTATCCTTTATCTCCTAATACAGTTATTGATTGATAGGATTCTAGTAAATCCCATACTACTTTTCTGTCATCAATACTTGCTTAAGTAAGGACAAAATCAGTTTAAAATCCATCAAGACTTATAGAAATTTAAGTAAAGACTTTAATTTATACATGTCCAAAATGCCCAGAAGCATTGCATATTTGTACATGTATAAATTAAGTTTTACTATGTAAATTCTATACAAGTAAATGAAGTTTATAGCCAAAATAAGTTTCCTTTTTAGAGGGGCATTTACTATACATAGTTTGTACCATATCCTCTAAATGTTTTGTGAAACCTAGCTCTACCGAATTTACACACTGATATTGGAATACTATCAATAATCCTATATGGATTATTGGTGTAACCAAGTATAGATGTAATTTCTTTTCGAA
>NZ_FRAG01000046.1 GCF_900142245.1 Paramaledivibacter caminithermalis DSM 15212 | reverse complement strand
TGGGATTACTTGAAAATCCAGATACTGGAACAATCAATGTATGTGGTGCAACAGATGTAAAAGCCAATTCACGACAGGCACAGCATTTATTACGCACAAAAATAGGATTTCTTTTTCAAAATTTTGCTTTAATTGATGATAAATCCGTTAGCTATAATTTAGATATAGCTTGCATAAATTCTAAAATACCAAGAAGCAAATGGAATGATAAGAAAACAAAACTTTTGAAAGATTTACAACTTAATATTTCTTTAAAGGAGAAAGTATACAATCTTTCAGGTGGTGAACAACAACGTCTTGCACTTGCAAGGATACTGCTTAAAAATTGTGACCTGATATTTGCTGATGAGCCAACTGGCTCATTGGATATCTCTAATAGAGACATAATTCTTGATATTCTTTCACAGCTAAACCGCAAAGGCAAAACAATTGTCTTGGTATCACATGACTCCTATATAGTGAATAACAGCCGTAGGGTTGTAGAATTATAGTTTGCGAACCTGCCTAAAAAAATTATCCTGCTTTTGCAAGTTACATCTGTTCTTTGGTTTACAGTTTTAGCGCTTTTTTCTTTTTGAATTAAATTAAAAAAATAGCATCTTTAAAACTATTATGTTCTTTAGGTGCTATAATTTTTATTAATATATTTTTTTATATCCACAAGAATCGTCTGAGACTGCTGAAAAAACCTATTTTTTTAGCAGTTTCAGACTGGACCATTGTCATCTATAGCTGTTTGTTAATGACCTTCTTTACCTTACTACGCTCAATTCCCTTAGGTGGTAAAATATTTATCTTGATTTTTTCACTTAAGGCAGTATTGAACTAAAGGGACAGTCCCTTTGGTTTATTCCAATCAAGACAAACGAAACGTCCCCTTGTCTTAGAAAGCTTGCTTGTTTTTTACTTATTTTTGTTCTTGTGCTTTCTATGTTAGCAGGATGTGGTAGCAAATCAAATACAAAAAGTGCTGATGTGGAGAATACTACAAAGACTGGAGAAACTACGACAGAAAAAACTCAAAATGAAAAAACTGCTGCCGAGAATAAAACTGATGATTTAAGAAAGGAAACTTTGTTTATTACAGGACTTGAATGGGGTCCGCCATCAAGCTTTAACTACTTTACTGGAGTTGCTTCCTTTCCAGTAAATAATCAGAATAATATGTTGGTCTATGAAACTTTATTTATGTATAATGGCCTAAGCGGAGAAATTGAGCCTTTGTTGGCTGAATCCTATAAATGGATTGATGACTATACTATTGAAGTAAAGCTTGATAAAAGAGCGTATTTTAACGATGGGGAGCCTGTCAAGATAGAAGATGTTATTTATACCTACGAATTAGGAAAACGCTATGATATATTATGGAGTAGTTTATGGACGTATATTGATAGTGTTGAGTCAAAATCAGATGATACCATTATCTTTAAACTCAATAAAAAGGATTACAATATATTAGCAGTAACTGAAAGCTTAACAAATGTACCAATACATCCTAAGCATATTTGGGAGAAGATTGAGAAGGATGCCAATTATGACATTTCAGAAATAAATAAATTTTTTAATGAATCGCCTGTAGCATCTGGTTCATATAAAATTTATTCCTATGACGATACTAAAATTACTCTTGTGAGAGACGATAACTATTGGGGCAAATCAAAATTTGGCAAATTACCTGCTCCAAAATATATAACCCATATTTTATTTAAGTCAAATGATGCAGCAAGTTTAGCCCTTAAAAGAGGAGATTTAGACTATAGCCAGAATTTTATTCCAAACGTATGGAAAATGTGGGAAGATGGTGCTGAGGTTAGAACTTACTTAGAAGAAGCGCCATATTACCTTTCAGATTCCATGCCTTCAATTTACTTTAATCTTTCAAAACCTGGACTAGATAATCCAGATGTAAGAAGAGCAATAGCATATGCTATTGATTACAAAAAAATCATTGATATAGCAATGAATGGATATTCTGATGTAGTGGAACCAGCACTTACTGTAAATAATGAGCTTGAATCTAAATACATAGATAAAGACGCTATTAAGCCTTATCAATGGAAATATGATGTTGATAAAGCAAATGAAATATTAGATTCAATTGGAGCCAAGAAGGGCGATGATGGAATCAGAGTTTTACCAAATGGGGTAAGATTAGGTCCTTGGAAGCTTGAATGTCCATATGGATGGACAGACTGGAATGCAACTTTGGAAATAATCCAGCAAAGTGCAAAGAAAATAGGTATTGAGCTTGAGACATATTTTCCAGAGGATACGGTGTATGAAAATGATAGAAATACAGGAAACTTTGATATAGTTATGAGTACACCTGCCGATGTTATAACTCCTGCACAGCCGTGGAAGAGAGCACATGATATTCTGAGCGCTAAGGAGTTACCACCTTTCGGAGAACAGGCATATTGGAACTTTGGTAGGTATAAGAATGAAAGGGCAGAAAAAATACTTGAGCTGATACCAGCTGAAAAGGATATAGAAAGATTGAGAAAATTATATACGGAGCTTACTATCATCTACTTAAAAGATATTCCAACTATACCATTGATGTATAGACCGACATATTTCTTTACAGTTAATGAATCTGTTTGGACGAATTTCCCACATGAAAATGATGGAACTGGTATACCTCCATATTGTTTTGATGGAGCAGGTATTAAATCCTTATATAATCTCAAGAATAAGTAAAGAGATTTTTATTTTAAGCCGTAGAGAATTTACGGCTTGAAACTCATATAATTTGTATTTTCATATATAGAATATTAATGATAATTAGGTGAAGACATATGAATAATTATAGAAAATATTTTCTTAAAAAAGGCATATGGTATATTTTAACGTTGGTTATTGCTTTAAGCTTAAACTTCTATTTACCAAGGATGATAAAGGGAAATCCAGTAGATTCAATTCTTTCTAAGTATAAGTCTGTCGGTAATACCGATACCAGAAAGAAGCTATATGAAACCTTTACCAAAGAATTTGGCTTAGATAAGCCCTTGCCAATGCAGTTTTTGATATATTTAAAGAACCTTACAAAGGGAGATTTAGGGACTTCTATAATGATGTATCCCAAAAAGGTAAATGCTGTTTTGGCATCTGCCCTTCCGTGGACTGTAGGGTTGCAGCTTCCTGCAATATTATGTGGATGGCTACTTGGAAATGTTTTGGGAGCCTTTGCGGCATATAAGAGAGGGGTATATGATAAAATCATCTTTCCTATTTCGCTTTTTGTAACCTCTTTTCCATTTTTTATTTTTTCCATAATACTCTTATATGTATTAGGAATTCATTTTGAGTTATTTCCGATTGGAGGAGGTTATGATTATAATTTAATTCCAGCTTTGAATTTTGAATTTTTTAAATCGGTTATACGATATCATACATTTCCCTTTCTTTCCATTGCAATTGTTATGATAGGAGGTCAGGGTATAGGGATGAGAGAGATGGCATTATATGAACTTAATTCAGATTATGTGAAATATAGTAAGTTTCTTGGTATTAGAGAATGGAAAATAATACAGTATGTATTTAAAAATGCTATGCTTCCACAAATTACTGGATTAGGACTTTCTTTAGGAACGATGGTATCAGGAGCATTAATTACAGAATTAGTTTTTAATTATCCAGGGGTTGGCACAACTATGTTTGCTGCCATAAGAAATTTGGATTATCCTTTAATATCTGGGTGCACTTTGATAATTACCCTTGCAGTATTATTATCTAACTTTATTATAGAAATACTATACGGTATTATTGATCCAAGAATCAAGTCAGCACAATTGGAGGATAGCTAAGATGAGGAGTTCATTATATATATTGCTAAAATCACCTAAATTTATGATAGGGGTTTGTCTATTGTTTGTTTTTTTTGCGTTTATTGTAATTTACCCAATGATAAATACTAATGATCCTTTAGAAATGGTAAATATGAGATTTCAACCACCTAGTAGTAAAAATATATTGGGAACCGATGGATTTGGGAGAGATGTTTTGCTGGAAATGGCACATGGAACTAGGACTTCTTTGACTGTTGGTGTTATATCTGGATTAATAGCTACGACAGTAGGATTAATAATAGGGATATTTTCAGGTTATAGAGGTGGGATTGTAGATGAAATATTGAGTTCTTTAACCAATGTTTTTATTGTTATTCCATCCTTCATTATATTGATTTTGGTTTCGGTTAGTATTCAAGCTAAAAGTGTATTTATTATTGCAATAATAATAGGACTTACAAGTTGGCCTTGGACAGCAAGGGCTGTTAGAGCCCAAACGGTATCTCTGCGGAATAGGGATCATGTAAATCTGGCAAGAATATCAGGATTTAATACGGTAAAAATAATTGTTTTTGAAATATTACCGTATATTATGTCATATGTAGTTATGGCTTTTATTATTCAACTTGCATCGGGAATTTTATCCGAGGCTTCTGTTTCGATGCTTGGTCTTGGGCCCAGCAATACCATATCCTTAGGTATTATGTTAAATTGGGCCTTGTTGCAGGAAGCACCATTATTTAATGCATGGTGGACCCTTATACCGCCTGCACTGACTGTTGCACTGATTACTTTTTCATTCTATTTAATCAATTTAGGTATGGATGAAATTTTTAATCCTAAGATAAGGAGTTAATTATGTCTAGAAAATTATTGAAGGTGAAAAATCTTAAAACATATTATAAAACAAGAATGCATGAGAAAATATATGCTGTTGATGGGGTAAGCTTAGAGATTGAAGAAGGTAAGGTTTTAGGAGTAGCTGGAGAGTCTGGCTGTGGAAAATCGACTCTAGCCCATAGTCTCATGGGCTTGTATATTCCACCTTTATATTACAGCCAAGGCTCTATAGAAATAGATGGAAAAGAGATTATTATCGATGATAAAGAATATTTGAGAAAAAATGTTTTAGGAAAAGAAATTTCATATATTCCTCAGGCAGCTATGAATGCTTTGAATCCTACCTTGAAGATAAGAAAATTCATTGAGGATATTATGGCAGAGCACAGACCAAATCTCAGTAAAAAAGATGTATATGATTTAGCTGCTGAAAGGTTTTCAAATTTAAACCTTTCACCTAGAGTGCTTGATGCATTTCCAAATGAGTTGTCCGGTGGGATGAAGCAGAGGACGATAATAGCTATTTCTACTATACTTAACCCCAAGATACTTGTAGCTGATGAACCTACTTCTGCCCTAGATGTATCCAGTCAAAAAATAGTGATGAAGTTAATTAAGCAGTTACTTGAAAAACAATATATAAAATCTCTAATTTTTGTTACCCATGAGTTGCCGCTTTTGTATCATATAGCCGATGATATTGTTATTATGTATGCAGGTGAAATTGTTGAAAGAGGAAGCAGTGACGAAGTTATTTTTGACCCTATTCACCCGTATTCAAAGGCACTTATGGCATCCATGCTGGTTCCTGAAAAGGGAGCGAAGGATCAGAAATTAGTTGCTATACCTGGCTCGCCACCTAACTTAAAGAGTGTTATAAAGGGCTGTAGGTTTGCTGATAGATGTAAGTATGCAGATGAGGAATGTAGGAAGAGTAAGGTGCATGAAAAAATACTTGATAACAGGATATATAGATGTAAGAAATAATATAATAAAGGAGTTATCATTATGTGTACTCACGATTACATTTTGTCAGGTAAGAATATAACTAGGGTATTTGGACAAGGAAAAAATAAAGTTGTTGCAGTTGACAATGTAAGCTTTTCATTTACAAGAGGGGAGATTATCTCTATTGTTGGAGAGAGTGGTAGTGGTAAAACAACATTGGCTAAAATACTACTAGGACTTTTAAAACAAAGTGACGGTGATATATTTTATTGTGGAAAGAAATTAAATTTAAAAGAAAGAAGAAGCAGAAGGGAATACTGGAGTGAAGTTCAAGCAGTATTTCAAGACCCTTTTTCATCATTCAATATGTTCTATAAGGTTGAAACCTTGCTGAGAAATTGTCTTAAGTTGAGGAAAAATAAGCTATCAAAGGAAGAACAGGTTGCGGCTGTGAAAGATGCCTGTAAAAGTGTAAATCTTGAGTATGAAGAACTTTACGACAAACATCCCTTTGAATTATCTGGCGGACAGATGCAGAGATTAATGATTGCCCGTACATTTCTAATTCGTCCAAGAGTTCTAATAGCTGATGAACCGACATCAATGATTGATGCATGTTCACGTGCTTCTATTTTGGATATGCTTCTTAAATTAAGAGATGAAAATAATACGACAATAATATTCATAACTCATGATGTAGGGCTTGCATACTATGTAAGCAATACAATCTATATTATGGAAAAGGGAAGAATTATTGAACGGGGTACAGCAGATGAAATAATATTAAATCCTAAAGAGAATTATACACAACAACTATTAAAGGATGTTCCTAAAATTTATGAGAGTTGGGATTTAGCATAAAACCTAGCCTCTTGAGTTTTTATTGGTAGACTGTTGCAATTTGATGATGAAGTGCGAGATATGAAAATCCTCCTTATACTATTTTAATAACAAGCCCACGATAAAAGATCGTGGGCTCAGGCTGTTGACAAAAGTCCAATTTCTGCGTTACTGCCAAAATCTCCGTTGCTCACTTGCAAGCAAAGCAAGCTCCACTACTCGATTTTGGCGTGCCTTGAACTTGAACTTTTTTCAAAGCCTGATATCTTGTAGACTTTGTCTACAATCTAAGCCCACGATAAAAGATCGTGGGCTTGTTATCTTTTTTAAGTATTGAATTGAACTCTAAAATTCCATTAGAGAAAAATTCACCAAAGGTACTAAGGTTGATATTTCGTTGAAAAACTGTGTTTACAAGGCGTATTTTTGTTATTTGAGAATCTCATGTTTAGATAATTTATTTAAAACTTTAAATATATCACAGGAACTGAATATTTTTAAAAGTTTGAAAAAATATTGTAGCTTTAGTACAATTAAGAAAAACAAAAAACCTAAATGGAGAGTGGGGAAATATGTACTATCAAAAGGAGATTGTCATAAATAATCCTAAAGGGCTTCATACTAGAGCGGCTGCTATAGTATCATTTAAAGCTACTAAGATTAATAAAAAATATGGTGTTAATTTATTTATTCAGAAAAAGGTAAATGAAAAGGAAAGTAAAATCCCTATAACAAGTATGTTAGCCTTAACAACTCTTGGAATAAGAAAGGGAGATAAGGTTTTAATAGGCTATGATGGAAGTGAGGATTGTAAAAAGGCTCTTGAAGAAATGGAAGAATGTTTAACAGGTAAAATTGATGTTGAAATGTCAGATATAGAAGCTATTGATAGAGTATTAGATAAAAATACATTAACCAGTGAGAGGTTAATTGAGAGTATATCGAATGGAGTAATAGTAGTGAATGAAGATAATAGAGTCATTCTATTTAATAGGGCTGCTGAAAAGATTACTAATATTAAAAGGAATCAAATAATTGGGAAAAAAGTCAATGAGGTTATTGAAGAATCTAGGCTTCATGAAGTATTAGAAACGGGAAAGGAATCGGTTCAGGATAAACAAAAGCTTGGTAATACAACTATAATAACAAATCGAACTCCTATTATAGTAGATAATAGTATTATAGGGGCAGTAGCAGTTTTTCAGGATATAAGTGAAATAGAAAGGCTTTCAAATAAGCTGGAATCAGTAATGGAAATTAAAGAGAGGTTTGGAAATATCCTTAACTATGCTAATGATGGAATATGCATGGTAGATGAAAAAGGAATTATCACCTATGTTAATCCAGAGTTTGAAAAAATCTGGAATTTAAATAAGATAGATATACAAGGAAAACATGTTGAAGAAGTTTTACCAAATTCTGCAATTGTAAAGGTTATCAAAAGCGGCAGAAAGCAACTTGGGGTAATATCTAAAAAAGAAGAAGGAGTAAAAGTCATATCAAATGTTTCTCCAATTTTTATAAATAATGCATTTAAAGGAGTAGTATCAATATCTAAAGAAGAAACACATTTACAAAAAATGATGAAAAAACTTAGTGAAGCTGAAGAAAGAATCAAATATTTTAAAGAGGAACTTGATAGGAAACAGAATATTCATGAAGCCTTTGAAGTAATAATTGGTAAGAGTGGGACCTTGGAAGATGTTTTATATATAGCGTCAAAGGCAGCAAAAACATCATCTACAGTACTAATTTATGGTGAGAGTGGAACTGGCAAAGAATTATTAGCTAGAGCAATTGCAAGTGCAAGTTCAAGAAAAGACAAGCCATTTATTAGATTAAATTGTGCTGCTATACCAGAGAATCTTTTAGAAAGTGAATTATTTGGGCATGTTAAAGGGGCATTTACCGGTGCAATAAAGGATAAGATAGGAAAATTTCAGTTGGCCGATGGAGGAACAATTTTTTTAGATGAGATTGGAGATATAAGTAAGGAAATGCAAGTTAAGCTTTTGAGAGTTCTTCAAGAGAGAGAGTTTGAAAAGGTCGGGGGAAATCATACAATAAAGGTCGATGTCAGAGTCATAGCTGCTACGAATAAAAACCTTGAAAAAATGATAAAAGAAGGAGAATTTAGAGAGGATTTATATTATAGGTTAAATGTTATTCCTATTACTCTACCTCCCCTAAGGAAGAGAAAAGGAGATATTCCATTATTAGTAGAGCATTTTATAGAAAAAATCTGTAAAAAAGAAAAGATGAGTATAAAAAAAGTTTCATCTGAAGTTTTAGAATATCTTGAAAATTATTATTGGCCTGGAAATATTAGAGAACTTGAAAACATTATAGAAAGAGCGATTGCTTTAAGTGATGAAGATATTTTATATGAGGATTGTTTACCAAGTTATATTAAAGGTGTTCGTAAATCTGAAAATAAGGAATTGATTAATTTAGTAAACGGTGATTTAGTTACTTTAGAAGAATATGAGAAGAATATAATAAAGTTGGCTTTAGAAAAATATAAATCTTTTAATAAAGTTGGTAAAGTATTAGGAATTACTCATAGAACAGTAGCATTGAAAGCAAGAAAATATGGTATAATATAAAGTTTTACAAAAAGAAATTGATAAAAATTATCATACTTTGATAATTTTTATCAATTTCTTTTTGTTATAATCTCTTATTACAAAACTAGAGGTGCAATATTAATATTTTAGCTTCACTCAGAAAATATTAAAATATCAATGTGATATCATAATTTTCAAAATTTTTATTATTATTTTATTTAATTGGCATAACTATTGCATTTATCCTAGGTAAGAGGATTATAGGTTAATATTGTAAGTAGTAGCTAAAAAAAGCTATGTTAAAGGATGATTAGCAGACAATTAACTGTCTGTCAATTATAAACATTTCAAAAATTGAGGAGGGGTACTAATGAAGCATTTAGGTACAATGTTAGGAACAGCTATTGCAGGTATGTTTGTATTTGCTGTTTGGGGTAAATTTGCTAGTGAATATGGTATTGCTGGTGGATGGTTTGCAGGATTAATTATTATAGGTACTATGTGGTTTTTAAATCATTACATAGGTATCCATAATAATGATGGTGCATGGGTAGATATGGCACTTGGTATTGGGGTTGCAGGAATAATGATGGGCGTATTTAAGGATGGTGTCCAAGCTGGTATTGATGCACTACCTACACTAGTAATTGTTATCTTAGGTGGTATTACTGGTGGCATAGTAGCTTATAAGCTTGAGCAATATTTGGCTAAAAAAGAAGAGGAAATAGCAGCATAGTTAAATAATAATAAAAAGATGAAAGGAAGAAGGTTATGACGATTCAGAATATGGTAACTACTTTTGCAGGAGCTTTTATATTTCCATTTTTAATAAGATTAGCATGGGGGAAAATGGTAGAAAGCTGGGGGCCTATAGGTGGATGGATGGCTGCAGGTTTTATAGTTGGAACTATGTGGACGTTAAACCACGGGGCAGGATTAATAGTTCAAACTGGTGCTTGGGTTGATATGGCATGGGCTGCAGGAATTGGATTACTTGCAGCATCAGTAGCAGCTGGAGATCATTTTGGAAAAGGCTTAACAAATGCTTTGTTCGCAATTATTGGTGGAACATTAGGTGGATTCATATTGTCTTGCTTATAAAACAATAAATACAAGGAGGAACTTTTTATGAAAAAGATTATTAACAATCCTGAAAATGTAGTAAACGAAATGCTTGAGGGGATAGTTAAGGCACATCCAGAGTATGTTAAAAGACTTGAAGGTTTTAATGTTTTAGTAAGAGCAAATGGACCTTCAAAAGGAAAAGTTGCATTAGTAAGCGGTGGTGGAAGTGGACATGAACCTTCTCATGGTGGTTTTGTAGGGGAAGGAATGTTAGATGGTGCCGTAGCTGGAGAAGTATTTACATCACCCACTCCAGACCAAGTTTTTGAGGCAGTAAAGGCAGTTGATGGTGGAGCAGGAGTACTTTTAGTTATCAAAAATTATACTGGAGATGTTATGAATTTTGAAATGGCAGGCGAGTTAGCTAAAGCTGACGGTATAGAAGTAGATAGTGTTATTGTAAATGATGATGTTGCAGTTGAAAATAGTACGTGGACTACTGGCAGAAGAGGAATAGCAGGGACTATATTTATTCATAAGATCGCAGGAGCTGCAGCTGAGAAAGGAATGGGTCTTCCAGAAGTAAAAAGAATTGCAGAAAAGGTTATTGCTAATGTAAGGTCTATGGGAATGTCACTAACACCTTGCACAGTACCAGCTGCAGGCAAGCCAGGCTTTGAATTGGCTGAGGATGAAGTAGAAGTTGGATTAGGTATACATGGTGAACCAGGAACCCACAGAGAAAAAATAAAATCAGCAGCAGAAATAACAAAGGATTTAATGGATAAGATTTTTGCAGATATAGATCTAACACAAGATGATGAAGTAGCTGTTTTAATAAATGGTTTAGGTGGAACTCCTTTAATGGAACTATATATAGTTAACAATGAAGTGGATAAGCTATTAGAGGACAAAGGCATCGTAATCTATAAGACAATTGTAGGTAACTATATGACTTCACTGGAGATGGCTGGATTTTCTATATCTATATTGAAGCTTGATGATGAGCTTAAAGAATTATTGAATTATAAAGCAGATACTCCAGCATTTAAACAATTATAGAATTTGGGATAGATTTTCTTCTATCCCAATTTAAAATTTAAATTATTGAGAGTAGACGAGGAGGGATAAATATGATAACTAGGGATTTATTATTAGATATATTAAAGAATATAGCTGCTGTAATAAAAGATAATAGACAATTTCTTACTGATTTAGATGCAGCCATAGGTGATGGTGACCATGGTATAAATATGAATAAAGGATTTAAAGCCGTTGAAGAAAAATTAGATACAGTAAGGGATAAGGATTGTGGCACTATACTTAAAACAACTGCTATGACATTAATATCAACTGTAGGTGGAGCTTCAGGCCCACTTTATGGAACTGCTTTTTTAAAGGCTGCAATGGTTGTAAACGGTAAAATGGAGATTGACAATGAGGATATTGTAAAGATGTTTGATGAGGGAATACAGGGAATCATTATGAGAGGTAAAGCTAAAAGGGGAGAAAAAACTATGTTGGATGCGTTAATTCCAGCATATGAGGAGTTAATGAACTCTTTAAAAGATGGCAGTACAATAGCAGAAGCTTTTAACAAGGCTTGTAAAGCAGCATATGATGGTGTTGAATATACCAAGACAATAAGAGCAACTAAAGGAAGAGCAAGCTATCTTGGTGATAGAAGTATTGGTCATCAAGACCCTGGAGCGACTTCAAGTTATCTAATAATAAAGACAGTTGCAGATACATTAAACAGATAGGAGGCCTTTAACATGGTAGGAATTGTAGTAGTATCTCATAGTAAAAAAATTGCAGAGGGTGTAGCTGAGCTATGCAGTCAAATGGCACATGATGAGCAGAAAATAGAAGCTGCAGGAGGCACAGAAGACGGAAGAATTGGAACAGATGCTATAAAAATAATGGAAGCAATTAAGAAAGCTGATAATGGTGAGGGAGTTGCAATATTTGTTGATATGGGCAGTGCTATAATGAGTACAGAGTTAGCTTTGGATTTATTAGATGAAGATATTAAAAAAAGAGTAGTGATAGCTGATGCACCTATTGTTGAAGGAAGTATTGCAGCAGTTGTTCAAGCTTCTACAGGCAGTTCATTAGAAGAAGTAATAATGGTAGCTAAACAAAGCAAAAACATAGTTAAGATATAATAATTAAAGTCTAATTAGGAGGTATTGTATTGTATAAAAAAGAGGTAGTTGTAAAAAATGAGAATGGGTTACACGCTAGACCAGCCTCATTATTTATCCAGAAGGCATCAAAATTTAAGTCGGAGATAAATTTACAAATAGGTGATAAAAGCATTGATGCTAAGAGTATTTTAGCCGTATTATCTGCAGGGATAAGGTGCAATAGTAAAATTACAATTTCAGCTGTAGGTGAAGATGAAAAGCAAGCCGTACAAGAATTAATTAAATTTATAGAAACTTGTAAAGCGGATAGTGTAAAGTAAGTTATGAAAAACAAAAATAAAAAGTACTAATGATTAATATTAAGATTAAAAGACAAAAAGAAGCATATCTAAAGAATTAAGATATACTTGACAGTATAGGAAACAATGCTCTGTAGATAGCACCGACGGCAAAAGAACTCAAAATCAGATTAAATAATCCGACTAAATTTTAGTTAGATTATTTAATCTGACTTTACTTTAACAGATGAATATTTTGCCTTTTTTAATGGATTTTTCTGTGGGATAATTTGCTTTATAACAATTAATTTACGTATTCAAAGCTACACTTATTTGTATTTGAAAAGGCAAACGGTACATATTATTATGTGGACAATTAAATAATTGTCACACTTACCTCTTTGTACTCTGTAGCATATCTACATACCTACTATTATTATAATTTATTTTAGGGTAAATAGATATTTTTTATTACTTTTTGAGCCTTGAGTTTATATGAAAGGAAAGATTGTTATTATGAGATTAAAAGGTAAAAAAGTGCTGGCTTTCATCCATGATGATTTTGAAGATTTAGAATTGTGGTATCCAATTCTGCGACTAAGAGAAGAAGGAGCAGTAGTAGATATAGTCGGAGAAGAGGCTAATAAAATTTACAAAGGTAAATATGGAGTACCTGCAAAGTCCGATTTTAGTTTTTCAGAAGTAGTTCCCTCTAAGTATGATGCATTATTAGTTCCTGGAGGATGGGCACCAGATAAATTACGAAGGTTTAAAGAGGTAATAGATATTGTAAGACATATGGATAAAAATAAAAAGCCTATAGGACAAATATGTCATGCTGGTTGGGTACTGATTTCGGCTAAGATATTAAATGGAAGAAAAGTGACTAGTACCCCGGGTATAAGGGATGATATGGAAAATGCAGGGGCAATATGGCTAGATGTACCTAGCGTTGTAGATGGACATATAATATCAAGCAGAAGACCACCAGATTTACCCGAATATATGAGAAATTTTATTAATGTTTTAGAAAAAACTAGTTTTGAAGATTAGTTAGAATTCTGATGAAATAATTGAAATAACTTGATCATAAAGCTGCATTTAAGTTCTATCGATATTTATCGATAGAACTTTAGTTTGTATATGAAAACCATTAGTTGAGCTGGTAGATGATTATTATAATAAATTTAGTGGTACATGCATGATAAATATTTATAATAAAATTTATTACTTTATGGTTTTAAGTACTAATAGAATGACCAAAAACTTTGAACTTAGAAATTACCACTTAGAACTATAAGTGCGTTGTTAGATGTTTTTGGAGGTAGATTTGTGGAAATTTCTTATAGACTCAATATTAATACTTATATACTTTACAACTTATATGGGAATCTCATTATTTTAGAAGCCATTTATTGGTTTATTATCTTTGAAAAGGATTGTCCTTTTCAAAGATAATGACTTTAAACTCTGTAGCAGCAGTAACTGTATTTATTTTTCAAGCGCCTACTGGCCAGCAAGGAGACTATACTCGACTATTATTACAAAGTATATTAACAAGAATATACCGTTTCTTTATGCAGTAGAAAAATATTTGATAGTAAATCGAAAATTTTAATAATTTTGACAAGTATTAGAAGGGAATAGCTGTATAATGTAGTATAAGAAATAAAATAATAATTTGCAATTAATTTAAAATTGATGCATATTTTAGGAGGATTTTATGAAAAAAACACTTGCTATAATAAGTTACAGTTTAGAAACCGTAAAAATTTACTATGAACAGATTAAGAGTTTATTCGCAGATAATGTTGATGTTATTAAATTTTGTGTTGATGATGAGGAAATAAAAAGAGGCATAACAGCAGACATAGTATTGATTCCTTCTTATAATGCGTTAAATAAAATTAGGAAATATATAAAAAATAGGGCTGAAATAATATTTGTAAATAGAACAATATCAAAATCAGGATTTGATAAAATAATGAGCATACCTAAAGGAACAGAGGTAATGCTTTTAGATGAGAGTCTTGAAATGTCTAAACAAATGATTTCTGTGCTTTATCAAATAGGGATAAGACATATTGACTTGATTCCAGGTAGTATCCAAGAAAGAATTGATATTAAGAATAGAATATTAATTGTATTAGGTCAATCAAAAAATATACCTAATGAAGCAAATAAGGTAATTAATATAGGTAGCAGTCTTATAGATATTAATACGATAATTGATTTAGGGATAAAATTAAAGCTGGATCATATTTTAAATAGGCAAAACATAAAAAAGAGTTATAAAGAAATTATTACTGCCAATGTTGGATTATCTGAAATATTAATAAAGACAAACAGATTTGAAAGTCAGCTTGATATATTACTTCAGGTAATTGATGATGGAGTTATTGCTATTAATTCGAAGGGGTTGATATTTTCATATAATGAAAGTGCAAAAAGGATATTAGGATTTAGAAATGAAGAGGTAATAGATAGGGATGGAATAAAATTGTTTCCACAAATTCCTTTTGAGTATGCTTTAAGAAAAATAAAATCGGTTAAGGAAAGGCTTGTAAAAATAAATGGAGATGATGTTGTTGTTTCAGTAGATACTATAACTCATTCAGGAAAGATTTATGGTGCTGTTGCAATCATAAGAAGGTTCAGTGAAGCTGAAAGAAAACAACATAAACTAAGGGCTCAGCTCATTGGTAAGGGACATAAGGCAAAATACAAATTTGATGATATAATTGGAGAAAGTGAAGAGATAAGAAAGTGCAAGGATATAGCTAGAAGGATGTCAAAATCAAATTCTTCGATTTTGATTACGGGTGAGAGTGGAACAGGAAAGGAGCTATTTGCTCATGCTATGCATAATAGCTCAAAGAGAAGAGATTATCAATTTGTAGCTGTAAATTGTGGTGCATTGCCAGAAAGTCTTTTGGAAAGCGAATTGTTTGGTTATGAAGAAGGAGCATTTACTGGGGCACGAAGGGGAGGGAAACCGGGACTTTTTGAGTTAGCTCATAGAGGAACATTATTTTTAGATGAAATTGGTGAAATGCCTTTAAAACTTCAGATGAGACTTCTAAGGGTTCTTCAAGAAAGGGAAGTAATGAGAATAGGTGGAGATAGACTAATTAATGTAGATATTAGACTAATTGCTGCAACAAATAGAGATTTAAAGAAAATGGTGAAAAAAGGAGAGTTTAGAGAAGACTTGTATTATCGATTAAATGTACTTCCTTTAAAAATACCTCCATTGAGAAAGAGATTGCAAGATATATTTCCTCTTATCAATCAAATAAAAAAAGAATTTAATAGCGATTTTAAATTTACAGAAAAGGCAAAACAAGCTTTAATAACTCATAATTGGAGGGGAAATGTTAGGGAATTAAGAAACTATATTGAGTATCTTGTTAATCTAAATATAAAAGAAGTAGATATTGATGATTTGCCAATCGAGCTTGAAGTAAGCCTAAAGGATGAAGTTTTTGATCGAGAAGAAAAAAGATTGACAGAAAAATTTATTGACAGTATTGGAAAGAATATTAAAAAGTATATTTTTGTTTTAGAAGAATTAGACAAAAGCTTTGTTGAAAAGAAAAGGATAGGAAGACGGAGTATTTGCTTGAAGGCTAAAGAAAGAGGTATTTTCGTAAGTGAACAGGAAGTTAGAAATATATTAATCAATCTTGAAAAGTTTTTAATGGTAGAAATATTTAGGGGTAGAAGTGGAACGGTAATAACTGAATATGGTAGACGGGTACTGAGGTATATACAAAAGGGTTAAATGGCAATGCAATTGATACCATTTAACCCTTTTGAATTTTATTTAAAAGTGTATATTCATTTAAAAATTCAAACAAATAGAACTAATTTATGACTGTTTTACTTGGCATAGTATTTGCGAGTTATATCATTGAATATTGAAAATAGGGAAATTATTTAAATATGGCAAGGAGGAAGATAGATGAGAAGATTATTAACAGGGAATGAAGCTGTTGCTCGTGGTGCATATGAGGCTGGAATTACTTATGCTGCAGCATATCCGGGTACGCCGAGTACTGAAATTTTAGAAAATATAGCACCTTACAGAAAAGAAATAATCGCAGAGTGGGCTCCAAATGAAAAGGTAGCTTTAGAATCAGCTATAGGGGCATCAATAGCAGGAGCTAGAGCTTTAGCTGCTATGAAGCATGTAGGAGTAAATGTTGCAGCTGATCCATTGTTTACCTTTGGTTATACAGGGGTTAATGGAGGTATAGTCCTTATTACTGCTGATGACCCTGGGATGCATTCATCTCAAAATGAACAGGACAATAGATATTATGCGAAATTTGCCAAGGTTGCTATGCTTGAACCAAGCAACAGCCAAGAATCTAAGGACATGATTAAAGCTGCAATAGAAATAAGTGAAAAATATGATACTTTAGTATTATTTAGAATGACTACTAGAATTTGTCACAGTAAAACTCTTGTTGAATTAGGAGAAAGAGAAGAAATAGACAAAAAATCCTATGTTAAGAATTTACAAAAATATGATGCAGTGCCTTCAGTATCTAGAAAACTCCATGTGCAGCTTGAGAAAAAACTTGAGAAACTTGAAGAATTCTCTAATGAAACAGAGATTAACTATTTTGAGTGGAATGATAAAAAAATAGGAATTATAGCATCTGGGATTGCTTATCAATATGCTAAGGAAGTGTTTGGAGATAAGGCTTCTTACTTAAAGCTTGGATTTACCTATCCACTTCCTATGAAAAAGATAAAAGAGTTTGCAGATGAGGTTGAGACACTCTATGTAATAGAAGAATTAGAACCTTTTATTGAAGAACAAATTAAGGCTGCTGGTATAGATTGTATTGGTAAAGAAAAAGTGCCTAGAACAGGAGAATTAAATCCAGATATTATTGCTAAGGCATTATTGAATGAAGAAAGACCGATAATAGAATATGATAAATCTATTGTTGCTGACAGACCTCCGACTCTTTGTGCTGGATGTCCCCACAGGGGTTTCTTCTATGAATTGGCTAAAAGAAAAAATGTTATGATTACTGGTGATATTGGATGCTATGGTTTAGGTGGAATGGATCCGCTAAACGCTAAAGATACATGTATTTGTATGGGTGCAAGTATAAGTATGGGTCATGGAGCTCAAAAGGTATTCAACAAATTTAATGAAGATATGAGAGTTATAGCAGTAATTGGGGATTCAACATTTTTTCATACAGGTATTAATAGTTTGTTGGATGTTGTATATAACAGAAGTAATACAATAACATGTATACTTGACAATAGAATTACAGGTATGACAGGGCACCAGGAAAACCCTGGAACTGGATTTACACTTCAAGGTATGCCAACAAAAATTGTAGATATTCCTGCTCTTGTTAAGGCAATTGGAGTTGAGCATATTAAGGTAGTTAATCCATTAAATTTAAGTGAAATGAAGGAAGCCTTTGATTGGGCATTGAGTCTTGATGAACCATCAGTAATTATTACAAGATGGCCGTGTGTACTTAAAAAACATTCTCAGCTAGATAGAGAAGAGTTTGGAGATTATATGGGATTATGTGAAGTAGATGAGGAAAAGTGTATAGGTTGTAGAATTTGTATTAAAACGGGATGTCCTGCATTGCAGTTTAATAAGGAAATTAAAAAGGTAAAAATTTACAAGACGCAATGTATAGGCTGTGAAGTATGTCTACAGGTATGTCCTGTAAAAGCGATAAGTAAGGTGGGTGAATAAAATGGCAGAAGTTAAAAATATATTATTGGTTGGTGTAGGTGGACAAGGGACAATCCTTGCAAGTAAAATTTTATCTGCTGGGCTTGTTGGAGCAGGCTATGATGTAAAGATGTCTGAAGTTCATGGAATGGCCCAAAGAGGGGGAAGTGTTACTACCCAAGTAAGATATGGTTCAGAAGTATTTTCGCCTATTATAGGTAAAGGTCAAGCAGACATATTAGTTTGCTTTGAAGCTATGGAAGGTTTAAGGCTGCTAGATCATTTAAAACTCAATGGAAAAGTAGTAGTAAATGATTATAAAATTCCTTCTATTCCAATACTTACAGGAAAAAGGGATTATCCTGAAGATGTAATAGAAAAAATAAAAGAAAAAGCTAGTACAATGACAATAGATGCTGCAGGTATTGCAGAAGATTTAGGTGATGCCAAGACAATGAATGTTGTATTGCTGGGAGCGTTAGTTAAGGCCATGGGCTTAGATGAAATTGATTGGGAAGATGTGATAAGAAAAACCGTTAAGGAAAAATTTATTGATATTAATATCAAGGCATTTAATAAAGGAATAAAGGCTATTAAATAGATTTAATATATTATATTAGATATTTAAATATTTAAAGGAGGTTAATAAAATGCATAAGATTTTAGCAATAAATCCGGGTTCTACATCTACTAAGATTGCTATTTATGAAGATACAAGAGAAATTTGTAAAAAGACAATAGAGCATCCAATTGGAGAAATAGAAAAGTATAAAAATGTTGCTGAACAATATGAAATGAGACATAAAGCTATTATGGAATTTTTAAATGAAATAAGATTTGATGTTAAGGAGCTTTCTGCTGTAGTTGGGAGAGGCGGGCTATTACCTCCTGTTAAATCTGGAGCTTACAGGGTTAATAAAGCTATGGTAGATAGACTGAAATATAGACCGGTTGTAGAGCATGCATCAAACCTAGGTGCAATTATTGCCTATGAAATAGCAGAGCCTTTAGCAATTCCTTCATTTATATATGATTCAGTTGCAGTTGATGAGCTGGAAAATATAGCTAGAATATCAGGCATGGCTGATATAGAGAGAAAGAGTTTTTCCCATGCACTGAATATGAGGGCGGTAGCTATAAAGGTAGCTAAAAATCTAAGAAAAGATTATAAGAACATGAATCTAATAGTTACACATTTAGGTGGAGGTATATCAATAAGTGTTCATAGAAAAGGTAAAATGATAGATATAGTTTCTGATGATGAAGGGCCTTTTTCACCTGAAAGAGCTGGAAGAGTACCTTGTAAGGATTTAATAAATATGTGCTATGAGTATGATAAGAATACGATGAAAAAGAAACTTAGAGGTAAGGGAGGATTAGTATCATATTTAGATACTAATAGTGCTTTGGAGGTTGAGGATAAAATAAAAAATGGAGATAAAAAAGCAAAGCTGATTTATGAAGCTATGGCATATCAAATTGCTAAGGGAATAGGTGAGCTTGCAACTGTTATATATGGTGACGTAGATAGAATAATTATCACTGGTGGTATTGCATATTCAAAAATGATGACAGAATGGATTAAGAAAAGGGTAGAATTTATAGCACCAGTAGAAATAGTTCCTGGTGAAAATGAATTAGAATCTCTGGCATTAGGGACTTTAAGAGTGCTTAAAGGAGAAGAGAAGGCTCGTGAATATGATTTAGATTAAAACAAGGAATTGCTTTATAAGGTATGAGAAGTCAAGGGAGTCAAGGTGACGGTTCTTTTGATATATTATGAGTTTAAAAATGTTTTAGTAATATGTTCTATGTGCAAATCATTATTTCTTGATATTTCTTTCTATTGAGTAAGCTGAGGTGGGTTAAGATTATTCATGATACTAATGCAATATAAGTTTTCGTCTAATGAATCTAATGTATCATCATAACCATTAGGCAACATTGCAGAACCAAGTTCGATAGCTTTTTCAGAAGCAAGATAGTACAGTCTCAAAATAAGCAGACTTTTTGGAAAAAATATCTTTTGCATTGTTAAATAAATGAATAATATAGGGTTTGTTAATATAAAATATCTAAGATGTTTTATGTTAACCAATTTTTGGAGTTATTACACAGTCTGCTCCCCCCATTGTCATTTATTCGGGACTTTCACCCTATAGATTGCGCCCATGTTAGGCGCACCAAAAAAGAGAGCTAATCCTTACTTTTAGCTCTCTTTTTTGGGTAAACGATAATTTTCCTCTATTCTAAAACGTCTCCTTGCCATGTAGCCTTCAAATGGATTATGTCTTAAGTATTGCAACAGCGATTGCATAGATAATGCTAAAGGATATTGCCTCAACAAATTTCAAGAATAATATATCAGTAGAATAATACACTAACATTGTACTTGAACTTATAATCAAGAAAATAGAAATTATAATTTTTAAATAATAGTTCATTTCACTTAGCAAAATAAATTTGCCTTTAAATTTAATAAATAACTTATAGGTTATGAAAAACATTATTACAGCAACTACTGAAGCAATTACTTGATATATCATTAGTAAATCCACCTCATTTTCTACTCATTAAACATCAAGTATCATTAGCAAATAGTAAAGATTTCCATTAAGCATTGTGGATATAACTATCTATCATTGTATCATTCCTTCTAAGCAAAGGGCTTGACAATGCATAGAATATCATACCAACCATCAATAACAATAGCACTCTACTCCAAATCAAAATTCGACTCAGTAAATATTATCCACTCTTTCACAATATAAAATTTGATATTTCTATTTATATCCAGATATCTATTTTTTACTAATACGTGCTTATTTATGCTTATAATCCTGTATATGTTGCATAATAAGTTGTTCTAGCTTTTGTACACTCTTTATCATAATCTGGATCATAATAAAATTTAATTTTCATCCTCTTTGCAAGTGACCCTAGATGTTTATGATAATAGATATTTTCAAAAGTTTTTCTAAAACATTGAAAAATTTAACACTTACAAAGTATCAAAGTTTTAAGCTTATCATTTTAAATTTCTGTATACTAATTCTCCAAATATGCTCTTTGAAAATCTCGTTAATGTTAGTCTGAAATCTTTTAGTTTCAACATTTGTAAAAAATTATATGTATAATTGTTTATTTTACTCAATTTTTATTACATTCAGTTACTGTTTTATTTTGTGCTTGGAAGTATTTATTGTTTAAACTTAAACTTGTACAAGTTTGTATGTAAAAATATTATATCATTTTTTATATGTAAATCAATACCATTTATCATTTTTTTTTGTATTTATACATTTATTTACTAACTATTAATTTTAGTGTCTACAACTTCATTTTTTTTTATTATACTTCTGCAATTTAAGAAGCAATACTACCAATATAGGACTAATATGATTTTGACAATGAACAATGAGGACGGTAAAAATAGAGGAAAAATGCCGTTTGCCAAAAAAAAGAGAGCTGGGTGAACCGAAGGGACTGTTCCTTTGGTTCCAGAAAATATGAGATATAGTGTTAGAAGGAGAACGGTAAAAGGGGTCAGGGTTGAAAAGTTGAATTGTTATGGGATAGTTAAAGATGATGAAAAATCTCAAGAAAACCAAGGATTTGTTATAAGGGTACATTTTATAATGTAAGGTTGATGGTATAGATTAAAGCTTACTGGAGCAGATACAGTTATATACTCTATTTCATGGTGAAATATTGAAGTAGAAATTTAGGCAACTGATAGAGCCTATAGAGATTGATGTCTATTGTTATTATATACATAATAAGGTATAATATTTAAAAAAAAGAAAATTATTCTGACGGGAGAAACACCACTTATGAAAATTCAATTTTCAATTGGTATAATTATGCTAATGGTATCATCAATGATATCTTTAGCGATGATAGTGTATACATTCTTAAAAGCAAAGAGGACCCAAATGTTTTATACTTATATGTCGAATCAAAGTCTGATTTTTATATGGTCAATGGGTCAAATATTTGAAGTGTTCTCTACTAATGTTCAGACAAAATGGTTTTTTGTTGTATTTGAATATTTTGCAATTTGCTTTATAGGGGCGACATGGTTACTTTTCTCTCTTAGTTATTTAAATCATAAAATAATTCAGAGCAGGAAAAATATCATACTTTTATGTATAGCTCCAGCTACTTTTTTCATATTGGTAATGACAAATGAATACCATCATATGTTTTATACAGTATTTGAGTATGACTATAGAACCTACGGTATTTTCTTTTGGTCGCATTTAGCGTTATCATATATATATCTTTTAATGGGAACAGCAATATTAATAAAATGTTTGGTGAAAGGAACTGGATATAAAAGAAAACAAACCATACTTTTGATTTTTGCAGCACTAATTCCCATCGTATCAAATATTATCCATGTCTTCAAAATTATTAAACTAGGCATTGATATAACATCTGTTGGCTTTACATTTTCTCTAATGTTCTTTGCAATGGCAACCTTTAAGTACAGGTTTTTGAATATCGTACCTATTGCTTTGCAAAAAGCAGTTGATAATATAAAAGAATCAATTATTGTAGTAGACAATTTCAATAAAATTATTGATTACAATAATGCATTTATCAAAACTTTTTTATCAGGTAGGATGATTGAAAACAGTGAGGATATAAATGATTTATTAAATAAAATAAACAAAAATATAGATAAAACAAAACAAACTAATAAATTACTAGAGGCAATACAGTTTGGTACTGAAACGTGTATCAGTGGAGAACTTACATTGAAAGGGTCTGAAATCAAATGCTATACTGTAAATGTATATCCTATTGTTGGTGCTAAAAAAGAAGTACTAGGAAGAGTTGTTACATTCAATGATATATCATCCTATAAAAAATTACTTAAAGAGTTAAATGCAAAAAATGAAGAATTGTCCATTATGAATGAACAATTGAAGGAACATTTATATGCTGTAGAAGAATTAGCAGTTATGAGGGAACGAAACCGCTTTGCTAGGGAGGTTCATGACACATTAGGTCATACTATGACTTCTCTAATTACACTTATGCAAGTAAGTAAAATAGCTTACAAAAAAAATACTGATGAAGGGGAAGAGACACTTTCCAAAGGAATAGAAATTGCAAGACAAGGTTTAAAAGAGATAAGGCGATCTATTTCAGGGCTATTTCCTCAAAAGCTTGAAAGTAATACTTTAACTGACGGGCTAAAACAGTTGATTAATGAGTTTCAAAATTTAGGAATAAATATTGAATTAAATATTTATGGAGAAGAGTGGTATAGAAGTAGTGCATGCTTTAATGCAGTATATAGGATATGCCAGGAAGCAATAACAAACTCAATACGTCATGGCAAAGCACAGCAGATTAATATCATTTTGCGACTTACGGATAATAGAATAAAACTTTTTATTATTGATAATGGATGTGGCTGTAAAAAAATAAAAAAAGGCTTTGGTTTATTGGGGATGGAGGAAAGAGTAAAAGAGTTAAATGGATTACTAACCTATGGGTCAGATGGAGAAAGTGGCTTCAATATTCATGTGGAGATACCGATAGGAGATGATGATAAAAAGTGATAAAAGTATTAATTGTTGATGATAATATAATTTTAAGAAGTGGACTAAAAACAATTATACAGCAAGAACAGGATATTAAAGTTGTAGGATGTGCTAGAAATGGAAAAGAGGCTTTAGAGCTATGCGACAAGCTTTTGCCCGATTTAGTACTTATGGATATAAAAATGCCTGTTTATGACGGTGTGGAAGGAACAAAGCTAATAAAAGAAAAACATAAGGAAATAAAAATTATTATGCTAACTACTTTTGATGATGAAGAATACATAACAAAAGCTCTAATAAATGGTGCTGATGGTTATATACTTAAAGATATAGGAGATCAAGAACTGATAAATGTTATAAAAAATACTGCTAAAGGCTTTGTAGTTGTTCAGCAGAGCGTTCTAAGAGACATTAGAAACAAATACGAAACAGCTATTAAAATGAAGAATGTAAGGAATATAACTATAGATATCAATCTAACTAATCGTGAAAAAAGCATTATTAAATTAATTGTTGATGGAAAAAAGAATAAAGAAATAGCAAAAGAACTTTATCTTGCAGAAGGAAGCGTTAGAAATATAATATCATCAGTACTGGAAAAACTAAAGCTACAGGATCGCACACAATTAGCTGTATTTGCAATTAAAAATAATTTGGTATAAATGACAACTGTCAAAGGACAATTGTCATTTTTTTATAGTAGATTATGACATATGTAATTGAAAAAAGTGACAAATAACAACTGTGAAAATAGACTGTAAAAGTATAGAATGTATATTAAATGAGATATGGATAATAATTGAATTCAACTATCATATCACATTGTTTGAATTTTTCCTGCAGGAATTATTACTGAAAATCCAAATCTTCGAGGGAATAGAGGTAAGATTATATTTTTGTTCTTTCATGATAACATGCTACTTACGGGCAGCTTATATCTAGATAATTAAAAATATAATAAAAGGAGAATATGTTCTATGAAGAAAAAAATAATAGGTGCAATTTTAGGAGTTCTATTAATTACAACAAGTACTATAGAAAGTATAACCGTCTTTTCACAAGAACAATTTATAGAAGAATCACAACAAGTCAATATGGAATTAGTTCCTACTTTAGAATGTATAGATAAGAAAACTCATTTCAATCAACTAATGAAATTGAAAAATAATAAAGATGATATGGATGAATACTTACAAAATCTTAATACAAAAGATTTACTACTAACGATTGCTGAAACTGCAGAAGAACTTGAGAAACTAAACAGCACTTCAGATTTAAGTATTTTCAATTCATATACTGACAAATTTATTAATAAATTATCTATAGATGATTATACTTATATTCTAAACAACAAAGAATATCCATTATCATTCAAATGTTTTATGATGGATTTTGTAAATTATCATAAAGAAAAAGATAAGTCTATGAAAACTAATATAAAAAAATATAATAAAAACCTACGAAAATTATTAAAATCTAAGGATAATGACTCAAAATTACAAGTCAGATCACTTATTTTAATTGATGATTATGATAAAAATGATATTACTATGTTAGAAAATATTTTAAGCTCTGATGATTATACAGATAGGGTAAAAGGATATGCATTAAAAGCTCTTACAAAAATAGACAAAGATATTTCATATAAAAAAATAAAACATATCATTGACAATTCGAATAAATATAGTAAATTTGAATTGCGTATAGCATTGGATTTATTAGATGAAATTAAAAATGATTCACAAGAATCTATAGACAATATAAATGAAGTTCTTAAAAACACGAAGGATAAAGAAACTCTTGATGATATAATTTGGGCTTTAGGGAAAATAAAACATCCAAATTCTGTAAAAACAATTATTGAAAATAAGGAACTTTTCAGAGAACAATTATTAAAACTTTATGTAAATATGAATTATTTAGCTATTGATAAAATGTTAAATATAGATAATGACCCAAGTACGATTAATATAGCATTAGAATGTGTTGAAATTTCACCATTCAAAGAATTTGCTGAAAAATTAGAGATATTATCATCCAAATCTGAAAACAAATCAATTAAAGAAAAGGCAAATGAATTGCAAAAAAAAATAGATGGCTATAATAAGCAAAGGAATAAACATTGGGATTATTATTAAGAGGAGGTAAAATCATGAGGAAGCCAAGAATAATTGTATTTCTATCATTAATTATGATTTTTTGCTTAAATATATCTAATGTCTTTGCATATGAATTTTATGGGAAGCCTATTTACAGAGATGGAGTTGCAGTAATTGAATGGCATGCTGGTTTGTCTGCTTCAACGGATGGTACTACGATTTTACATGCAGATAACTATGAAGATGCTACCAGAGTAACTGATTATGATGGATTTATGAAAAGCAGCAGCAATGATTTTAAAGGTGTATATCACAAAAAAGAAATGGATATTTATGATTATCAAGAAGTTGTTGAAACGGCTAATAGATTAGTTGAATTAAAAATCCCATATGATTTTTATAATCCGGTAGGACATAATGAAACAAGTGGATATATTTCCCCGACTGAAATTACAGGAATAAGATGTGATGGATTTGTTGAATACAGTTTTGAATGGAATAATTTTAAAGTAATGAAATGGGGAATAAATGGAAGCATATGGGACATTAGTGAAGTAGAGGATAATAAAGCTCACACATGGTATAACATGTCGCCTAAAAGTCAAGCAGCTTTTCTAGATTATTACGCTTCAAATCTTAATTGATAAGAAAATATGATATAGTTAAATGGTTAAATAATTAACAAAGAAAAAGATGTAGGAGGCTATACTTCTACATCTTTATAAATACTTATTACAAATATGTTTCAACAAAAAAATTAGGTAATACAATTGATATTGGAAGGGAAAAAAAGAATGAATAATAATACTTGTAAAAAAAATACAAATATTTTAATTGTATTAAATATTTTTGAACTTTGCTTATTGTCTTTATATATGATATTACACTCATCTTTTTTTAAGTGGTCTCCTTTTTATGAACCATTAGGTTATCAGTTTTTTCTATTTTTCTATTTAATACCTTTGCATTTAGTTATAGGAATCTTATTAATTAGTATGGATAGATATAAAAATTTGTCCAAATTTAATAAAACCATCCCTTTTTTAGCGTCTTTATATCCATGCTTAAGTTTTCCATTAGCAAATATTTTACATAATTTTCCTGATGATTTAATTTTTATTATATTAAGTTTAATAGGGCTAGTTCTGTTTATTATATTTATAATTATATTTAAAAATATTTTAAAGAGGTTAAAAGAATCATAACATTACTAAAAGTCGGAGGTGAAAAGTCGGAGGTGACGGTTCTTTTTGACTCATTTTTCAAAGTCGGAGGTGAAAGTCGGAGGTGAAAGTCGGAGGTGACGGTTCTTTTTGACTCATTTTTCCATATAAGATGTATCATATCTAAAAGATGGAGGGAAAAATGCTGAGACAAAAAAGAGAGATAAGTAAAACCAAGATATATCATCACTAGTGTTCAAAATTTAGAAAAACTTTCTATTGATTTTTGAAGATTTCCTGATCTTCACTGATAAAATTAGATAATCTAGGTTTCAGGAAATATATTCCATCAAAAATGGATAGAAATATCCTTTAAATCAGTGAATTTGGATTTTTATGGAATTATCTATTTCTTAACTTCCAAGCCAAATCGCCCAGTTAAATGTCCTATTATCTACGTGTTTGGTTATGGAATGCTTAATCAATCGCTTTATTTTTAATAACCCTAAGGATGATTTAGCGATTTTTTGAACCATCTTAATCATTATAAAAGCAATGATAGCTGTTATAATCTGATTCATTACTGCATTTAAGCTATATCCTATGAATTTTTTGATTTTTAAGTGCTGTTTTATCCATTTAAAGAATAGTTCTATTTCCCAACGTTTTTTATATAACCAGGCTATTTCTTCACTGGATAAATGAAATACATTTGTTACAAAAATTAGTTCTTTTCCTTTAGCGTCAATAATTTTAATAATTCTGTACTTTTTCTTGGTTTTGTTTATATATTCATTACCAAGATATACAACTTTATCATATACAATTGTTGTGTCTTCATCTAGTAGTTCCATTTGTGAATAGGTGATTTTGAGAGTCTCAACTTCTTCTGTTACTGCATTATCTTTAAGCCTTGTAATAAAATATTTTCCGTCGTCAGTGAATTTATCAAATTTTTTATAGTCCACATAAGCTTTATCAACCACATAAATGCAGTTTTTTTCAGTCATTAATTCTTCCATTTTCTTTTTATCGTGGACCTTAGCATTTGAAACAATTACTAGTTCAGGGACACCTTTACCTAAGTCATATTTGGTATGAAGTTTTATGCCTGCTTTAGTCTTTCTAAATTCTGCCCATTTAAAATAGGATAGAGCCATACTAACTGTTGAAGAATCAATGATTTTAACAGATCCGAACTCCTTGATTTTATGGTCTATAGATAGTTGATTCATAGCTGTAGCGATAATTTGATTCAACAAAGGGATATATACTTCGAAATTTATGTTATTGTTGTAATTTGATAAAGAGCCAAGACTAACAGGATTTATCAGTTCATTTAGGTCTGAATCAGATTCCATAAAATCATGAATGTCTCTTAAACTATCTAGCTGAGCTAAGTGAAAGTAAATTAGAGCTTTTAAATGATTCTGAGCAATGTAATAGTTAGTAT
>NZ_FRAG01000099.1 GCF_900142245.1 Paramaledivibacter caminithermalis DSM 15212 | reverse complement strand
TATAATCATCTTCATGATAATTTATTATCTTTTGTGTTAATGGGTGTATTCTTATTAAATCTGTGTTATTATAAATATACAGTTTATTATCTAATTCTCTTACTTTTAGAGTTTTATTAATAAACTTGTGTGCTGCAGAATATCTTTTTCATTTATAGTAAATCATTGAATCATTATGAACCGTGGCGGGTTTCATATAATTTAAGTAAGATTCAATTATTTCTTTGTTTGGTAAAGGAGAAAGGTGTTCTTTTTCTTTTTTTATTAGCATTATAGGTTTAACACTTGTAGTTTGATTTATTTCATTATTTACTTCATCACTTAATCTATTTATTATTTCAATTAATTCTTCCTCATTCTCAAATTCATTATTATAGGGAACCAACCTACTAATAAACCTGTTAGCAGACTCTACTTTTCCTTTAGTTTGTGGAGATCTTACATTACATTTTTTTGGGATGAAATTAAAATCTTTTGCAAACTGTCTAAAATCCTCAGTAAACTTTTTAGTTTTTACATTTACTATACTACTCATGTTATCTGTAATTAATCTTTTTGGAACTCCTCCATAATATTTAAATGCTTCAATAAGACATCTAAATACATCTTCTTTTGTCTTTGATTTACTGTAAGTAAATTTATGCATTCTTGAATATCCTAGCGTTGTTGTAAGGATATTAAATTTAAATATCTCTCCTTTTTTAGAAATCATAGTTATGTCTTCTTTAAAATCAAACTGTAGCTGTTCTCCTGGCTTAGTTTCATATCTTGGGTGAGCTACAGATTTGTTTTTACTTTTTAATTTATTCTTCCTTATGTAATAATCAAAGTTTGAACGTGTTCCTATAGTTTTATCCTTTGAATAGAAGTATTTATATACACCCGTTATAGTTGCACCTGCTAAATTAATCTTTTCTTCTATTTCTTCTCTATACTTATCTAATTTTGATTTTCTTTTTCTTGTTTCTTTCCTTTCAAATCCTTTGTCATATTTTGATATAGTTTGTCTTGAAACTCCATATTTTCTTGCTAAGTCACTATAGTTTGGTTTCATATTTAAACACCTCAAAATATTTAGTTCTGCCTTTATTGTTTCTATCATGTCAATTACCTCCTTATATCGGAGATAATTATACAATTCTATTTGCAATTCTGTTAAGTTTTATATTTGCAATCTTGTTAATTTTTATTTTAGCATTAATACTAATTTTGTGTGATATGTAGTAAGTGAGCTGATGGGACTCAGAAAAGATATCATCCCACTAACTCATCAGCAATATATAAGTTTATCACACAAAACCACTTCGCTAAGTTAATGGTTGCCTTCACTTTAAGCACCCCAGAAAAGATGCTAAAACCTAGCTACCCATGGGTTTTATACTTCTTGCAGTAGATTAAAATATACAAGGCTAGTTAATGGATGAATATTCAACAGCTTCATTCCATATTTTTACTGGTAATTCTATTGAATATGTCATCTAAGATATTATACGAGTATTTATCAAAAAATAAGACCTCCAGCGGATAAAGAATTTGTTGGAGGCTTATTTTTTTTTCATTTTCTTTTCCCTTTCCTAGATTAATGAGTAATTACTATAAAGATTTACTGTTCAAGTGTTGAACTGAACCATATCATACTAAGGAACCGAGGGGACTGTCCCTTTGGTTTTAAAGAAATTTTTCCAACATAAAAATATTTAAATATAATTTAACCTTCGATTGACATATCTTTCTTTCTATGTTAGTATTTTAAAAAATGAATATTAGTTGTACCTTTAAATTGGTCCAGAGAGGCCTCTAAGGTAAAAGATAGTATATAGTTTAGTTATGTCTATAGCTATAATAGGTAAGTTATGCCTTCCGCTTCTCTAAGTGGAAGGCTTTTTTGCTGCTAATAAATTAAAATATTTTTATGAGAAATGATAAGATTAAAACTTATAACATGTAAGGATAAAGCGTTGTAAGACGTATTTATTTTGGAGGTGAAGTTATGGAATTACTTATAAAGGGTGGTATAGTTATAAATCCAAAAACAAAAACAAATGAAAAATTAGATGTACTTATTAGAGATGATATAGTGGTAGGTATTGAAAAAAACATAGATATAAAAAACAGAAAAGTAATTGATGCAGAAGGCATGATAATAGCACCAGGATTTATAGATATACATGTACATTTAAGGGAGCCAGGATTTGAATACAAGGAAACAATAGAAACAGGAACAAAAAGTGCTGCAGCTGGAGGATTTACTACAGTAGCATGTATGCCAAATACAAATCCAGCTATTCATTCAAAGGAAATAGTAGAATTTATTCAAGAGAAGGCAGAGAAGGCAGGAAAAGCAAATGTACTAGTTATAGGAAGTATAACTAAGGATTTAAAGGGCGAAGAACTTTCTGATATAGATGAAATGTATAAATCAGGAATAGTAGCTATTTCTGATGATGGAAAAACTCCTATGAAAGAAGAGATAATGATAGAAGCCTTTAAGAAAGCAAAGAAGCTTAATATCCCTTTGATTTCCCATTGTGAAGATCATAATCTTTCAAAGGGTGGAAGCATAAATGCTGGTAAAGCATCGGAAAGAACTAAAATAGAAGGTATACCTTCAGCAGCAGAATATTTAATAGTAAAGAGAGATATAGAACTATGTGACATGATAGATTCAAAGCTGCATATAGCCCATGTAAGCACAAAGGAATCAGTACAACTGTTGAGAAGGGCAAAAAGTAAAGGAATTAATGTTACAGCAGAAGTAGCACCTCATCATTTTGTACTCACCGACGATATAATCACATCGGGAAATACCTATACTAAGGTTAATCCTCCAATAAGAAGCAAAGAAGATGTAGATGAAATAATTAAAGGTATTTTAGAAGGAACAATAGATATAATCGCTACCGATCATGCTCCTCATGATGAAAGTAGTAAAAATACTAGTTATGATAAAGCTTCATTTGGAATAACAGGCTTAGAAACTGCCTTCTCATTAAGTTACACCTATTTAGTAAAGAAGAACAAGCTTCCACTTATAAAACTCATTGAAATGATGACCATAAAACCTGCTGAAATAATCGGCATAGATAAAGGAAGTTTAGAAGTAGGGAAAAAAGCTGATATAGTAATAGTAGATTTAAACAAAGAATATATTATAGATTCTGATAAATTTTATTCAAAGGGTAAAAATACACCCTTTAATGGATATAAAGTAATGGGTAAGCCAATTTATACCATAATGAATGGGAAAATAGTATACAAGGAGGATAAAATAATATGTTCATAAATAAGCTTATTGAAAGTATCAAAGAAAAAAAGAGCTCGGTGGTTGTAGGACTTGACCCAAGGCTAGAGCTTATACCAAGTATAGTTAAAGATAAATACTTTAAAAAGCATGGTAAAACCTTTAAGGCAGCAGCAGAGTCAATATTAGAGTTTAATAAAGAAATTATAGATAATGTTTGTGATATAGCTGTGGCAGTAAAGCCTCAGATAGCATTTTATGAGCAATATGGAATAGAGGGATTAAAAGCCTATGATGAAACTTGTAGGCATGCTTCTAAAAAGGGACTGCTTATAATAGGTGATATAAAAAGAGGAGATATTGGTTCAACCTCTAAAGCATATTCCAAGGCACATTTAGGCAAGACAGAAGTAGGAGGAGAGTATTTACAAGCTTTCTATTCTGATTCAATAACTGTAAATCCTTATTTAGGCGATGATTGCTTAAAGGAATTTGTAGAGGATATTGAAGAATATGAAAAAGGAATGTTTGTCTTAGTTAAGACATCAAATCCTTCTTCAAGTCAGCTTCAGGATTTAGAGGTAGAAGGAAAGAAAATATATGAAAAGGTAGCTGAAATGGTGAACAACTGGAGTGATCAATATATTGGTAAATTTAATTATTCTTCTATAGGAGCAGTAGTTGGAGCAACTTACCCAGAGGAGGCTAAAAGGCTTAGAGAATTAATGCCAAGCTCATACTTCCTTGTACCAGGATATGGAGCTCAAGGTGGAACTGCCGACGATGTAGTTCCTTGCTTCAATAAAGATGGACTTGGGGCTGTAGTGAATTCTTCAAGGGGAATTTTATATGCATATAAAAAAGAAGAAAAATGGACAGAGGAGAGTTATGGTAAAGCAGCAAGAGATGCAGCTATTACAATGAGGGATGATATAAATACTACATTAGAAAAACACGACAAAAAATACTGGTAAGGAGGTATAGACTTTGAAGAAAAAAAATCTTTGTGAGATTCTCGAAAATGAAAAGATAGCAGATAATATATATAGAATTAAAATAAAAAAACCAAGTGAAGACTTTGAAATAATGGCAGGACAATTCCTAAATATTAAGTGTGGAGAAGGAGATTTTCCACTTCTGAGAAGGCCTATTAGTATAGGATTGGCAGATAAAGACAGTATGACAATTTATGTAAATAAGGTTGGTAAGGGAACAGAATTTTTATGTAATAGAGAAAAGGGAGAATTTATTGATATACTAGGACCATTAGGAAATACCTTTAATATGAATATAGAAAAAGGTAACGTTTTAGTTGTTGGAGGTGGAATCGGTGTTGCTCCTTTACTGGAGTTAACGAAGACACTATCCAGTAAAAGTGATGTAAATATAAAGGTAATATTAGGATATAGAGATGAACCCTTTATTGTAGAAGAATTTAAAAAATATACAAAGGATATAATAGTTGTTTCAGAAAAAGAAGGCTTTGACTATAAAGGCTATGTTACAAAGCCCCTTGAAAAAGAACTAAAAGAAACTAAATATGATGAAGTTTTTGCATGTGGTCCTGAGCCAATGTTAAAAAGTGTGAATGAAATATGCAAAGAAAAAGATATTGTTGTACAGCTATTGTTGGAAGAAAGAATGGCATGCGGTATTGGTGCATGCTTAGTATGTACATGTAAAACTAAGAAAGGTAATGATGATTGGAAGTATGTAAGAACTTGTAAAGAGGGACCAGTTTTTTATGGTAAAGAGGTGATATTCGATGAATAATGTAGATTTAAGCGTAGATTTAAATGGATTAAAACTGAAGAATCCCGTAACAGTTGCATCAGGAACCTTTGGTTTTGGTAGAGAATTTATTGATTATATAGATTTAAATAATTTAGGAGGCATAATGGTTAAGGGATTAACCCTAGAAGAAAGAAAGGGAAATCCTGTGCCTAGAGTAGCAGAAACACCAATGGGAATGCTTAATAGTGTTGGATTACAAAATCCTGGGGTTAGGTATTTTATTAAAAATGAGCTTCCCTTTCTAAAGCAATATGACACAAAGGTAATAGCAAATATAAATGGTAATACTATAGAAGAATATTGTAGAATTGCTGATATGCTTTCTAAAACCTCAGTTGATTCCCTGGAGCTTAATATCTCATGTCCCAATGTAAAGGAAGGTGGAGTATCCTTTGGAAGGGATGCAGATATGGTCTATAAGGTTACAAAAAAGGTTAGAGAAAATTCGGATAAGCATTTAATTGTAAAGCTTAGCCCAAATGTAACTGATATAAAGGAAATATCACTAGCTGCAGAAAAAGCAGGTGCTGATTGTTTATCCCTTATTAATACCTTGATAGGAATGGCTATAAATATTGATAGAGAGGAGACTATCCTTGCCAGGGGTATGGGAGGACTTTCTGGACCAGCTATTAAACCAGTAGCTGTAAGAATGGTATATGAAGTATTTAATACTGTTACAATACCAGTTATTGGCATGGGTGGTATAATGGATTATAAGGATGCTATTGAATTTTTCTTAGCTGGAGCTACTGCAATATCTATTGGAACAGGTAACTTGATAGATCCAACCCTTTCTATAGAAGTTCTTAAAGGTATAGAAGAACATTTAATATGTAAGGGATATAGGTCGATTAACGAAATCAAAGGGAAAGTAAATATACCAAGCAAATAAAAATACTTAAATATTGATTAATTTTGAAGGTAAGTGTTGTTTATATATAGATTTTCAATAGTAAAACTTAATTTATACATATCAAAATATTCGAAGTTTTTGGGGATTTTTGATGTGTATAAGGTAACTCTTTTACTGGAATATCTATATTATAAAAATGAATAAAAGTTAAATTACAATTATAGGAAATGGTTATAACCATTTCCTTAAGCATTTATATAATCATAAATATATATTTTTTTATAACTTATGAATAAAATAGCTAACATTGAGATATAATAAATATGCTTACAAAGCTATAAAATAATGTTATTTACAATATATTACCATTTGACATCAACACTTCAATATGATACACTGCTAATTGTCGCTAATAAAGGACAGCAATGTGAGGGAATTTGGAGTCAAATAAAAAAACAAAAAAAGTGTTGACAATCCCAAATATATTTGATAAAATACTACTTGTCGCTGAAACGAGTGACAAAAACCTTGGACATTGAAAACTGAACAGTGTAAGGATAAGAAACATGTTGGGTTTTTAAATTTTAAGATGAGAAATGTTAAATGTTAAATGTTAAATGTTAAATGTTGAATGTTGAATGTTAACAGGGGAGGTCTTGAGGGTTGAGGGACCTAAAAGAATTACTTTGAAACATTTAAACATACAACATTGAAACATATCACATTTATTTATAAAGCCAACATTCAAACTGACCAAAAAGGTCAAACCCTAAAGATTCTATTTAAGAGTTTGATCCTGGCTCAGGATGAACGCTGGCGGCGTGCTTAACACATGCAA
>NZ_FRAG01000101.1 GCF_900142245.1 Paramaledivibacter caminithermalis DSM 15212 | reverse complement strand
TTGTCATAGTTAATATAGTTACTATAAAACATCTAAAATAAGTACTACAGTGGTATCCCCCTGCGTTTATTCTTAAGATACCAAAGGTTATTATGAATATCGCTGCTTCCTTTATCCGTCCTAATCCATAGGCTATAGCAAATATACCTATACCCTTAAATATGCTTACAATAAATAGCTGTAAACCATACATGTAAATATCATGATCTTCAGATTTAATTATGTTATTTTTAACTAGCTTTTGAGTTATTGTTCTACATATTTTATCAATCATATTTTTCACCATTTAATTCCATATTTGTCTTTTATTTTATTTATTTATAAAGTTTTTTCAATGTTTTTTATAAAAGTGGTAGCTGAAACGTGATATTTGGTATGTATATTTTCAAAAAAGTAAAAACAACTCTTTTTGGGGAGTCCTTTTTGGTGTTATGTAATTTGGATTTAAATCTCCGCTTTGCCACGGGGACAGTCTCTCCGTTTTCCCTGCGGGCACTGTCCTTATCAGTCAGACGTATGGACAGTCCCCATGGCGCCGCTACTTTCTCAATGATCTCAGACAGACATCCAAACACACTAAAAAAAGTGTGTGTCAGATGTGTCAGTCCTCAAGTCACATTTTCTTTATAGGGTATCTTCAATTGGTATAGCAATATTTATTTTAAAGATATTTGATTCATCTTCTATTTTTATTATTCCTCTATATTTTTCTACAGTTTGCTTTATATTTGTTAAGCCAAATCCATGATTTTCAGCATCTGATTTTGTTGTAAACCCTTCATTATTTATTTTCCTCTCTAATTCTATTTCTGAAAGTTTACTATTTGCTACTTTTATTATTAAATTATTCATTTTAGTATAAATATTTACTTCTATGTATCTATTATCTTCTTCTACCTTCTCACATGCTTCTATAGCATTGTCTAAAAGATTTCCTATTATAATTGATATATCTATACATTCAATTGATATATTTGTGTTTATATCTATGTCTATATCTACTTTTATCTTTTTCTTTTTTGCCTTTGTAATTTTTGTATTTAATAATGATGCAAGAATAGGATTACCTACATTTATTATTTCATTATATTCAGCAGTTTCTTTAGTTAATTTTTCGATATATTCTTTAATTTTTTCAAATTCCTCCATGTTAATCAGCCCATATATGCACCCGATATGATGATTAAAGTCGTGCCTTTGAGCCCTTATATTCTTAAACATGTCATCCATATTTTTCATGTAAAAAGTCTGTCTTTTGTACTCTCTTTCCTTTAAATTCCACTCTATTTCCTTTACAGCATATTCCATTATTTTCTTTGTAATTTCTAGTATTGCTATGGTAAACATTATAATACCTACTGATAATATGGCTATGTGTCTTTTTTCATTTCCCCTGATTACATTAGTATTCTTATAAAAATAAATTGCTGAAAAAATAACTATTATATTTAGTACTAGTACAAACAGTAATTGATATATTTGTGTTTTTTTAAAGTAATTTGCTATTTTATATTTTATTTTCTGCCCTAACTGTTTAATAAGCAAATATAGAATTATTTTTGATGTAATTGCACCTGATATTCTACATATATTATTAGTAAAAAAAATCGTAGAATCCTTATTTGTAATAAACATTATTAAAATTGTTACCAACATTTCAACTATAGAGCTTAATACTATTCCTAATGTAATAAATAAACCTATGTATATGAACCTTTCTTTAAATATCTTATTAAAAAGAATTGCTGTAGTGAATACCATTATTACTAAACCCAACAAATTTGCAGTTCCTAGTTCATGATTAATATAATAATTTATTCCTATCTGTAGGAGTATTATTATAAGTATTTGTTTATTATTTACTTTTCTTCTTGTTAAGAATTTATCTGTAAAATAGAACATTAAAGCAACATCTAATATGGCAAATATATAGTTTATTATTAACCAATTATTCATATTCTCACCATGCTTACTTAAACAAATTTTCTTCTAAAATTTTTTTAATCTCTGTTTTATATTTTCTACTGACAGGAACGTATCCTTTTATATCCCTCATATATATTTGTTTATCCTTCAACTTATAAATCTTTGACATATTGACTATATAGCCTTGATGACATTGTATAAAACTTTTTTCCATATCTAATTCTTTCTTTAATTCCTTAAGAGTTCCATAATATTCATAATCACCCTCTGAAGTATACACCTTTATCTTATTTAATAATTTTTCAAAATAAAATATATCTTTGTACTTTACCTTAACTACACTTTTTTTGTTATTAATAATAAAGATACTGTTTTTTTCTTTAAATGCTATTTTCTCTTCAAGCCTTAAATTTATGTCATTTATACACTTTGAAAATCTTTCTTGGGTAATCGGTTTCAAAATATATTGAAATGCATTTATATCAAAGGCTTCAAGGGCACGGGCTTTAAATCCAGTTATAAATACTATAATACAGTCTTTGTATTTTTTTCTTATTTCTTTTCCCAATTCTATTCCATCTATACCTTCCATCTCTATATCTAAAAATGCTACATCTATTTTTTTGTTTTCTATTTTCTCTAATAATTCTTCTCCACTTAAAGCTTCTATTATTTTTACTTCATAATTGTTATCTTGTGACTTTATATGTGAAGTTACTATCTCTACTATTGTTGATTCATCATCACAAACTGCTATAGTTAACTTCATAGGTATCCCTCCAAGCAATTTTTTAATAAAATTCCTTTAATTATAATTACTACATACTTACCCAAAATCCTTTCCTTTATTTTGCATTTATTTCAATGTATAAAAAATAGGAAATAAATCCTATCAAAAGATTTATTTCCTATCTAAAATATCTATATATCAAACCGAGGGTCTGACCCCTTTTTATTCTATTTAGTTCTTATTATTATATACGTACAAGAAGCAATTACGCCTGACAAAAACAATAATGAAATTGCTATCCCTTCTTCAGCATTAGATATGGCTAATACACCCGTTATTATAAATCCTATTATAAAAACTACTAAACCTAAGAGAACTGGCTTTAATAAATTCAACAAACATCTCCTCCTCTAACATTTAAACGTAACTATATAAATATTGCATTTATCGAGTACCCTTAATAAGAATATTGTTTAAAATGTTACTCGAATATATTCCACAATAGAAACTTTGTATTGTAAAATTAGTTTTATAGTTTTCTATATATTTATCATCACTATTATCAACCATAATAAAATATCCTCCATTTATTCCTTTTAATCTTTTCAAATAACTATCTATGTTTTCTTTTTGTTCTTTGGAAATTTTAATTTTAAATTTATCTAATAAATTGAGCATCCTATAAGTAGAATATATATTACCTACCCTATTATCTTTACTTATTACAAAACACCCTTCTATATCATAAAATTCAAAAATACTTTTAGTTAGTAATTCACTTTCTATTTTAATATTCAACATATCAGCTAATAACACAATATAATAAAAATCTTTTTCATTATTTATACTTTTTATTTTCGTAGTAATATAGCCATAATTGAGTCTTTCAATAAGTCTGTCATATTTATTCGATAGCTGAAAATTATATATTTTATTAAAATATATTACGCAATAAGCATCGAAAAAATTAATATCGTTTAAATCCATAGTTTCTAAAGTATTAGATAATGCATCTTTAACCAGATTCTCATATTCAAAATTTTTACATTCCATGTCATTGTATATTAAGTAAATATAATATATATCTATCATGGATCCACCATTTACTTTTAAATAATTTTTAATATACGCTAAAGCTTTCTCTTTATTATATTCAAACTTTAAGATGTTTGAGAGTTTTATCCCATAATACATATTAAGAATATTTGTTGATGGTTGATTTTCATAGAACACATATTCCATATTATCTTCTATTATATTTACTATTTCGTTTGAAATTTTTTTATCATATATTTTAAATATTTTTAACATTTGATATGTAGCTTGAGGATTTGATAAAAAACTTTTCCTAATTAAATCAATATCTTCATATTGCTTAATAAAATTTTCATTGAATTTATAGTTTATATTAAGATAGCTAAAAATATTGTAAAAATTAATTATGCCTAAATTGCCTATTAAATTAGTAATATTTTCTTGATTAATATAATTATTAAATTCTTCATACCAGAAAAGTATCCATTTCTTTCTTTTATAAATATCTTTTTTTATATCTTTAATTGAATATTTATCTAAAATTCTCAAATTATCTATTATTATTAATCCTCGATCAAATACATTCTTTTTTAATTGTTCTTTTTTAAAAGTAAAATTTTTATCGTTTAAAAAAAGATTTATCATAGAGTGCTCAATATCATATAATAAATCTTCTGGCAAGTATCCTATATAGTCAAAAATTTGTAACGCAATATTTGTTGCTATAATTTTAGAGTCTTGATCTTCATCCCTATTTTTAATATAAAATAATCCTTCATCTGATATGTATCTCTCTAATAACTTATTAATGTAATATTCTTTGTTTTTCACTTCGTTAAACACTTTTTTCTCAATTTGTACCATATTTAAAATATTAAACAAATTCTTATCTTGTAGTTTTATATCATTTACTTGCTCTATATTTAGCCTTGCGGCATTAATTAACTCTTTTGGATAATCAATGTCACAGATATCCTTCATACTGAATAGCCATGCTACATTATAATAATGGATATTGTTATTAAAAATATCATATATTGTATCAAAACTAAAAAATGTATATTTATCATTTTCAGTATGCATTTCTTTTAACAATGTATAATCTTTGTTTCCATTATATACTATTGTGGCTACATCCTTATTTTTTTTTGTATCTTTTTTATATGTTAAATTAAAAATTAAAAATATAAAAAATAAGATAATAATAATAGTAAATAAATTCTTCTTTTTAAGCATTATTTTACTCCTTCTAATTGTGTAGATTATATATTATTAATTAGTATTTATAAACATTTAATATCCAAAAGTTTGCATTTTTCCTAAAAGTACTGAAATTAGTAATTTCATTATGTTTAAAGAAACCATCAACATTAACGGTTATAAGAAAAAGACAAAACTATCGCAATATACTATTCAGATAGAAAGGTAATTAATACCAATCTATCTGAATTTATGAATTATTTAATTACTTTACAATAAAGTTGAGTCAACAGCAGATGTGTCATGAGTTGTTGTGCCAAATGTATAATATCCTCTAGCTTTTTGCTTTATATAGAGTTCATAACCATTAAAGTCTAAGTTACTATAATTATGAGTTATTATCCATTCGTCATCGTAATCTTTTGACCATGTTCCTGTTTTAGATGTAAGCCCACCAGTTACACTCCAGTCACTTCCAAGAGTTATTGATACTGCTACACCTGTAATAGTGAAACTATCCTCAAGCTTTATATTATCACAATTTACTGGATTGCTTCCCATCCATTTTGCTTTAGATGTTCCATTTACTCTTAGATCAGTTATTACTGAATATGTAACATCAGAATCAAATTCACTTTGGCAATAACTACCATTGTAATCATATCTATCAGAGTCTTTTAAATTTATAGTTGTTGCAAGTGACATTACTTCTTGACCTAAAAATTCATTAACTTCCGCTTCAAACTTGATTTTATCTGTTACTTTATTAGATGAGGTTATTACTCTATCCTTGCCATCTTTTGAAATTTCAACATGCATTGATTTATTAATTTTATCATGTGTAGGCTCTGCATTTACTGTTAAAGAACTTACAATCAAAAGAGTAATACATAAAATCCCAATAATAGGTTTTTTCATAATATTAACACCCTTTCATTACATTATTAGTTTACAAATACTAAAAGGAGCTTAAATTATCCCCTTACTTGTCTTAATTTAATTATCCTATCTACTTCTTTATAATCTTTACTTAAATCACTTTTATTTTTTATAAATCGTTCATTACTAAAAAACCATTACTACAATTATAATTCTTTAAAATAATTGAATTATTTTTATGTTTCATTTACCGTTATAAAAACTCTCTATCTTTTCATAGTAAATATTTTCTTGTTTGGAGCTCTTATCTCATTCATTCCTTATCGCCTCCTTTCTTCTAACAGCTACAATCTAAAAACTTAGCACCTTTATAATATTAAAATTTATAATTTGTTATAATACCTTTTACCTCCTCAGCTTCTCAGGAAACTTAGGCTGATGGTATATAACATAACAGCAGGTTCCTGCTCCTA
>NZ_FRAG01000102.1 GCF_900142245.1 Paramaledivibacter caminithermalis DSM 15212 | reverse complement strand
ACTATGTTCAAAACTATTACTACTGTTTGCATCAGTAGTAACAGCTATCCTCTCTCTACTTTGTTTCAAATGCTCTTTATTTCTTAATTTATCGCTTATTTTATAATGCCAATATTTGAATGGATGATAGCTAAGATTATTCTCTCTACACCACTGTGTTCCTGATAGCCCACTATCCTTATATTCTTTGATTCGTTTTTCCCATATTAATCTATCATTATTACTCATTCTCAAACCTCCTTGTGGAGATTATACCATGACTATTACGTTATTGATACGTGGGGAAGAATTGACGCTTACTATTAAACCATGTTCTATGCAACTACTTTATTTACTTCATTTTAAACATTTGCAAAATGAAAAAAGTTTATTTTTTTTTGACAATTATTATGTCCATCAAATAAACTTTTATCATCATGTATTTTAAAATTTTTCACGATTTTCCCCCAACCCCACTCTTTTTCCCATTCGTCTTTTCTGTCCATTTTTTATCCATTTTTCATTATCGACCATGTTTTTCAGTATTTTTTGGCTTTTCCCTTAGTCCTTAGACCTTAAAACGAAAATAGAGTTGTATCATGAATAAGGTTTAAGGATCAAGTTATAAGGAAACAATTTGTCCATTTTTCTTTCTGTTTTCTTTTCCATTTAATCTTCTCTATCCATTGATTTCACTGATGTTTAGGGATTAGGGTTAAGTGGTAAGGAATAAGGGGTAAAAAAGAAAAAACATGGTCTTAAAGATATCTTTGATTCTTTAAGAGCATGTTTTTGATAAAACTTTGTTTTCAGTTATATAACTTTCTTGCTGTTTTTTCTTTTTGATAGGACTTTAAATTGTTTATACAATTATATCATTGTTTTACAGCTCACGTCTTCCTTCCAAGGCCTTCGCTAGAGTTACTTCGTCAGCATATTCCAAGTCTCCTCCAACGGGTACACCATGGGCTATTCTAGTTACCTTTATCCCTATGGGTTTAACTAGTTTTGAAATATACATTGCGGTTGCTTCGCCTTCAATATTAGGATTAGTAGCAAGTATTATTTCATCTACATCGTCCTTTTGAAGCCTCATAATAAGCTCCTTTATCTTTATATCCTCTGGACCTATTCCTTCCATGGGAGATATTGCTCCATGCAAAACATGGTAAAGTCCATCATATTCTTTTATTCTTTCCATGGCTACAACATCCCTAGGGTCCTCTACTATGCAAATAATCCTTTTATCTCTTTTAGGATTTGTACATATACTACAAGGATCTATATCAGTGATATTAGAACATACTGAACAATACTTAGTCTTTCTTTTCGCATCTACTATTGCCTGTGCCAAATTCACAGCATAATCTTCTCTAGTATTTAATATATGAAAAGCTAATCTTTGGGCAGTTTTTCTACCTATTCCAGGCAATTTAGAAAACTCCTCAATAAGTCTTGCTACAGGTGGTGCATAATTTGACATATATTCACCTCCATATGTGAGACTAAAATCTGTATCAATATTATAGCTCAAAAGCCTGTCATCTGATTGACTTTGTCAACAATATGAGGCGAGTCTAGTGACTCGCCCATATTTAAAATAACCCTGGTATATTCATTCCACCTGTAATTTTGCCCATTTCCTTAGCTACCATCTCGTCAGCCTTTCTTATTGCCTCATTTACAGCAGCTACTATTAAATCTTGGAGCATTTCTACATCATCAGGATCTACTACTTCAGGTTTTATTTCAATATCTAATAATTCTCTTTTTCCATTTACCTTAACTGTAATAGCTCCTCCACCAGCAGTCACCTCTAATTCGCTTTCTTCAACCTTAGATTGCACTTCTTGCATTTGCTTTTGCATTTTTTGTACTTGTTTTAACATATTATTCATATTTCCAGGCATGCCCATTCTTCTTCCCTTTGCCATTATAATACCTCCAGTATATATTGTTTTTTTATTATAACATATTCAAGACCATAGACTTCTATTAATCTTGAATTCTTTATGCTTCACAAATAATTTAAGTTTATAGTATACAACATTTTTAATCGAGAAACTTACATAATTAACACTAATAATTTCGAAATACAATATGGAGATAGCTTTCTTAACTCTCTCTACTACATTTTATACTCCAAAATTTTTTAAATGTATTATGTAATTTCCTCAATCATTTAATCTCATTCTATTATTTCTAATTTATCCTCAAAATCTAAAAAATACTCCTTTACCATATTAATTTCTTTTTCCTTTTCACTTTCATTAGAATCCTCTACTATTTCATCAGATCCATTAGAAAAATCATTTAATTCATCCTCCATAACACATTTTAATCTTACCCTTTGACCTGTTATTTCTAATATGGCTGCTTCTATAAAATTACTATTACCTTTTTTGCTGGTAGCATCCCTATGAAATCCAAAGCCGTCTTTAAAGGCTATTATAAGTTGATTACCCTTAGTCTTTATAGGTTTTCCTTCCATCAAAAAAGCATGTATAGTAACTTTTCTTTTCTTAATTTCTTTTAAAATAGTATCCCATTTAGCTCTAATCTCTTTAAAATTTACATTGCTACTATGGCAGATAGTATTATTTTCATCTATATTATCTTTAACAATATCTTCTTTAAACTTTTTTTCACTTCTTATACTTGAATTAATATCTTCTTTTTTATTAGGGATTTCTACATCTTTATTAGTAATTTCTAAATCACCATTTTTTTCTATAAAAGAAGTATATTTTTCTTTAGCTTTTCCAATCTTTAAATTATAAAGCTTATTTTCTAATTTACTTACCCTATCCAACAACGCCTCAATAGATTCGTCCATCCCAGGCTGTATGAGCTTAACTATAGCTAATTCCAGCAAAATCCTTGGCTGGCTAGACCACTTTATTTCTGTCTCTGCTCTAGATAATACATCTATTGCTCTCATTATTGTATTCAACTCAAAATTTTTACCTTGAACCCTCAGTCTTTCAATATTCTCTTTCGACATATCAATTACTTCTTCTAAGCTTTCAGTCATCTTAGTCATCATCAAATTTCTAAAATGATTTATAAGGTCCTTTATAAATTGATTGATATCTTTGCCACTATTAATCAACTCATCTATTAACTGAATTGCTTTTTTTGAATTTTCATCATATATTGCATCAGTCAACTTGAAAAGGAATTCATCAGTAACTATCCCCAAAGTCTCTATAACTTTTTCATAGGTTAGGCTACCTTCAGAAAATGATATGCATTGATCAAGTATACTGAGAGAATCCCTTACAGCCCCATCTGAATTTCTTACTATAAGCTTAAGGGCCTCATCTTCAACCTCAACTTTCATCTGAGTACATATATGCTTTAATCTCTTAAAAATCTCATCAGAAATTACTCTTTTAAAATCAAATCTTTGACATCTCGAGAGAATAGTCGAAGGTATTTTCTGGGGTTCCGTGGTAGCTAACACAAATATTACATAGCTTGGAGGTTCTTCCAAGGTCTTTAGTAATGCATTAAATGCACCTTGTGACAGCATATGTACCTCATCAATAATATATACCTTGAATTTAGCCTTAGCTGGGGGATATTTCACGTTTTCTCTAAGCTCTCTTATGTTGTCAACTCCATTATTAGATGCTGCATCTATTTCAATAACATCCATTATGCTTTCATTGAGTATACCTTTACAAATCTCACATTCATTACATGGATTAAAGTCCCTAGGCGAAGGACAATTTATCGCCCTTGCAAAAATTTTAGCTGTAGAAGTCTTTCCTGTACCCCTAGTCCCACAAAAAAGATACGCATGGGCAATATTATCATTCTTAATTTGATTTTTTAGAGTCATGGTAATATGACTCTGACCAACCACTTCTTCAAAAACTGTTGGTCTCCACTTTCGATACAACGCTATATAGCCCATTTATTTCATCACCTTTAGTTAATTAATGTCCTTTAATTATATCATAAAAAAGCATGTGATTTAAACCACATGCTTATACATTAAAATATAACCTATTTACCCTTATCAAATACCATGAAATTACTATGTAGTCGTGCACCTGTCATCGACATAATGACATAGACGTAACCTAAACAGTTAGCTCAAACCAGGCACCCCTACGGCACACGAGAGGTCTTACTTACCGTTGCTTCCTTCCGGACCTGGCGGGGTTCATAAGTTCCCGTTGCGTAGGACCCAATTATCCTCACCACTTATTTAGGGCAGGCTCTACAAACATCATGCCTCCAACAGGAATTCAATCCTGCTACAGCGGGTTGCAGGTTACAGGGCACCGCTACCTCCCCATCTAGCACGACAAACTTTATAAACTTTTTAATGAACAATTACTTTTATAAATATAAAGAAAAAGTAATTGCATTAACTGGCGGAGAGAGCGGGACTCGAACCCGCGGGGCCTTACGGCCTTACACGCTTTCCAGGCGTGCCCCTTAGCCAACTCGGACATCTCTCCATATCTATCTTTCTCTTAACTTTTTAAAAAATTCCTTCATAATACCTGAACACTTATCACTCAAGACATTATATATAATTTCAGTTCTATGATTAAGTCTACTATCATCGACTATATTGTATAAGGAACCAGCTGCTCCACCCTTAGGGTCCATAGAACCAATAAAAAGCCTGCTAATTCTAGCCATGACTATAGCTCCAGCACACATAGGGCAGGGTTCTATGGTAACATACAAATCACAATTTGTCAACCTCCAGCCACCTAAGGCCTCTGAAGCTCTTCTAATAGCAATAATTTCTGCATGTGCAGTGGGATCTTTAGTACTCTCTCTTAGATTGTGTCCTCTGGCAATAATCTCATTATGTCTGACAATTACTGCTCCAATTGGAATTTCTTTAATATCGAAGGCCTTTTTTGCCTCTTTCAAGGCTTCCTCCATAAAAAATTCTTTCATCTTACACCTTTATTTAGACAAAATTAAATGCCATATGATTTTCTTTTAGATTTAGAGGTAAACAATTTCAAGGTTTAATAAATTTTAAGAAAAATGTAAAAGTGTTCATTATTTTCTCCGAAATTTATTTCAAATACTTACTAATCCTTTGTCTCTTATAATTTTTCTCTTAATAATAAAAATTTTATATAATAAAATGGTGCACCTGAGAGGATTTGAACCCCCGGCACGTGGTTTAGGAAACCACTGCTCTATCCTGCTGAGCTACAGGTGCACATTTAAAATTAATTAAATAACTATCAGCAAGGAATATGATACCATAAAAAATCATTTAATGCAAATATAATATTATTACATATATGGTATTATTGTGAAATATCAGTTTGATTATTCATTATTTTAATATTTATATAATCGTATCTTGTAGAATATCAAAAAACATTTATATCTATTCCATATACTTCTAAGTTTTTAAAAAATAAAAAGCCCGAAACACTTATGGTCAATACATTGTTTTTAGCCTTAATACCCTTTTTTACAAAAACTTTAATTCCATCATCTTTAAACTTCAAATAATCATCTTCATTGTGTGGATAATCCATAGTCACGTATGGAGTTGGTATTCTAACTCAGCATCCTGTTGCTCTAGTATCTATTTTTAATGTATTTTTGTTTTTATTCTCCAGATATTCTTTTACTTTATAATCTATTTTAACTTCCATAAAACTCCACCTTTTTATTTTTATGGTACTATACTTTATTACCATAGCTATTCTAACCACTTTTTGAAATAATCGTCTAGCTCATCTACCGTAACTTCCTCACAAACATTCAAGAAGTCTTCCGTTGTGGCTATTTTAAACTTATATCTATTATAATATATTTTTAAAATATTATAAAATATTTCTTTCTGCATGATAGTGTCAAGATACTGTAGGAAAAAAATTTAAAAAAAATTCTTATGTTCTGATGAAATTAAGCACCACGAACAGACTTGAGTAATTCACTAGCCCAAGTTCTTTTCCCAATATTCAAAACAGTTATATTATCAATTTTTTCTTCTACTTTTTTATTTAATTTTCTTTTTACAACTCTTTTATCTAACTTCTCGATTCTTTTTTCTTTCTGCTTTTCTTTTCTCTTTTTTATCATTGTTTCATATACTTTCCCACCATTGGCACGATGTACTCTTAGTCGTGCCATTTGATCAGCACCTACTATACTCCATGCTAATGGTCTAGAACTCAATCTAGC
>NZ_FRAG01000103.1 GCF_900142245.1 Paramaledivibacter caminithermalis DSM 15212 | reverse complement strand
ACAAAGGCTATACTTGCTGCTATTAGGGTTATAGTGATTAGCATTGATATTATTTTTTTCATAAAAAATCTTCCTTTCCTGAACTTTTTTTGGTTTTATTATTTATATAAAGCTTATATACTAATAAATATAATACATTTTTTGTAAAAATTGTGTAGAAATTTGTAAATGCTTGATTTTTTTGTGTTTTTATTATTGTTTTTTAGTTATTACCTAATTACTACACATACCCAGAACACAAAAAAAGGGTCAAAAAAATCGTCACTCTTGACTCAAATCTTTGACTGTATATCCTGCTACATTATAGTTTTTATAGTTGAATTCATATTTGTTTGATGTAAATAATCTATTTTTTGCATATACCACAAAGAATGTCACACCTTCTAAGACATTAAAATAGTGATTTTTTATTTTGCTATCACTATCCTCAGGATTTAGTATTCTAATGCCTAATCCTTTTCTGAGGTTTTTTTCTGAAGTGATTTGTGCAATCTTTGAATTAATTTTATCTATAATAATTTGGTTTTTTTCTTTTTTAGTTATAGAAAAGTTAGAAATAGGCTTATATATTTTATTCCCTATAAAGTCATAATAGTAAGCCATATCGTTTTTAATATTTAAGTAGACTATTGTATTCCCAACCTTCTTTGTGAAAAAGAAAGGTTGGCTCCAATTATCATCATTATTGGCTATAAAGAATTTGTCATGGTATACCACAAATTTCATTTTTATAGAGTCCTTTATTTTATGAAATTTTAGTTTATCCTTTGTATTCATATATAGGACATTATAAAATTCTTCAAGTAATCTTTTTTTATCAATTCCTATATCTAAATAGGTATTCTTTTCATCTCCTTTTGCTAAATTCCCTATATTAGGTAGGTTTTTATCAATAGAATCAGCTATTACTTTAGATGCGAGGTTTAGATTTTGTTTTATTCCATAGTTATTTTGATTATTGGATATCATCATAATTGTAGGTATACTTAAAAATACTGTCAGAGTTAGAGATATAATTAAAAACTTTATTTCTCCCATAGTACCAATCTCCTTGGAATTAATTAACTGACGGATTATTAACCACAACACATGATTTAATAGATTTTATGTGTACATCTATATAGTTTTCTGGTCTAAATCCTAAGAAGAAAGCATTGATTAGTCTTCCAAATAATGAAAGCTTTTTATCTTCTAAATATATAGTTATTTTATCTCCTATTTTAAACTTTTGGTCAATTATATCTGCTTTATCAAAATAGGTATCATATATTCCAGGTTTTATCTTTTTATCGTATCTTATCTTTATTTTGTAATCCCCATATCTATTTATACTGTCCTTAAGGGTATTGTAGGTTTCATTGGTAAATTCTCCCGAGGTTGCTACAACTTCTATTATGTTGTAATTTATCTCATTTATTCTTTCACTTATATGTACATGCATGTAGTATGTGGAAAATAAAATTATTATAAATGGTATCATTGTTATAATTAATAGATTTGCTATTGTCCTACCTAGCATGATAGTTCTACTCTCCATTCAACTTTTTTAATTTGAAAAACAATCTTTTCCCCACCTCTAAAAAAGGGGTGGGGATTAAAAAAATTTTTTAATTGCTGCTCATGTCAATTCTATCAAAGTCGACTCTGCTAAGTACTCCATCTTCATTATAAGTTTTTTTCATTTTGAACATTGCACCGTCTACAACTTCATCTATTTCTAATTTATCTCCATCTTCATCATCAATATCAACTGTTAAATCGTCATCATTTAAAGCTCTGTTATAGTAGCTTTTAACGGTATTTCCTGTTACTGTTTCAACGTCATCTATAAGCATACTTACTTTGTTCATTTCGATTTCTGATTTGGCACTCATTTCTCTAGCTCCTGCAGCTTGACCTAATACAGCATAGCTAAATAGCCCTAGTGCTAAAACTAAGAATAGTATAAAAATAACAACATCTCTCATAGCTTTATCATCCTTTCATATTTACATTATTTTTCTGTATAAGTAATTTTTTTGATTTTTTCTCCTTGATATTCAATTAGAGAATCAAAAATGCTTTCGTAGTTAATTGGGAAAATTTCTTCTTTATAGGTTTGTGTTGTATAATTTTTAGTGCTACCTCCTTTTTTTTCTACTCTTATAGTTACATTGCTATAATCCTTAAAATATCTAATGCTTGATATCACATCACCTCCTGTAACTTCATCTTTATTTAAGTTTAAAATATCTGTTTCAGCAATTTTTTCTGTATCATCGGTAGCATCTACTGCATTTGTAAGAATAGTCATATTAGTTCGGTATAGTTCAATACCTATTATTACAAGCCCTAATATCACACAGCTAAAAAGTGTATTTATAACTATTTGTTTCATTTTAACCACCCTAATTTCTAAAGTATTTCGCTTAAATTGTACATTTTCATCCAAATCAATAGCATATATATTGTCATTAATGTGAATATTATGATAGATCCTGCTATTCCAGTTAATTCAATGATTTCAACTTGCTTCCTAACCTGCCTGTTTTTTTGTTTTCTTTGTATTTTAAAATCAATTTTTAGGGAGTTAATTGCTTGGTCAAGGTCTACATTATTGGCTTGATTTAATTTTTCTAAAAAAAGTTTTCCTTCTAAATCTTCATCTATCCTTATATGTTTTTTGTAAATATCTATATTATCTATCGTATTTCTTAAATTTAGGTTTCTAATTTCCATAAGCATTTTTTTATAGTACTTTGATTTTTCTATAAGAATTTCTAGAATTTCTAGATATGATATGGGTTTGACGCTACCATTTACTATCATTAGTTTTTTTAGAAAATATAGTTCTCTTTTTGCTTCATTCTTTACAAATATGTTATATATACTAAGGATTACATCTGGAATAAAGTAAATTGTACATGTAATTATAAAATATAAAATGTAGTTATTTTCTCTAATTTCATAATAATCTTTAAGTCTAAAGTATATTTTATTTGCTGCTATTTCTGCATTGATTTCTAGTTTTTCTTTGTTTTTACTCATAATATGTAATATTTTCCCTTCAATACTTTCTTTATTGTTTTTTTTAAATTCTTTTTTTGACATGTCATTAAGTATTAATCTTAGATATTTTATTTCTTGTTTTAAGCCCTTTATTTTGTCTATATTTTCTTTGGTGTATGAATATATAAAATCAGATTTATATTCATATTCATTAAATATTTTATCTGTATAAATCGATATGTTGGTTATCCTAATTAGAGTAATTAATATAACTACTGCAAGGATAATAGTTACCTTAGTAAAGAAAAAATTTTCCACCTTCCATTTTGTATACTTAAGTCTTTTTTTGTAATAGTTGTATATTTTGCCATCTTTTTTTGGGGTTGTGTATTTTTTTATGGTATCTATAGCAACATTTATTATTCCTTCTTTTTTCAGTTCTCTCATGGTTCTTATTTTAAATCTCCATTGTTTTTCATACATATAGTAGGCTATTGTAATAATAGCTATTGTTATAGGGAGTATGTATAAATATTTATCTAAAATCATCAAACTGCCCTCTCTTCAAAACATAAAATTCCTATAAGTATTAAGATTAACATGTAAATGGAAATTTCAAACCCCTTTGCAAGGGGTGTATTGTAAAAAATTATTGATTCATTGCCAAGTGCTCTTTCATTAAATTTTTTTGCCCCTAATAAAATTATAGGATATGTTAGACTAAGTCCAATAAATGCCCTTGTAACCATAGCTAAATCTTTTTGGTGTTCAAGGTCTATTAATATTTCTTCTGTAGTTTCCTCAAATTCTTCCTTTATTCCTTCTTTTCCTCCTTTGTAATATCCTTGATATATTAAGTTTAGAAGAATCGTCAGATATCTGTCTTTATAGATACTGTCTATAAAATCAAAGGTATCCTTTACTTCTTTTTGTGAATGAAATTTTAAGGCATCATGTATTCTTATTAGTTCTCTCTTTACTGCATTATTTACATCATCAATGGTTAAATCTATGGCTTTTAAAATATCGTCTGTATCTATATATCTAGAGTTGATTAGCCTAAAACACTTAGGTAATTCATTTGTGAATTTGGTTTTTGCCTTCATACTGAAAAAATAAATTGTTAACGATATAAAGGCAATTAGTATTATTAAATATACCAATGCCACGTACCAAACATCATCTGCTATTTTTAATATAGTTGGCATTGAAATACTTAGCATTAAAATACTTAAGCTGAAAATTATTGAAGCGTATTCTTTGTTTTTCCTAAAGTTTTTCGTATTATAAATACTGATTTTATATGCTATTTTTATTACAAGCTTTTCTATAAATTTATTTTTTGAAAATATTTCTGTTAGATATTTTTCTATATTAAAGTTTTTTCTTCTTATTAAATATTTTCTTTTCTTATGTCTTTCAAGTATTTTTTGAAATACTAGATAGATTAGTATATTAAGTCCTATTAGTGTAAATAATATACATATGTAATCTGTGCAACTAAGGTTGCTTATAAATTTTTCATAGAGAAGTTTATAGCCTGTTAAAATGTTATTTATAAAGGTCATATTAAGTCACATCCTTTTGGTTGTAGGTTATTTTTGAATTCCTGTATCTCTTTTTCTAATACAAAGTTACTTATCTTTTTAAAGTATTCATTAGAAGGAAGATTCTTTAAAATCCATATATTTTTATTAGCTTTATATTCAAATATTTCTCTGTATCTATATAATTTGGGTTGCAGGTACTTTTGTAGTGCTAGTTGTGCTAGATTTAATATGTTATTTATCTTTTCTTCTTTGCTGCCTTCTAAAACTACTTTTGTATCAATGTTTTTCTCTATATATTCAACTTCTACTATGTTCTTAACAATTATCCTGCCTTTTTCATTGGGGTGCTTTTCTAAGTGAATTATTAGATCTAAGGCTCTAGCAATATCTGTTTCAGCAATAATTGAATTATCGTACATGGTGGTTCTCATCATTAAATTTCTGCAATTGGCTACAACTTCAAAGGGTGTTTTGCTATGGAGTGTTGCTCCTGCCCCTGCATTAAGTCTTAAGCTTGCATTTATAAGTTGTGCTATCTCTTGAGGGTTTACTATTTCACCAACATATAACACATCTCTTGCCATTTTAAGCATATATTCAAAACATTCTTCTATACTAATAAGGGGATTTTCTATGAGTGTTATAATATTTTTCCATGGATATTTGTTTCTTGCCTGTATTTCATTTTGAGTATCAATAATTCCTATCCCCCATTTATCAGGAATCTTTTCCATCATGCTTGTTAAAAATGTAGTTTTTCCTACTCCCATATCTGAACCAGTTATTAAATGTGTACCTCTACCTTTTTGATTTAGCATTAATAATTTATAAATAGGTTCATTTATTGTTTTATATTTATCTCTCATTTCTTCTAATGTTATCTTTTTTAAATTAAAAATTCTTTCATTGTAGTACATTTCTTCTTCATCTGGGGTTGCTATATATCCTGCTACTGTAACTCGGTTGCCATTATTCTTACTGGCTATTACAATGGGATTTGAAGTGTCAAATTGGGGTTTTTTATTTTGTGTCGATTTTTTTTGTATTTTTTCTAGTATTGCTTTGTCTAAAATTTTTAAAAATGAAAGCCAAATTTTTCTCCCTTTGTAAACTATATATATATAGTTTTTATTTATAATCCCGATTTCGTTTATATTATGAAATTGCAAACTGTCAATAATATCTTGTCCGTTTTCTATCATATAGATTATTTTTGATAAAAAACGAATTCTTTCTCGGAATAAGGTGAATTTCTCTTTTATATTTTTTTTCTCTTCTTTAATAAGTTTTATTATGTCTTCTTCTGTTATTTTTGCATCAAATTTATATTTATCTATTATTTCTGATAT
>NZ_FRAG01000104.1 GCF_900142245.1 Paramaledivibacter caminithermalis DSM 15212 | reverse complement strand
ATGGTCAAATTGAGATTAGTAATAATAGAGCAGAAAGGGCCATAAAACCTTTTGTTATTGGTCGCAAAAACTTTTTATTTTGCAAATCCCCTAAAGGGGCTACGGCAAGCAGTATAATTTATAGTGTTGTAGAGACGGCTAAAGCCAACAATCTAAGTCCTTTTCACTATTTAAACTATCTATTTGAACAACTTCCTAATATTGATATAAATGACATAAAGCAGTTAGACCAGCTCTTACCATGGTCAGATAACATTCCTGATATATGTAGAGTTGGCCCTAATAAATAATATCATAGTCCTCATCCTTAATCCAAGGTGGGGACTATTTTACGCTTACAATTGTTCTCTTCGATAATGTGGTACAACAAGAAAGGGATATTTTTTTAGTTTTTGTGGAATCCTTTTAAACAAATCTCTTAGAGCATTAAGTGCTACCATACTCTTGTAATATTCAAACGCAAAAGCTTTATATGCGTACAAAAAAAGTTGCTCTTTATCATTCTTCACAAATCCTTTTGGATTGTTTTCGATAGGTGCAAAGACGCTACTATCATGATAATCACAAAAACAAGTATGGGTAGTAGCCTCATTTACACCAACTAATCCCAGTGAATTACTTAATTCAAGTATATTATCATCAATTCTTTTTGCATCAAATTTCTTTGTTTTATGCGTTGCAAAAGTAACCACATGATTTTTATATGATATTTGAGATAGTATTCCATTATTTTGTATCGCATGCGCAGGCTTAATAGGAGGTTTACATTCGCTTTTATTAGGATGCAGGCATGTTTTAATTTTATTTGAATCAAAAGCCTTGGCAGTTTCAAGTAATATTTTATTAATATACTTAACATCAATAAATTCATCTTCTTTATTGTAACAGCATTCAATATATTTAAGTTCACTTCCACATGGACAAGGCTCATTTTTTAGTATTTTAAAATATTTTAATGGCATCATAAGCTCATCTTCCTTTTTTATGAATTTATTCAGAAAAATATTAAATAATAAAGATTGTAATATGTTACTCTCTTATCCCATATTATAACAGATAGTTTTCTCTTTTAGTTATTAAATAATCACTAATATAAAGCACAAAAAGACCATGAAAAGTTTTTCTCTTCATGGCCTTTTTCTACTTTATCAAATCAGGAAACATATCTACGCACACGGTATCCGTAATGCAATTTCTATTTCGATCTGATTTATAATCTCTTTATCCTTACATCTATTAATTTTTGGCTTGTTTGAATTAAAGTTAAATATCTTTGTATCCATTGATATTGCAGCCATTACGGCTATTCTTTGCGACGTATTCTTACGCAGCACTCCACATGTGTAGTGTGTGGAAACATATCCACCGGCTGTACTTCCAAGGTCTTATATCCAAGCTCATTCAATATTCTTAAATCTCTGGCTAACGTACTAGGTTTACAAGATACATATATAACCCTTTTAGGCTTCATCACAGCTATCATCTCTAATACTACTTTATCACAACCCTTCCTTGGTGGGTCAACAACCACGACATCGGCTTTCAAGCCTTGTTTATATAGCTTAGGCACTAACTCCTCAGCCTTTCCTACAAAGAACTCTGTATTATCTAAATTATTCAGTTTTGCATTTCTTTTAGCATCCTTTATTGCTGCTTCAATAACTTCTATACCATAAACCTTTTTTGCCCTTTGAGCCAAGAAAAGTGAAATAGTTCCTATTCCACAATATATATCAAATACAGTTTCATTTCCTGTTAGCTCAGCATATTCTAAAACTTTATCATATAGTACCTTTGTTTGAAAAGGATTTACTTGAAAGAAAGACAAAGGCGAGATTTCAAACCTTAAATCACCTATATAATCTACGATCTTATCATGTCCATATAATGTAATACATTCACGTCCAAGTATAACATTTGTTTTCTTTATATTTATATTTTGAACTATGCTTTTTACCTTAGGAACATTCTTTATTAATTCATTCACTATTTTCTCTTTAAATGGTAATTTTTTTCCATTTGTAATAATAACTACCATTAAATCTCCCGTAGTGTGAGAAACCCTTGTTAGTATATGTCTTAATAACCCCTTACCTGACTTTTCTTCATATACAGATATCTTATTTTCATCAATAATCCTTTTAAAAATCATCAGTATTTTATCATTTATTTCATGGTGTATGCTACAGTCTACAATATTAACGATTTCATGAGTTCTCTTTTTATAAAAACCTATGATTGATTTTCCATTTTCCATTCCAATAGGAAATTGTGCTTTATTTCTATATCTATATGGCTCATTCATACCTAAGACATCGTGAATTAAAACATTTTCAAGCTTGCCTATTCTGTCGATATTTGATATAACTTTATTCTTTTTGATTTCAAGCTGTCTAGCATAATCTATATGTTGTATTTGACATCCTCCACATTTATCAGCTATAGCACATATCGGTTTAATTCTATATGGAGATAATTCTTTTACCTCAATTATTTTCCCCAAAGCATAATTTTTCTTTACCTTAGTAATTTCTACTAAAAGTTTATCTTTAGGAATCCCACCTTCTATAAAAATAGTAAATCCCTCTATTTCCCCTATTCCTTCTCCACCGTCGCCAATGTCGTGTATTATAAGTTCGTATTTTTTTCCTTCTTTTACAGGTATATCAGTCATAATTTGCCCCTCCTTATGTTTAATCATACTCATTATAAAAAAATCTCATACGATAATTGTTTAAAATTTAGAAAAAATCAAGAAAATGTTTTATACTATATATATAAAGCTTGTATAGGGAGTGTAGTTATATGCTTAAAACTTTTTTTAATCTATTTTTAATTGTTGTCATCTGCTTTTTAGCATCTATTATTCCACTAAACTCTTCTCTAATAAATTTTCCAAATGACTTATTACCAAATTTTACTCTAAACAAATCATCAAGCAAAATAAAGCCTATAAATAGTAGTTATGAAACAAATCTTAATGAACCCAAGCTCTATAATCCAACTAATATAGAGTTTATCATGACTGGTGAGTTAGATAAAGGGTCCTTTATTTTAGGTGAAAGCCATGACATAGTTTTAGAGGTCCTAAATAATGATAGTTTAGTCAAAAAATATATTAATACTGAATTTGTAACAGGTCTAATTGATATGGAAAATAATGATTCCAAAATCAAATATTCACTTGATATTTCCCAGGAAAATTTAGGACTAAGTGCGGGTTGTTATAATTTTAAAATATACTCAACTGGAAAAATATTTAATGGTATTGAACCCTATGAAATATCTGTAACCTACTTAAGTAATTCTAAATACATCCCTTCAAAGAATACAGTAGAAAATGGTTATATGTATTTAACCCTATATTTTCCAGATGAAAATTATGAATATCTATTACCCGTTTCTCGCAAGATTAAATATACCAATAAAACTATTAGGGCAAGTATAAATAACCTACTCTTAGGTCCAAACTCTTCATTAGGCTTAAGTAGCGGTTCTCCTATACCTGAAGTTCCCTCAATTTGGGTTAGGAAAAAAACTGCCTATCTAAATCTTCCTAGAAATATAGGCAAATATGACCAAGGATCAACTATCAGTCAGTTTGCATTGAATTCACTTGTCAATACCCTGACAACTTTAGGTGGAGTAGATAGAGTGAAATTTCTAAAAGGTGGTAAAGAAGTAGAAACCTTTTTCCATGGGACATATGTTAGAGAACCCTTTGAAAGAAATAATAATCCTAAGGTTTTTTTAGGCCTTGATACAAGTACTGAAAGATTACTGCTTGTTCCAATTGAACTTCATGAAAATAATATAGATATAAATGATTTAGTTCCTACACTATTTAATTCTTTAAAAACTGGTATAGTAAATGATATTCATCATAAAAATTTACTAGCAACAATTCCTAATAATGTTGAACTTTTAAGCTTTGAATACGATAATAATAATCTAACTTTGAATTTAAATAATGATTTTCTTAATGCTTATGGTAAAAGAAGTGATATTCAAAGCATGATGTTAGATAGTATTTTGTACTCCTTTAATAGCATCCCTGAAGTTAATAAAATTTCTATTATTATCGATGGAAATAAAATTGATTCTTTTAATAATATTGATATATCTAAGCCTTTGAGTGCTCCAAAATACATCAATGTTGAACAATACAACAAAGATATCTGATTGATGACCTTTTGGTTTATCTAAAAAATTTGGCGCCCTTAGGGCGCCATTAATATATTAGAATCAGTTACACATCGTAAAAATTACATTACAAGGTATAAACTGTCCTTCTTTAGATTATAATACATATTTGTTATGTTTATACATGCTTTTTATTAAATTTATGATTTTTTTATAATTTTTTAAATGATCAAATTGTATAATTACCTTGTCAAAAAGCTAACTACTACATATAGTTTTTAAATCTTCAAAATTATATCATATATATTATACACTTCTGCCAAGTTAGAATTATGCAATTTTTTAAATATTACCTTATACAATTCTCTAGAATATCCCACACTTCTCTATTAACCTTCTTAAATTTTACAGGCTTAAGCTCTTTATTAACAAATCCGTGGGTTGTTTTACCTCTTGCTAAAAGAATATCATCTTCCTTTCTTATAACCTCGTAGCTAAAAGCAATTCTAACTCCCTTTAATGAATCCACTCTAGTTCTAATTATTATTTCGTCATAATATTTTGCAGGCTTTATATACTGACATGAGCTTTCTATTACAGGTAATATAATACCTTCTTCCTCTAATCTTTTATATGTATATCCTAGTGAATTAAAAAATTCTGATCTTCCTACCTCAAACCACGTATAATAGTTACCATGATAGACTACCCCCATTTGGTCTGTTTCTCCATATCTCACTCTAATTACTGCATCATTTGTATACATATTATACCTCCTTGAGGAAGTTTTTAAAGCACCCTTGCCTTTCCACTATACACTAAACCTCTTATTGCATCGACAGTTATTACTTGATTATCTTCTAATAGCTTTGTAGCATTTTCAGCACCAACTATAACAGGTTTTCCAAGGCTTAGCCCAACTATGGCAGCATGGGATGAAAGTCCTCCCTCTTCAACAATAATTGCTGATGCCTTCTCCATATATTTTATCATATCTTTGTCAGTAGCAACAGTCACTAAAACATTTCCTTCTTTAAATTTTGTTTCAAGCTCTGAAGATGTTCTCACATTACAAACTTTGCCTGAAGCAGCGTTGTTTCCTACTCCCATGCCCTTTATTAGTATTTCTCCTACAATATGTACCTTAATAAGATTAGTGGCACCTGCAACACCAACAGGCACTCCTGCAGTTATAACTACAAGGTCTCCGCTTTTTATATATCCATATTCTTTAGCCTTATCAATAGATAAATCAAAAATTTCATCAGTTAAGTCTACATCTCTAATTAAAACTGGCTTAACACCCCATACTAATATCAACCTTCTTAATACTTCCTCAGA
>NZ_FRAG01000105.1 GCF_900142245.1 Paramaledivibacter caminithermalis DSM 15212 | reverse complement strand
CTGTTATTAAAACGACCATCAGAACACATGTAGTTAAGCTAATTTTAGGACGTTCCCACTTCATGGAGGGTTATCCACTACACATGCCAACATTGGTTCACTTTCGTTCCCTTCCAATAACCGTCATCAGCTTCCTTCAGACCCTTTCGTCGCCGAAAACGCCCTTGCCTACAACTTGTCTTCCCATTAGCTAGGTGACAGGTTTTCTTTCAAACCATCGGCTCGGCAACATGCCTCGCAAACATGAAAACCACCAGTTAAGCTGGTGGATGATTATTCTGTACAAAATAAGTTAACAAATTTAGATTTTTGAAAGCATCATAATTGAAGTTAATACATCTGTCAAATGCACAATAAACTTAGTGATTTGGTCAATATATTTATACATTGATTGTATATATAATAAAATAGAGAAAATTCTCTCAGTATTATAGATTTCCAATAGTAAGACTTAATTTATACATGTACAAATACGCAATGCTTCTGGGCACATATAAATTAAAGTCTTTACTTAAATTCCTAAAAAAGGATTTTAGGAAAACCTTTACTATTTTAAAGAAAGTGAGGAGAAAAAGATGGAAGTAAGTGCATTAGGCGCAATTGTAGGATTGTTGGTAGCTATATTTCTAATTTTGCGAAAGGTACATCCAGCATATGGGTTGATTGCAGGAGCAATACTAGGAGGAATGGTAGGTGGTGTAGGTTTAGGAGAAACTGTTACTTTGATGATTGGAGGGGCTAAAAACATTATGCCAGCTGTTTTAAGGATTTTAACGGCTGGAGTATTAGCAGGAGTATTGATTGAATCAGGAGGAGCAGCAAAAATTGCAGAAACAATTATAGATAAAATAGGAGAATCTAAATCATTGATTGCATTAATAATTGCTACTTGTGTGTTAACTGCTGTAGGAGTATTTATAGATGTTGCAGTAATAACTGTATCTCCTATTGCATTGGCAATTGCACAAAGAACCAAAATGTCAAAGTCAGCTGTTCTACTTGCGATGATAGGTGGAGGAAAGGCTGGGAATATAATGTCACCTAATCCAAATACTATTGCAGCAGCTGAAACATTTAAAGTAGATTTATCCAATGTAATGACAGCAGGAATTATACCAGCTATATTCGGTTTAATTGTTACTTATTTCTTAGCAAAAAGTTTAATTAACAAAGGAGAGACAGTTAAAGCGGAGGAATTAAAAGAAACATTTAAGGATAAACCAAGTTTCATTGCAGCAATAGTAGGTCCTTTGGTAACAATTACTTTGTTATCATTACGTCCTATGGCAGGGATAAAAGTAGATCCACTAATAGCATTACCTTTAGGTGGAATTGTTGGGTGTTTAGCAATGGGTAAAATCAAAAATTTAAATAGATATGCAGTAACTGGTCTATCAAAAATGAGTGGGGTAGCCATTCTTTTAATAGGAACAGGAACTATTGCAGGGATTATCGCAAATTCTGAACTAAAGGGTGTAATAATTAATGGTTTGAGTGCATCTGGACTACCAGCCTTTGTATTGGCTCCAATTTCAGGGGTATTAATGTCAGCAGCAACTGCATCAACTACTTCAGGAACAGCAGTAGCTAGTTCTGTATTTGGAGAAACAATTCTGGCCCTTGGAATTAAACCCTTGGCAGGAGCGGCAATGATACATTCAGGTGCTACAGTATTAGATCATTTACCACACGGAAGCTTTTTCCATGCTACAGGGGGAAGTGTATATCTGGATATAAAGGATCGTTTAAAGGTTGTTCCTTATGAATCTTTAGTTGGTTTGACTTTAGCTATTGTTTCAAGTGTTATTTTCGGGATTTTTTTTGCTTAAGTTTATATAAAGGAATTATAATAAAAATAAAGTGAGGAAAGGTTAGAGTTAGAGATGAAGAAAGGTATGAAAATAGTTTTAGCTCCAGATTCTTTTAAGGAAAGTATGACAGCAAAAGAAGCTTGTGAAGCAATGGAGAGAGGAATAAAGAAGGTAAATTCCAATATAGAGTGTATAAAGGTTCCAATGGCCGATGGTGGAGAAGGTACAATGCAATCACTTGTAGATGCTACAAAAGGAAAGGTATATAAAGTAAAGGTCAATGGACCACTTGGGGATGAAGTAGAAGCGGAATATGGTATCTTGGGTAATGGAGAAATTGCAGTATTGGAAATGGCTAGTGCAAGTGGTATACAGTTAATATCTAAAGAAAAGAGAAATCCACTTAAGACATCAACTTATGGGACTGGACAACTAATAAAGGCTTGTCTAAATCATCCAATTAAGAAGATATTAATTGGTATTGGAGGAAGTTCAACAAATGATGGCGGTGCTGGAATGATTCAAGCTTTGGGAGGAAGATTGCTTGATAAAAATGGAATAGAACTTCCTTTTGGTGGTGGACAGCTAGGAGAATTAGAAAAAATTGATTTATCGAATTTAGATAAAAGATTAAAAAATTTAGAAATTGAAGTAGCTTGTGATGTAAATAATCCTCTTGTTGGAAAAAATGGAGCTTCCTTTGTATTTGGTCCTCAAAAAGGAGCAACAAAAGAAATGGTAGAAATTTTAGATAAAAATTTAAATCATTTTGCAGATAAAATCAAGGAAGCATTAGGCAAGGATATAAAGGAAGTGCATGGAGCAGGAGCAGCTGGTGGATTAGGTGCTGGTTTAATGGCATTTTTAAATGGTAAACTGAAGAAAGGTATTGATATGGTAGTTGAATATACCAAATTAGAAGAAAATATCAAAGAAGCTGATATGGTTTGGACTGGCGAAGGAAGTATTGATAGCCAAACTATTTTTGGCAAAACACCTTTGGGTGTAGCTAAGATAGCTGAAAAATATGATGTTCCAGTGATTGTTCTTGCAGGTAGAGTTGGAGATAAAATAGCAGAGTTATATGATAATGGCATTGATGCTATCTTTAGTATTATGCAAGAAGCAAGTTCTTTAGAAGAAGCCTTGGTAAAAGGAAAAGAAAATATAGAAAAGTTAAGTGAAAATTTAATCCGCTTTATGAATGTAAAAAATAAGGACCTCAGTTGTTAATAAATATCTAGTAGACAATATTTATAAGCAATAAGATATAAAAATTATGCCCTGTAATAGTCATGCTTCTTTTATATGGAGTATAATGACTAATGAATAAATAACAAATAGGGCATAATTTTTATAATTTTAATTAGTGGTGCATGTTATAAAAATTTCTTAACTACAAAAAGTATGTAATATTTCTATATTTAAATTTTTTGAGTAATATAGGATTTACATAGTAAAACTTAATTTATACATGTACAAAGAAGGCCGACGATGGGTTTTAAGCTGAAAGTTCCATGTTCCAAGTTTTAAGGTCATTCTTTTAGCTCTAAAAACCTTAATTCCTGCTTTTGAAATTTCATTGGAAATAGTTTACATTTATTCTCTTTTACTTGAATTTACTTAAATTTCTATATACTGATGTTAGTATAATATAGATATTCTAGTAAAACAGTTAATTTATATATATCAAAATTTGCTTTAGTATATTCTGTTAAAAAGACTAAATCTGTATAAATAAAAATAAATATGAAATGAACAGTGGGGTAGATGATGAAACAAAATAAAAATGGCAAGACTCGGGGAGGAAAAAGATGAAATTATCTAAACAGCTTGCAGGACAAATTGTAAAAGAAATGATGAAGGTTATCCCATATAATGTAAATGTCATGAATGAAAAAGGAATTATTATTGGTAGTGGAAATAAAAGTCGGATTGGAAGTTTACATGAAGGAGCGGTAAAAGCAATTGAAAAAAAAGAAAAGGTTGAAGTTTATGAAGTAGGCCGAGATGTAAAACCAGGTGTTAATGAACCGATATTGATTGATGGAAAACCAGTAGGTGTTGTTGGAATAACTGGTGATCCCGATGAAGTCCGCCCTTTAAGTCAATTAGTAAGTGTTACAACTACATTACTGATAGAGCAAGCTACAAGATTAAAAGCCTATCAAGAAAAAGAAAAACAAATGGAAGAATTTCTTTATGAATTAGTATATAGAAAAAAAGAATATGATAAAGGATTTTATGAATTGGCTAATAAATACGGAGTCAATCTTGATAAGGATTATAGAGGAATAATATTGATAGTAGAAAATATGGAAAGTTTTGAGAAAAACTTGAAGAAGACAATTCCCATGTTTACTCATTTTCTTCGCTTAGATAATCATAGGATAGTATTATTTCTAGAGAAAAACAAAGGAAATGATTCTTTAATTCAAAAGTTAGAGCATGTTGATAAAATCAATAAAATTGGAATCGGTGATTTTTACAAACCATTTTCCATTTCCTTTGAAAAAGCTACATTAGCTATTGAAATAGGATTAAAAATAAAACCAAATCAAAAAATATACACCAGTGAAGAATTTGAATTTTTCATGGGGCTTAAGCACAGAGATAAAGCTAATAGCATTCAACTGATTCATAACTTAGAGATTGCTGGAGAAAAACTTCAGTTAGTCAAAACACTTCAAACATTTATTGAAAAAAATGGAGAAATGAATGAGGTAGCAAAAAATCTAAATATTCATCGAAATACCTTGAATTATCGTATAGAGAAGATATATGAACTGACAGGTAGGCATCCTAAGAAATTATTGGATTTAGTAGAATTAATTGCAGGTCTTATTTGGAGTTAATAAAATATAAAGCATTTACTTAAATTCCTATAATTCACAATGTTTGAAGCTATGCTAAACGTTAATATAAAATAATATAAGAGGTGAAAACATGAGAAAAACAAAGATTGTTTGTACGATCGGACCAGCAAGTGAATCAAAGGCAATATTTACTGAATTGGTGCAAAGTGGACTTAATGTTGCAAGATTAAACTTTTCACATGGGAATCATGAGGAACATCTTGAAAGAATCAAAATGATAAAAGAAGTTAGAGAAGAATTAAAAATTCCTGTAGCAATTTTACTTGATACTAAAGGACCAGAGATAAGAACAGGAAACTTTGCAAAAGGAACAGTCCAATTGATCGAAGGACAAGACTTCACACTTACAACTGAAGAAATCCTTGGAGACGAAACAAAATGCAGTATAACATATGATAAATTACCTTTAGATGTTAAAAAGGGTAATAAGATATTAATTGATGACGGTTTGATAGAGCTTGAAGTAATAGATATACCTAATGATAAGGAAATTAAATGTAAAGTTAATAATGGTGGTACTGTTAAGAATAAAAAAGGTGTGAATGTACCAGGAGTAAAGATAAACCTTCCTGCAATTACAGAGAAAGATATAAGGGATATAGAATTTGGAATAAATAATGGAATTGACTTTATA
>NZ_FRAG01000107.1 GCF_900142245.1 Paramaledivibacter caminithermalis DSM 15212 | reverse complement strand
CTGGATAAAAGAGAGTGTGTTTTTCCGTCTTCCCATGTATCCAAATTTATTACAACCATAGTGAAATTTAATCTTTTTAAATTTATCTTTAGGGAAAAGTCTTTGATACAGGATTTTTCCCTATTTTCATTATTGCTATTTTATGCAATATTATATTTTGTATTAGATTATTTAGTCTGACTTAAGCTTTTAAGATAAAATAATTTGCAGTTATTGATAAGATTCAGGGTGGAATAAAGTGCTGTTTAACATGGGTGAAAGAAAGCAAAATAGATGGTTTGACATGTACAACGTGACAGAATGCCAAAAGAGATGCTTCTTTTTGACATAAAATAATAATTGTATATTAATGAAGCAAACAACAGAGTTGAATAAATATCCTTTTATTTATTCTCATAGCAGGATTTGTGATATACGGATATGGTTCTTTTAAATTGCATTGGAGGCTAAATTATTTAAGCGCAATGATGTTGGCTGTTGTTTTAATAAATGGTTCAATAGGAAAAATGTATCCAGATGATATGGCGAAGGTTTTTCAAATACCATAATACCTACATCAGGAGTTTTAATGGCTGCCCTTGGAGTTGCTAAAGTACCCTATGAAAAATGGTTAAAATGTATGGTGCCGTTATTTGGGATTTGGGTATTAATAGGGACAATTGAAATAGCATTTGCCACAATGATAGGATGGTCATAAAATAAAGGCTATTTTAATAGGGTATAATAATAATTATATAAAATTTACATAGTAAAACTTAATTTATACGTGTACAAATACGCAGCGTTTCTAGGTGTTTTGGACATGTATAAATTAAAGTCTTTACTTAAATCCCTACAGTAATAATCAACTTAGACATTAATAACTATTGAAAGTAAAAGTATGTTAATATAATATATAGCTAGCAGCTTCTTGTTGCTAGTTATAATTTTGCATATATTTATTTTACCATAGTAATAATTATTCTTTGATACCGTGATTTGACTTGGTGTTTATATATCCATAATCATATTAAAAATTGTAGAGTTTTACTATAAAAATCTAGTATACTATGGAAGGAGAATACAATATGATATTTGATTCACATGCACATCTAGATGACAGAAGATTCGACAAGGATAGAGATGAGGTAATAAAAAGGGCTAAAGAAAATGGCATATCCTACATAATGAATCCAGGGGCAGATTTTGAAAGCTCTGTAAAAGCTGTAGAACTTGCTAATAAATATGATATGATCTATGCTGCAGTCGGAGTTCATCCCCATGATGCAAAGACCATGGATGATATGTTGCTTCAGCTTTTAAAAAGCCTAACAAAGAAGCCAAAGGTTATGGCAATTGGAGAAATAGGATTAGACTTTCATTATGATCATTCTCCAAGAGATGTTCAAAAAAAATGGTTCAGAGAACAAATTAGATTAGCTAAAGAGGTTAATTTACCAATTATTATCCATGATCGAGAAGCAAATAATGATGTTATGAATATATTAAAAGAGGAAAAGGCCTTTGATACAGGAGTTTTAATGCATTGTTACTCAGGTAGTGCAGAACTTGCTAAACAATATATAAGAAATGGTGCTTATATTTCTATAGCAGGACCAATTACCTTTAAGAATGCAAGAAAAACTGTTGAAGTTGTAGAAACAATATCAATAGATCATTTAATGATAGAGACAGATTCTCCATATTTAACTCCCCATCCCCATAGAGGAGAGCGAAATGAATCTAGCTATGTTAGATATGTAGCAGAAAAAATAGCTGAAATTAAAGGCATATCAGTAGAGGAAGTTGCAAAGCGAACTACTGAGAATGCAAAGAGATATTTTAGGATAAAATGATATATAATTTTACTTTAAATTTCATACTCAACTTTTAAATTTTATTCAAATATATAGGATTTACATAGTAAAACTTAATTTATACATGTACAAATACGCAGCGTTTCTGAGCGTTTTGGACATGTATAAATTAAAGTCTTTACTTAAATCCCTATAGAACAATTTAAAAATGTTATGCTATTAGTTTTTAAATTTATACTAATGTCGGTGAAAGTCTAAAATTGCCCAGGAAATACATAATATATTAGGGAAAATTGCTAATGCTCCTGTCAACTTCTTTTCAGAATACAAAAGTATATTTCTGTCAATAATAGCATAATGTAGCATATAATGTTTGACATAGGGTTTTATTTATTATAGACTAATGTGAGTTATAATACTAGGAAAAAATAAGACCCTTTGATTATTAATAATGAGTGCTTGTTTATAAGGAGGTATACTTATGGAGCTATTTAATAAGCTTCTAAATGTATTAAAGAAAAAAAATACAATCATCATTATAAACGTTATGTTACTATTGACTGTAATTTCAATGGAAACTATATTTAATAAGAAAATAACAATAATAGATAAAGAAAAAGAGATTAAGATTGAAACCTTGTCTTCTAAGGTTGATAAAGCACTAAAAAAAGCTGGAGTCACCATTAATGAACATGATCAAATAGATGTTGATATGAATACTAAACTAAAGGATGGTATGGTAATACAAGTTAAGAGAGCATTTGAAGTAAAGATAAATGTTGATGGAAAAAGCTTAGATGTATTGACTGCCAATAATAAGGTAAAGGATATATTAAAGGAATACAATATTGAATTAGATGAAAATGATAGAACACAGCCAGCCTTTGATAAAGAAATTCACCCAAAGGATACAATTGATGTTATAAGAGTAGAAGAGAAATTAGTAAAAGAGGTAGTTAATATACCCTACAGATCTATAATAACCTATAGTGAAGAAATGGAAGCAGGAGCTATCAAGAAAAAAAGAGATGGAGAAAATGGCAAAAAAGAAGTAGAGTATAGGATTGTTTATGAGAATGGCGTAGAAGCAATTAGAGAAATAGTTAATGAAAGGATTATTAAACAGCCAGTGGATGAATTGATAGTGAGGGCTTCCGAAAAGTATTTTGTAGCCTCCAGAGGGCAGCCTGTAAGATATAAGAAAGTATTAATAATGTCAGCAACTGCATATGATCTTTCTGTTGAAAGCTGCGGAAAAACTCCAGATCATCCTGAGTATGGAATTACTAGAAGTGGAACCAAAGCAAGACCAGGAGTGGTAGCTGTAGATCCTAGGGTTATACCTTTGGGTACAAAGCTATATGTGGAATCCTTAGATGGAACTAAGGACTATGGCTTTGCTTCGGCAGAGGATACAGGAGGTGCTATAAAAGGGAAAAAAATAGATTTATTTATGGAAGATCCTAAGGCCGTTGCAAGATATGGTCGCAGAAATGTTAGAGTATACATATTGGATTAGATATATAGGATTTACATAGTAAAACTTAATTTATACATGTACAAATATGCAATGCTTCTGGGCATTTTGGACATGTATAAATTAAAATCTTTACTTAAATTCTATATTAACTTGTAGCTTTGAATTAAATAAATACTTGCGAGGTAGTGTATATGATAATAAAGGAAGTAATAGTTGTGGAAGGAAGAGATGATGAGGCTGCTGTTAAAAGGGCTGTAGATGCAGAGATAATTGTTACTCATGGGTTTGGGATTACTAAGGACACCTTAAAAAGAATTAAATTTGCACAGGAAAGAAAAGGTGTAATAATTTTTACAGATCCAGATTCTGCAGGTGAGAGAATCAGAAAGACTATTTCTAGTAAAATAAAAGGATGTAAGCACGCTTTCCTACCTAGAGAAGAGGCTATTAAGAATAATGATATAGGTATAGAAAATGCTACACCAGAGAGTATAAGGTCAGCCCTTTCCAAAGTAAGAAGCCTATTAAATGAAAAGAGAAATGAATTCAAAAAAATTGACTTAATTATTAATGATTTAGAAGGTTCCAAGAATGCCTCCAAGAGAAGAGATGAACTTGGGAAAATACTTGGTATTGGATATGGGAACTCAAAACAATTTTTAAATAGATTAAATAATTATGGAGTAGAGCGTGAAGAGTTTGAAGATGCTTTAAAAAAAATATAGAATAATAAGGGCAGGGATACTATGGAAAAATTGTCATCGCCTAAAATAACTAAGGAAATCGTAAATAAATATGGATTTAAATTTTCAAAAAGTTTGGGGCAAAATTTTTTAATCGATGAAAATATTATATATAAGATAATTGAAGGCTCACAAATTACTAAAGAGGATATTATTGTTGAGGTTGGACCGGGGATAGGAACCCTTACACAGTATCTAGCCGATAAAGCAGAAAAAGTATTGGCTATAGAAATTGACAAGAGCCTTATTCCTATATTAGAAGAAACCCTTAAGGATTATGAAAATGTAGAGGTTATCAATTCCGATGTACTAGATCTTGATTTAAAAGGGTTAATTGAGAATAAGTTCCCAGATAGAAAGGTTAAGGTTGTGGCAAATTTACCTTATTATGTTACAACACCTATAATAATGAAGTTTCTAGAAGAGGAGGTTCCTGTTAAGGATATAGTAGTAATGGTACAGAAAGAAGTTGCCGATAGGCTTAAGGCAAAACCTAAAACAAAGGATTATGGTTCTCTTTCTGTGGCAGTACAGTACTATTGTGAACCAGAAATTATAACGAGAGTACCAAAATCAGTATTTATTCCAAATCCCAATGTAGAATCTACAGTTATAAGGCTAAAGGTTCTGGAAAATCCTAAAGTAAATGTTAAAGATAAAAAAGTTTTTTTAAATGTAGTAAGGGCTTCCTTTGCTAAAAGAAGGAAGACATTACTTAATTCATTATCCTTTAGTGATTTTGAATTAAGCAAGGATGAGATTAAAAAAATACTTAAGGCAAGTAATATTGACTCCAATAGAAGGGGAGAAAGCCTTACTATACAAGAATTTGCTATTCTTTCAAATAATATTAGTAGTATTTTATAGAAAAAGACTAAATCTTGATAAGGATTTAGTCTTTTTCTATAATATTCTTGCTTCAAAGTCACAAGGGGACATCAGACTGCGTAAGAACAGTCTATTATTCAAACATTTTCAAGTACAATATTGTAAATATTTAACTTTAGTATTTTCATAATCAATATGTCAACAAAAAGTATTGAAAAAAGCGTGTTTTTTAGCTTTCAATATCTCTATTAGTTCCTTAACCCCTATAATATTTATTATTCCGATCAGATTATATGTAAAAAAAGTGCATAGCAGACTCAGCCTTCACATTTCCATTACCTCTTGTTAGAAAATATGAAAACCCCAATGATCTTTTTATTATATCAAATACATGCTCTACTATCATTTCATGTTAATACA
>NZ_FRAG01000154.1 GCF_900142245.1 Paramaledivibacter caminithermalis DSM 15212 | reverse complement strand
CCAACACTATTATACCACTATCATGCAGCTTCGCTGTTTGCTAAAGCTACCCGACTGAAAGTCGGGGGATTTAAACCTGGCACATGGAAATTAAATGAGTTTATGAACTATTTTATAGCTTCGCTACCTACTGTTTTAAAGGAAAAGCTGGCTATTTTGTGCTGCGAAAGTTGAGTAAAATATATATGCGTGCTGTTTTTGTATCTTTTATTATTCTACACCATGAAAAATTATATCTCCCGAAGAATCTATAGAAAAATGTCCATATCCATAACGAAGAACCCCTAATTCATACCAACTGCTAAAACGATTATATGCATCTGCTCCATCAGGTTCTAAATCTTTTACAGTCCAGTTAGCTCCTGATACATGCTCAGTTGCTATGCCATCCATATAGTTACTACCTACTCTACTTTTTATACCATCAGCAACAGTTAGATATGTCCCATAATACATTTGGCTATTCCACTCAAATCCTACTTGATATACAAAAGTTTCGCTAATAAGTTCTTCATCAAGGCCTTCTGGTTTAAATTGGTATAAATTGTTAGATTTAGATAAAACGTTCGATTTAAAACTTTTACCTTTATCTGTATTTGACGAAACAGAAACTATTAATTTACTACCTATATATTTAGAATATTCGTTTTCATCTTTCATTAATTTTTTCATCGTTTCTTGCAAAGATTCATAAATTTCTTCATTACTCATTTCCCCAAATAGTTCTTCTTTATCTTTGATATTAAATCCAACTGTCACAATTTTTCCTGCTTTAGGTATGCTTGCTTTAGTATCTTTTACAATATCTTTTGTAGTAAAATCGCTTGCAAAAACTACTATAGAACTAACTAACATTGTGAATACGAATCCTAAAACAATAAATAGTTTTTTCATGAAAATCTCTCCTTTTAATCATATTTTTGTTAGTAATATAATACCATTTATTTGTATTTTTGTAAACAGTATAATGTTATAGGGATAGTGTCAAGATACTGTAGGAAAAAAATTTAAAAAAAATTCTTATGTTCTGATGAAATTAAGCACCACGAACAGACTTGAGTAATTCACTAGC
>NZ_FRAG01000108.1 GCF_900142245.1 Paramaledivibacter caminithermalis DSM 15212 | reverse complement strand
TCTTGACTATATAATTACACGCTGTGTTACACTTTTATGAGCAGTATTTTGATGTAGAGACAGACCGTCAAGAAGCCATGAAAGTTCTCTTGGGCTTATGCAAAGAGTTTTTTTAGATGATGAACTTGGCCATTTAAATACACCTTTTTCAAGGCGCTTGTAATAGAGCCAAAATCCATTATGTTCCCAATGCAGAATCTTTATTTTTTCTCTTTTGCGATTGCAAAAAACGAACAAAGCATTGTCAAATGGATTAAGTTTAAAGTTTTCCTGAACAATAATTGCTAGACCATCTATAGATTTTTTAAGATCAGTACTAGAGCAGGATAAATATACTTTGCTGGGTAAATGCCTTAGCATAACTCTGATAAAGTCCTCATTATTTCTTTTAACAGATTTTTATCAAATATCCTCTCTCTATTTTGTTTCAAATACTCTTTATTTCTTAATTTATCGCTTATTTTATAATGCCAATATTTGAATGCATGATAGCTAAGATTATTCTCTCTACACCACTGTGCTCCTGATAGTCCACTATCCTTATATTCTTTGATTCGTTTTTCCCATATTAATCTATCATTATTACTCATTCTTAAACTTCCTTGTGGAGATTATATCATGACTATTACGTTATTGATACGTGGGGAAGAATTGACGCTTACATTATGAAAAAGGTAAATTATTCCCTAAAAATATTAAGGTGGTTAAAGGACTAGCTGAAATTTTTAATGTGACTACTGATTATTTCATGGAAGAATTTGACGTGGAAGTTATGTCTGAGTAATACAGTAATGGTTGCTCTTTACTTACGAGCCATTTAAAGCGGGCAATTTTGTAACCAATTATATTTTAAAGGAAGTTGATAAAAAAATACAAGACAAGAAATCCTTTTAAAATTGCTAATAGCTTAAGTATCAACATAAGATATCACTAGTTTTTAATTATTGAAAAAAATTAATAACCTCAACAAAATATAATTTCCATCTATTCAAATACAAAGGAGACTACTGACTATTGAATAATAGTTATACTTCATTTTTGTTTCAAGAAGTTCTAATTTTGGACAATTGATTCTATTCTGTCATAAATAAGTTCTAAATCTTATTGACTGCAATTGTTGCAATCCTTGTAAAAATAGCTTCAACATTACACTAACACTGATTATTTACTCTTAAATTCTTTTTAAATTATACATTATACTAAAATTAAACAGATACTACCTGATTTCTGATTGAAAGACACCAAAATGGAATTGTTAACAGATATGGTTGATATAATTACAAGACATTTTTCTAAAGAAAATAAATAAGTTCAAATTAAATTTTTATTATATAATATAGAGGAGACCGCTAACTGTCCCCTCTATAATTAGTATTACAGTATTTCTGTAAAACAAACATTAACTAAATAGTTTCAAGAATCTATTTGAAGTAATTCCTTAAAACTCCAAAAGCACATAAAATTCATTTTACTGTTAAAAATGTATTTAATATCTTTTGGGTATAAATCATACACACATAACTTAATAAATCTATAAAATTGGTGTGATTTAACTTAATTATTCCTCATAAGCTGGGATTGTAAATACTAATCCATCATACGATACTCTCCATCCAGGAACCAAATTACTTTCCGAATCACAATAATATACGATTTCACAATCCTCAAATTTAGGTTTACTTTTATTTTCATCAACATAATGTTGTTCAACCATTTTATCAGCTTTATCTTTAGCAGTTTTCTTATCAATCATTTTATTGTTATTCTTTGTTTTAGAAGTCCCATCAATGTCAAGCCAATTAATATCGATCATATTTATTTCACCATTTTCAATATATACATTTATATAGCTACCGTCTTTTAAATTTGATATTTTGGTATCATCGAAAGTTTGAGAATATTTAATGACATACCTTTGTGTTCTTGGACCATCAGAAATTGAGTATTCTTCACCGCCTTTTTGCAAGGTTATTAAGTTAATTATATCAACACTATCATATGTAGCATCTTCTGGTAAAACATTCTTTTTTCTTAAAAAAGTGGTTAAATCTTCTATTGATGATTCAAGATTATCACTATTGAAATAAAACTTAGTATATGATTTAAGTACATTATCACTTATAATCTTTCTTTTTCTTTTCACCTTATAATTGTTATCAAATGTTTTTATGTCTGTTTTCTTTATAGAACTATCTATAGATAGAGATTGTACACTTCCATTCACTTCAAGAATCATATCTGGTGATTTGTTATTGCTTGTAGTAAGGTCAGACATAGAGGTTATCTTGTCATATTTAGCTTCATCATTATATATTGATGAAGAATAATTAATCCCCCATCCTCTGTTTGCATCATACCATGCATCTCTGATTCTCATACCATTTTTCATATTTTTCACAAAATCTTTTGCAATTAGATCATCTCTGTAGTCACCTTCTGAACTCACCCATCCACCAGGGCCTGTACCAGCATATCCCAAAATCATATTTACTCTATTCGGTTTTCCTAGCATAGTCCTTAACCATGACTTTGTTAGCGAATCTGATGTTCCAATTTGATTGCAGACCGCTAAAACCACATATTTGGCTTTACTATTCCAAACAGAATTACTGTAAAAATACCCATAGGTAGAATCATAGGAAACATCATCTCCTATCTCATCATACATTATCGGAGCTTCGGAGTCAGAGTAGTTTATATAGTCACTTGAACTACCACCTGAATCTATTCCATAGCAACTCATTTTTCCACTAGTTAGTCCATGACCTGACCAATATAAAAATGTAGAAGTGCTATCGCCATCTTTAAATTGTTTAACTGTTGCAGTTGTATCTACAACTTTTTTACCCCAGCCTGATAATCCATCCATAGCATTTGCAAAATCAACACAATCAGAACCACTAATGTCTCCTCCATAAAGTGCTGTAACATAATCAGTCGCGAATGCTGCTGTACTTGTACTAAATACTAAAAGTGTCACCAAAAAAATTGTTAATCTTTTCTTCATAAACGCCACCCTTTCTTTTGTATTTTGTATTTATTTACATATTATCAAATTTGTTCGTTTTTGTCCATATTTTTCTATTTTGTTTAGTTTAATTAAATGAGCAAATTGCATAATTACCATTCAAAAAAACTTGCTAGCATATATAATTTTACATTTTTTATTGTTTTTTACATATAGTAGTGGTAATATTGTTTATAGCAATTGATTATATTTTAGGTAAATTATAATGGAAGGTGGATTATAATGAAGATAAACAAAAACAAAATTACATATTTGGTAATCTTTTTAATTGCAGTATCCTTGATATATTACACTTTCAATAATAATAGACAAAAAGAGTTATCCATTGAAAACAGTAATGAGCAGGAAGATTTATCCGTTGAGAAGACTTATGAAATATATGCTAATAATACTATTTATTTGTTGACTACTCTAGATAAATATATAAGAGAGATACAGCCTATGATTGACAAAAATATTGTAAGTAAAGAAAATAGTGATTTCATAATATCTCAATTTAATGATATAGTGAAAACAACTTATGATATGGATTTTCCAAAACCTATAGATGAAAACACAAATCAAATTTACAACTTTATAAAACACGATTTATATCAAATATTAAAAGAAATGAATATAAATATAGAAAATGAAATAAAGACTAATAAAAAATCCTATAAAAATTTACCTAAATATACTAACTATATCAGAAAATTAACTTTAGATAATAAAATACTAGATATTAATTTAAATACAAATACTATTAAAAGTACTAACTTAAGTGTAAGCTATAAAGACATTATAATTATAATTGCAAAGGAAACAGCCAAAATGAAACAAATTATGGATACTGTCAACAAAGGTTAAAAAAGGGCTGTCTCAAAATTAAATGTATCCTTTGTTAAGGACAATTAAAAAAGTTATGCTGAACGAGGGTGTAAACGTTCCAAGCAAGTTTACTGCTCTCTTTTTTCACGGAAGTATGTGGATCTTGACATTGCTAGATATTCTATACGACACAGGGACGTTTCGACGACACAGGGACGTTTCGCATGTCTTTTCTGACTGCTTTCTCTATGCAGATGAAACATCCCTGTGTCGCATATGACATATGAAACGTCCCTGTGTCACATATACCAATTTTTGCTTTATCAGGCTTTATTGGAGTAACTATTTATTTTTATTTTGAAAATAACGCAATAAGCATGATAGCAGTATCTTCTACATCCATAATTATCATAGTCATTCCTATTTTCACATTAATTGCTGAAATAATAGTTTTTAAAGTTAAATTAACAGCAAAAAAAATAATAAGTGTTATTGTATCGTTTATAGGAGTTTATTTTATAGTAGGTATTAATATAGGAGGGACTTCTTCAAATTCGTTGAAGGGTTATTTACTAATGTTTGGAGCAGTTCTAGCATGGGTAGTTTACACTATTATAACAAGGCCTTTATATAAAAAATATTCACAAATAGCTATAGTATATTTTCAGACCCTATTTGGTACACTTTTCTTAATTCCTTTTGCAATATTTGAAACTACTAATTGGGATTTAGTAAGTAATGTAATTATATTTAATGTTATGTATTTAGGAGTATTTTGTTCTGCAATAGCGTATTATCTATATATTTATGCAATGAATCACTTAGGGGTTTCTACAACATCACTATTTTTGAACTTGCTTCCAGCTATAACTGTAGTGGCAAGCTATTTTATACTAAAGGAGGATATAACTGTTTACCAGATTATAGGAGGAGTGTTAGTGATTTTTGCTGTTTATCTAGTTAATACTGGGAATAAAGAAAATAAACAAGATTCAATGGAAGAAGAAAATCTTGAAATAGTAACATAAAGCTATTATGAGAACAATGAAATTTAATACCTAAATTACTGGGATATATAAAAGCCTAGATTAGTTGAAATCTAGGCTTTTAATATAGATTTCCCATAGTAAAACTTAATTT
>NZ_FRAG01000109.1 GCF_900142245.1 Paramaledivibacter caminithermalis DSM 15212 | reverse complement strand
AATTGAAACTGCTAAAGCCAATAACTTAAGTCCATTTCATTACCTACAATATTTATTTGTAAAATTACCTAACATAGATATAACAAATACGACTCACCTTGATGCTTTACTACCTTAGTCAGATACTCTTCCAAGTGATTGTAAGGTTTCTTTAAAAGAATAATATCATAGCCTCTGCCTAGTTGCTAGGTGGGGGCTATTTGACGCTTACTTTTGTTTTTTATTGAGAATTTTATATTGAGTATAATTTCTCCAGGAAAATTATATGCGGCAACTGCGGTTCACGTTTTAGGAGAGTTCGCTGGGGCAGTATACCAAAGTACAAAAAATATGTATGGGTATGCAGAAACCAGGATGGAAAAGGGCCTAAGGGCTGCAGTATGAAAGCTGTTGATGAGGAAAAATTAAAGGAAGCCTTTGTCAGGATGGTTAATAGGCAGATAAAATTTACAATGAAATCATTGACAAATTTGTAACAGGGTGGGTAGAATTATATTTGTAGACAAGCTTGTTTATGTAGTTGATAGAATTAGCGCAAAAAGTATTTTTAAAATAGGGTACTGCAAAGAGATAAATTGATCTTTTTAAAATATCCTTGCTTTGAGGGGTGGTAAAGTTTTGATATAAATTTAAAGTAAAATCAATGGGTTAAGTTGAAGATTATAATTAAATTTTTGACAATAGCAACAAAATTGGAAGGGATTTTTTATGAAAAAGTTAATTTGTTTAATTGTTTCTTTGATATTAATGAGTAGTTCTGTTGTATTTGCAGCAGATCAATATGCATATTCGATTGGAACAAATTATGATTCTGGTATATTTGATAGTGATATTGATACATCTCAAGATGCAATAGATGCAGCTACTGATTTTGGCATAGCTGGATACATTTCATACTACAATATTAAGCCTATATATCAATATTTGAGAGGAGATAACCCAAACACTAATGATCCAAGAATGGAAAGTGAAATTCTATTCTTTAGTGGACATGGTAATTACCAATGCGTATCATTTAATTATAAAAAGAAAGGAGATTATAAAACAGGTATTTATTATGGCAAAGACTATGATAATAGTAGCACAGGATATAAATATGCTGGAATTAAAAGTTATCATATGTCTAAAGTTGATTTAGCAACATTTGCTGCATGTAAAACAGCAGATGGTTCAGATAATATTACTAAGAGAGTTGTAAGCGAAGGTGCAGATACAGCAGTAGGGTGGAAAAAATCAGTAGGTGCTACTTCTCATACTAAGTGGTTAGGAAGATATACAAATGAATTAGCAAGAGGTAAAATTGTTCAAGAAGCTGTTGACTATGCCAATTCTTTTAGTTATACAGATAATAATGTGAAGTCTGTTATAATTGAAGGTAACAAAAATTTAAAAATAAAATTGTCTGATATTTCTTTTAGTAAGATTAACGTACAAAATGATAGCGTTGGTAAAGATGAGGTTTACTTAAAAAATATAAATAAGAAAGAAATAAATAAAATAAAGCATAAAACTTATAATGTTAAACAAAATTTAGAGTTTAATGTTAAAAAAGCAAATTGCAATTCTATCATAGATTATATAAAAGATGAAATAGATTCAGAATTTGATATTGATGACTATAATATTTACTTAACAAATACCAACAAAAATCGAGCTGTTATTGATTTTATTTACAAAATAGGTGGTTTTGAAACTAATAACTCATATACTGTATTAATTAAAAATAGTAAAGCAAAAAAAATATTTCACAATACTATTGAAAACGAAGTGAAGAGTGAAATAAAAAATAATATAATGAATATAAAAACTAATAATTTAAATGCAAAAGCAGTGGAACAGAAAATTGAAGACAATGACTATACTATAGAAGAACAAGAAAGTAAATATTATTATGACTTACAAACAAATAAGGTATATATGATAATTTTGACAACACTCAAACATAAACCAACAAAAACCTTTGTCAAGAGTGAATATTTTTATGAAATTAAATAATAAGTTAATTTTAACATGTCTTGTTGTTATATTAGTTCTGACAGTCGTTGTTTTCAAATATTTAAATGATAATAAAGGTAAAAAAATATTTGATTTACCTATACATTCCATACAATTACAAAAAGGAATTGAAGGAAAATTGATAACAATTAAAGAAGATAATCAAATTAATTCATTTATAAAAAATTTAAAGGTTGATAAATGGAATTTGATTAAAAATTGGGAATATAAAAGCTTTCTTGAAATATATATATTTGTTCATCAAAATGGGAAAAGATATGATATAGGGTTTTACCTAGTAGATAAAAATGTTTATTGCAGTATTACCTATAAGACGGTAAACAGATATTATAAAGTTCCAAATCATGTATATTAAGAAATTATAAAACATTTTTGAATATAACTTCTTTGTAAGTTATAAAGAGCAGGCTATCACATTCAATGTCGTTAACTTCCTAATATTCAAATAATTAGGCAAACAAGAAAACAATTATTAAAAAAAACACTTGACTTATTTGTAGTGTGAAATTAGTAATATTAATCTATACTCATATAAAAATATATAAGGTATATTCTATATGAGAAAAAATAAACAAATTCTAAATGCAGAGGGGGTAAGAGGGGGTAAATTTCTTTAATTTCTGCGAAATACTATCATTATTCTATCAAAACACATGTGGAGTGCTGCGTAAGAATACGTCGCAAAGAATAGCCGTAATAGCTATGATATCAATGGATACACGGATTTTTAATTATAATTCTAATAAGCCTAAAATCAATAGATTTAAGGATAAAGAGATTATAAACCACATTGAAATAGAAATTGCATTACGAATACCGTGTGCGTAGATATGTTTTCTAATTTAATAAAGTAGAAAAAGGCCATGAAATGATAATTGACTTTTCATGGCCTTTTTGTGCTTTAATTTTAAGGGTTTATCATAATCGTTTATTAATTGAGATATTGAAGGATAAATTTGTTAAAAAAATAATGATAATGAGTTGTTTATATTTGTTTTGATAAAAAAGAATAGAAGTATTAAATTTCTCAAAATGAAAATACTAAGGTAGTAGCAAAAGGTCTAAAACAGAACATTTTACATCTATAAGTACTGACGTAATTGAAAAATGTTCATATAATATTATTAGGAGGTGGCATTATGAAGTTTAAAAATTTAGGCCATAGAATTGCTGTGTTAAGAAAAGAAATTGGTTTAACATAAGCGGAACTTGCTAGTAAAATTGGTGTTAGCAGACCTGTCATGGTCAAAATTGAAAATGGACAAAGAATAATTTCTTTAGATGAAGGTGAAGCAATTAGTAAGGCATTAGGCATTAGTATAGATACCTTATTGAATTATGAAAAGAAAGATACTGAGGAGCGAACTTTTGTAAAAGCATTTAAGTCAAAGGGAATGATTAATCCACAACAAGAAAAAGAAATAAGAAGATTTGAATTACTATTTGATGCGTTATGTACTCAGGAAATTATTTATAAAGGAGACATTATTTACGCCCAGACACATATTTTATGACACTACCAATTCGATTCTAATTGTTCGAAATTCTCAAATATTTTATTAAAAACAAACTCTGTTTTAATAACCTTAAAGGCAGCTTTTGCTACTGCATTATCATAAGGGCAGCCTTTTTTACTTAAGGATTGTTTTATATCAAATGTAGTTAATAAACTGTCTATCACATTATTTTTAAATTCATTACCTCTATCAGTGTGTAATATTTTAATATCTTCTAAAGGTCTATTAACCTTTGTAAAGGCTTTATAAACAAGGGTTGCATCCTTATTCTTACCAGCAGCGTATCCAATGATTTCACGATTATATAGGTCTAATAATATACATATATAATTCCACTTATCCTTAACATTTACATAAGTTAAATCACTTATCACAACTTCCATAGACTCTTTCCTATCGAATTCTCTGTTAACAACATTTTTACACTTATCTTCATTGCACTTTGATTTATAAACATTATATTGCTTGACTGTATAATTAGATACCAAACCATATTTTTCTATAATACGTCCAATTCTTATTCTAGAAACCTGATACCTTTTTTTATCTAATTCCTTTTTTATTTTTCTAGTTCCATAATTATTTCTACTTTTTTTTAAAGATAGTTATTATTTCATTTTCTAGCTTACTATCAAATGATTTTTCTTTAGGAGTATAGTAAACAAGGCTTCTACTTATTCTGAACACCTTACACATGGCACTGATACTGTACTTATGTCTATTAGCCTTGATAATAGCTATTTTCGTGCCATTATCAGCGCCGCTTGCTTTAAAATATCATTCTCCATTTTGAGTCTTTGATTTTCTTTTCTAAGTTTTATTAGTTCATTTTCCTCTTTTGTTCTATTGTCCTTAGCTTTAAAAGAACCTGATGTAGTATAATCTTTAACCCACTTATTTACGGTAGATCTTGCTACATTATATTCTTTAAC
>NZ_FRAG01000112.1 GCF_900142245.1 Paramaledivibacter caminithermalis DSM 15212 | reverse complement strand
CAATCTGAAGTAATTCTATAAAACATTGTACTATTTTTTCATATTAAGTTTACAAAGCCAAATTTTCTATTTCTAATAAAGCTTGATTAACAGCTTCTAAATGCTTTAATTGAAAACTCTTGTCTATATTAATTGCTTCACTAGCATAATCATGGCAATGCCTACACGTTTCTCCACATCCAATTAAATAACAGTATCCTTTCTCAAATTTTTTCATAAAGTTATCCAATTTTTTATTGTCTATATAAATATTTTTCAGATATTCATCAGGAAATGAAACATCCCTATAACCAAAATGCTGTATTAAATCCAATAAATTTCCGTCATATCGTCTTTCAAAATAAGCTTTTGCACGAATTACCATCAATTCAATAGGGGTTCCACGATCTATAATTTTAATTTGATTGTAGCCAAGAGCTTCATAGATTCCTATATCTTCAGGTCGGATAATGTCTGAAATTAAATAGTTAACAGGATTTTCAACTCGTTTTTTTGAACAGTTTAAGTAACAAAAATCATACTTTATCTCTTTATTATCTGTTTCTCGACTTGAATGCCCCATATATGACTGATGATAAGTTAATAATGGACATTCATACATGCAGTTATTATTTACAATCAATTCTAATTCAATATCGACTGCATCTCGTATTGCTTTTAAAATTTTGAAATTTCTATTTACTACCATAGGATCAAGAACAATACAATCAGCACCAAACTCAACCCATCGCTTTGCTTTTGCAACACTATCTACACAGACACTTGAAGATATTTTTACTTCTAAATTAGGATACTCTTTTTTAATATATCTTAATAAAGCTGGAATTGATACTGTCACTGAATCAATTTTAATTTCTGTTAACCAATCTAATAATTCTTTGATATGTTGTTTACCTTCATATGTAAACTCGTCATTCCCTAAACATGGTGAATTAAGTGTATAGTTAACTGTCATATTATTCTTATGTGCATACTTTACATGATTTTCTACTTTTAATCGATCAATATCATCAAGATGTTCACGTTCCAGCCCTCCTCCAATAAAATCATTTTTTAATTTGCCAAACAAATTTGTTACACCATACTGCTTTACTAAATCAATTAACTTATTGTCAAAATTTGTGGCTATTGAAATATTCACTTTTTTTATTCTCCTTTCTCTTTTTCATAATAAAAGCTTAACTGAAGTATATCTAAATCTTAGATTCCCTATGACACGCAATTATTTTTGTTTTTTTAAATTTGATTACATTTTTTATCCTTTATACATACTCTATGAGTCAAATGCATAATGAACATTTATAATTAAAATCTAAAATCATATACAATTGATCTGGGCAAATTAAACACATTTTAAAATGATTATCCGTGTTTATATAACTTTTATATAACATGAATTTTCCTCAATATGAATAAGTTCTTTAGTTAGATGGCGATTTTTTTGAAATATTATCCCAAATGAAGATTTGCTATTATTCGTATGCCTGCATAATAAAATTTGAATTAATTTAGAAATAGAAATTTATTTCTTTACAAGCTTTTTTCTTGTTATAAAATAGAGCTTTCTCAAACTTCTTTTACATTCACTGTGTAAAGTTTGATTTGAAATTTTCGTAATAAACCTCATCCACTCTAAAAATATTCGTATTAATAAAGTAAAAAACAAGAAATTCGATGCTAAAAAAATTTCCTGCTATACAAATTTTAGGAACTTAAAAATACAAATCCATCTCATATGGATATTGAATGCCTCATAAACTTTTGTCATAAGTACTACTAACTCATTGCTGAACTTAATGCCTATAAAAATAGGCTTACCTATGTTGTTGATCAAATTATACTCCGGTTTAAAAATATACTTTCCAACAACATCTTTTAAAAGGTTGGCATTTGTGTCATAGTACGTTCCCTTGTATTCTTAAGACAAATATTTACAGCAAAATGTATAAAAAAGTCTTAAAGATACTTTGCATAGTTTTTTTCAATTACACTAGACAATATACATACCGAATGAAACACAAAAGTTTGCAATCCTGTATTGCTAAAATTCTACCTACAAAAATGGCTGAATAAACTAAGAAAGTGCATTTAGGATCTTTAATACAAAACTCGTTTGTGTTATTTTTGTTCTTCTAAAGAATCTAAAACCTTGGTAATTTCGTACTTGCTGAAATATTTGTCCAAAGTATACAACAGCTTAATAGGATTTATACTTGCTATTTAGCTTTAAAAGATCAAATTACTATTTCAAACCTGACCAGCTATTCTATGTCTACTTATTTCAAGAGGTCTTGTTGTTATGTTATTTTTGATACTTTAAATAAGAAATTTTAAATAAACTTAAAAAATAGTTTGTTAAAACTACTCTACTTTAATTGGTTAGGCTCGTCCTAAAAAGTATCATCGATAGTCTATTTTTTATTCTATGGAACTGTTTTCAAATAGTGTATACTTATAGCATAACCTTAGAACAATTTTGAAAATTTTATTTCTATTTAACCATGTTTTTTAGAAAAAATTAAATAACTTGAATTGTGCAAAAGCTACAGGCCATTAGCCTAAATACTTTTTTGTAATTCACACAAATTGATATTAAGTGAGCCTAACATATATGCCCATGCAATTATATTCTTAAGGCTATCTCCTTTAAATAACTGTATTACATTTCTAAGAATTAACTTAATATTTTCTTGACTTATTCTAGATCGGTAGAATCTAACAAACTAGGATAAATTGTTTTCAAAAAAATCTTTTGGTGCAAACCATCTACCTATTACAACATAAATTCCGCTTTTGATATTGGTACTTGATTTAGGAAAAGTATCAATTAAATAATTAACTATTTAAATTTTAGATTTGAAATTCAGATTATCTTCTCTACAGTAGTTTTCCTATATAAATTGTCTACACTTAAAGATATAGTATGAGCTTTAATTTAAGCGCAGATGAAACTCAACAATGTCACCATACCAATTTGCCTTCAATATGGAAAAGTGATATTTAAGAGCTTCGATATTTTTTATGTCATTACTTTAACATAAGTGCTATAAATATAAGTTCATTTCTTGATTCATTATACTACTTAGTCTATTGATACTAAGAAACTCATCATCCCAAGGTGAATTATTTAAAAACTTAGTTACACTACCTATGTCTTTAATATTTAAAACTTTATTTAGGTTGTTGAATAACTATTTTTACTAAAAGTAAAATGCTGTATTTAAACTATCAAAATTATTTTTTATAAAAATGATTCCAATTTTATAATGTAGAGAATTAGCCGAATTATCAATCCCCAAATTTAGTTATTCAACAACCTATTTATTAAATAAATTAGAATTATTTCTTTTGCGATCAAAATCGATTATGCCTTGTACTAAATCATTAAGGTTTTTAGCCTACAGTTTAGTAAAATTAAAATTTAAGCTGTTAATATAATTTAAAATTTGATTATTAGTAACACTAGCTATATTCATAAGTTTAAATCCATATTGTGTAAGCGGCAAACTTTGCGTTAAGATTTATGCCATTTTGTATGTGTAAAATGAGTTACCAATTTTATCTATTTTAAATTTGCACAACTCAAATTAATAATTAATTATGTAAATTTTGTTTAAATAGACTATCAAAGTAATAATAACATATAAAAAATGAAAAAAATGTCGTATTTTGAAATTTGCAAAAAAAATTTTATATATTGTTTAATTTTAATTCTAGTGTAAAAAGCCCATAAAATATACAATATTTATCAAATGTAGAAAAATAAACTAAATTAAGAGTTGTTAAGAAGCATAAAAACCCTAAAAAATCAATAATTTCAAAAAGGGTAAGCGTAAAACCCTACCCACCTTCTAACAGACCATTTCCTGTGAGATAATGCCTTTAAAGGAGGCATATCAGGAAATGAAAAAAACAAAAGATTGGTGGAGAACCCATTATGATAACTGGATTTTAAGTAAGTTATCTATAGGAGAGTATAGTAATAATAATGGTATCAAAAAAAGTATTTTCTATGGATGGATTAAAAAATTTAGAAAGGAAGATTCTAAAGAAAAGACTAAAGATTCAAAGGTACAGTGGGCTACTCTTAATAGATATGAAACTGAAAATATAAATGAAGATGATACTAAGGTATCACCTTTGAAAATT
>NZ_FRAG01000138.1 GCF_900142245.1 Paramaledivibacter caminithermalis DSM 15212 | reverse complement strand
GTACAGCCTTTGTATTTGCAGAAAAGGGGGAGGTATCACAAAATGAAGTAGGGAAAATAAAGGAATTTACAGACCTTACAAAGCACTGGGCTAAAGGCTACATAGATAAGTTAATAAGCTTAGGAACGATAAATGGATATGAAGATGGAAGCTTCAAGCCAGATAACCCAATAAAAGTAGGAGAGTTTACAAAAATACTCATTAGTTCTTTAGGGTATAAAGACGGCAACTCTACAGAAGGTCATTGGTCATTAAATTATGTGAATAAAGCCAAAGAGTTAGGTTTAATGGAAGAAGATGAATTCAGTTTAACTGAATTAGATAGGAATATAAATCGTGGTGAAATGGCACGAATGATAGTTAGAGCATCTAAAGAAGAATATCCAGAAAACATAGCAGATTATAAAGAAATAATAAAGGACTACAAAGAAATACCTAAGGAATATCAAGCTTATGTTTTAAAAGCCTTTATAAAGGGGATTATAACAGGCTATAAAGATAGTACATTCAAATATGATAAAACTGCTACCAGAGCCGAAGCTTCTACAATGATAATAAGGCTTTTAGATAAGGAAGAAAGGAAAGTACCTATTGAGGATAGCAGGGATAGTGAAGAACAAGGGAATAAAGATTTTATTGAGCCAAAATTTGAAGTGAAACCTGCTAAATGTTCTTCTGATTCATACCATTGTTACCTTCAGTTAGCTAACAAGGAAGAATATCAAAACAGTGGTGATGAATATAAAATGAGGTTTATAGTGCTTACATTAAATGGGGAAGAGCATCCAGAAATGAATTATCCATATGGATTAAGTAGTATAGGGTGGAAACATTTAGATTATACTAAATGGCATGATATTGATTGGAGATGGAATTTTTATAGGTTTTATACACCAGAGAAAACATATGATAGGGGATTTTGGACTAAGGTTGGAGACGTAGCAGAGGTTAAAGTAGTAATAAGAAATGAGACAAAGGATACAGAAAAGGAATACATTCAAAAGGTTGTAGCTACAGAACCACTTTGGTAGTAAAGGGATAATATATAATATTATCTTTTTATATAATACAAAGATTAGAAAGGAGGTGAAATATAGGAAATGAGGAGAATCATAGCGAAAATATTAATTATTATAATGCTTGTAAACATATTGCCTTTACTAAAGTTTCAGGATTTTAAGTCATACGCAGGAACTGTTATAGATTATAGAACAGTCCCTAAGCCTAATGATGTTATAGAACAACCAAGTGCAGGTATGAGAATAATAATACATCATCAAGATGGTTCACCTGATGATATTTTAAACGCTACATTAAATGCTTATCCACAAGGATATGCAAAGGTTGGAGATACAATATCAGTACGTGATATAAGTGATTTAAGCACACAGGGAACAGATATAAAAAAATGGGACTTTCAATATGTAACGCCATCAGGTAGGGAAGTGGCGAGAATAATTAGTGGTAGTCAATATGGAACAATAGATAATATAACATTAGGTGAAGCAGGTAATTATGAATTTTACTTAGCAGTTATGGACGATGTGGAATCAAATGAAGAAGATTACGAATGGTGGCAAAACTGGTCGTCGAATGGTGTTCAAAAGGCAGTAAAGACACTAGCTGATGGAAATGAGTATTGGTGCTACTTTGTTTCTATAGAAATTATAGTTGAAAAAGAAGAATCACCACCACCCCAAGAAGGAGATATTAATCCTTATCTTAAATTAACCCCCAAGCCATCTTCAATAGAAGAAGGTAC
>NZ_FRAG01000116.1 GCF_900142245.1 Paramaledivibacter caminithermalis DSM 15212 | reverse complement strand
TTAGGTCAGATTATTTAACTTGATTTAAGCTTCTAAGATTATTTAATTTGCAGTTTTTGATAAGATTTAGGCTAGAATAAAGTGCTGTTTAACATTTAGCTATAAGTATATTTGGTATAATACTTTTAGATTTATCAGTTTTCTTAGCCTAATGTTTGAGGGAACTTTTTAATGAAAAGTATTTAAATTAAAAGAAAAAAGGAATTTCCCATGTTTTTGAGGAATATTGGGAAAATGAAGTAATCATTAGATTTATCTAGGCGGTAATAATAATCAATAGGAATAAATAATTATTTTATTATGAAAACAAATATTTAAAAAATATTAAAAATTATAAAATATTATGTTAGAATGACAACATAGGGTGATTATTTTAAATATTTTAAAGAAAAGGAGAGTTAGAATGAATAAGCCAATATTATCTGCTCATTTTGAGTCAAGAAAACCATCAGCAGTTCGTCTTGCACAAATGAAGTATGAAGAGAGAAAAGTAAAGCCAGAAGCTGTTATTAATGTCGGTATTGGAAACGTTTCCCTTCCAGCGAATCCTGCAATGCAAAAGAGAATGTTTGCACTTGATGACCCAAGTAGTCCATTTGCCAATGGGGTTATTAGATATACTACAACTGCTGGGACAAAGGAATGTCAAGATGCATTTAGAAATATTTTAAAGTGCGAAGGGTTTGATACAAGTAAGCTGCATATTCAGGTAACAGATGGTGGGTCTGCAGCTATGGAATTGCTACTAATTGGTACATGTGGCCCTGCAGGAACAGATGAAAGACCTCTACTTATGATTGATCCAGCGTATACAAACTATATATCATTTGCTCAAAGAACTGGAAGAAAAACAGTTACTGTAAAGAGGCAATTAGATGAAAATGGGAAATTTACTCTTCCAGACATTGCTAAAATCGAAGAAGTAATTAAGGCTAATAAACCAGGTGCATTATTAGTAATACCATACGATAATCCAACTGGTCAGCTATATGATTATGATGTTATGAAAGCATTAGCAGAGCTTTGTGTAAAATACAATATGTGGATGGTTAGTGATGAAGCATATCGTGAACTTTACTATGATCCAGATAAGCCACTTTTAAGTATTTGGGGATTGTCTGATGCAGATGTTCCAGGAATTGAAGGTAGAAGAATTAGTATTGAAACTGCTTCTAAAGTATGGAATGCATGTGGCTTAAGAATTGGCGCATTAATAACTGATAACACTGAATTCAATAATCGTTCAGTAGCTGAATATACCGCTAATCTTTGTGCAAATGCTATTGGTCAATACATCTTTGGTGCCTTAGCTCACGAAAGTAAAGAAGGAATTCTAGGATGGTGCCGAGAAATAAGAGAATATTATAGAGGGCAAATCTTAAAGGTTTATAATGGACTTAAGGAACAAGAGCCTAATCTTATTGTTTCCAGTCCGGATGCATCTATTTACACAGTTATAGATGTTAGAAATGTTGTAAAACCTGGTTTTGATGCAGTAGATTTTGTATTATATTGTGCAGGTGAAGGTTCAGTTAATATAGATGGTGTTGAAACAACTCTACTAGTAGCACCTATGAAAGGATTCTATGATATTGAAGAAGGTGAAGCTAATCCAGGCAGCACACAATTTAGAATTTCCTTTGTTGAAACACCTGAAAAGTTAGATAAGATTCCTGAGTTATTTGTAAAGCTTCTTAGAAAATATGAAGCACAAAGATAATAAATATTGAGATTTATGCCCCTAGTTAAGACCTTAAAAGGTCTTGATTAGGGATTTTATATGACTATTTCACTGTAGGAATGTAGTCATATGTAGAAATTTGCAACACTTTCATCTATGTTTTAAGAATTAGAGTGTAGCTGAAAATAGATTTGAAGGGTAGGTATTAAAGACTTTGTATCATACTTATCTTTAATATTTTAGGGTGTTAAGTCAGTCGATAGATTATTCTCAGAATCATAGAAGTTAATATTTCTAACTAGTCTAAAACTATTAGTAGAAATAATTACTTTTTAAAAATAATTAAAATGACCATTTTTAAAAGTTTTTAGTTATACATAACCTTATATTGTATATATACCAAAATGGGGAAATATTGGACATTTCAATAGATTTAAAGTTAGTATTTATGTGAATTGTAGAGTTTCGTAACGAACTAATAAGGTCTATATAAGGAGGAGACTTTTTTGATTAAATATTTGTTTCAAGGTTTTATGTTGGGTATGGCCTATGTTGCTCCTATAGGGATGCAAAATATTTATGTAATAAACAGTGCAATAGCAAATAGGAAGACAAGGGCATATGCAGTAGCTTTAATTACTACCTTTCTTGACATTTCCTTAGCTCTTGCATGTTTTTTTGGAATAGGGGCAATAATGGAGAGATTCCAAAGCCTAAAACTAGCTATTCTATTAGTTGGTTCTTTAGCTGTTATATATATTGGGATCAAGCTAATAAGAAGTACTCCTGAAACCAAAAGTGAAGTGAATGTAAACAAACCATTAACACAAGTGATTATGACATGTTTATTAGTAACATGGGCAAATCCGCAAGCTCTTATTGATGGGACATTGCTTTTAGGGGGATTTAAGGCTACATTATCTTTAGAGGCATCAAGATTATTTATTTTAGGTGTTTGCTTAGCATCGGCTTTCTGGTTTATCGGAATAACAACAATAGTTTCAACTTTTAAAAATAACTTCAATAGCAAGGTTATCAAAATGATAAATATTATTTGTGGAATTATATTAGTTTATTATGGGCTAAGGCTTGGATTTAAGTTTATAGAAATAATATTATAATTAAGGTGTTTCACCATGTAAACTAGTAAAGATTTACCATAAGGTTTGGAAAGGTAGATATTCAGATATGAGATTATAAGTGGAATAGACCTCGAATACATAACGGAATATTTCATGGATATTTACCATTATATTATTCCTTGTACGAGGATTATCTCTAGTGGAGATAAGAAAGTATTTGAAAACTTGATTGGAAGTTTTAGAATGAAATTTTTATCAGCCAGTGGATGATTTTATATATTATTAATAAAAAAAGGATAACTCTCTCTAGTTTAAATGCTAAAGATGTTATCCAATTTTTTGACCCTTATTATTTGAATAAATGAGTAATACCAGAAACAGAGATTGCACTATATATTAGAAGAAGCCCCATAACTATATTAAATTCCTTTTGATATTTTGATAGGAACTTATTAAATAATGAACCAAATAATGCCCAAAAAGTAGAACTAAAGAATGGCTTAGTGTAAAATTATTGTAGGAAAAAAATAAAAAGAGAATAGCTTCATATGTTATGATGGAAGTGAACAAGCAACACATCAAAACATATGAAGC
>NZ_FRAG01000152.1 GCF_900142245.1 Paramaledivibacter caminithermalis DSM 15212 | reverse complement strand
TTTCGTACTGAAACAAATATGAAGCTTGATGATATTTCAGATAAAATTAATGCAGTTGAAGCCATAACCAAAGAAAATCTTTATGACATTGCTAAGTTAAAGCTCATTAAATAACTTTTTTTATATTTTAGCTTTCCATAATTTACTATTTTTTTTGAAAGCTTTGATAACGTATACTAAGATTAGGCTGATTGGTCTTCTAGTAAATTGATTAATGGTACTTCTAAGGCTCGGGCTATACATTCCAACGTCTGCAATGAAGGATTAGCATTATTCGTTTCTATCTTAGTTATCAATGTAGGACTTTTGTTAATTTTAACGGCTAGTTGTTTTTGAGTTAGTCCTTTTATTGACCTATATTCTTTGATTTTATCACCCAACATGAATTTCACTCCTCTCTTAAATATATTTTACTGAATATATTTCAGTTTGTCAATACAAAATAAAGAATTTTATTCAGTATTCTCTATTCATCTGTTTATTGATATAATATAATAAACTGAATATAATTCATGTAAAGCGAGGTCTTTTAAATTATGAATATTGGTTTAAGATTTAAACAAATTAGGAAACTTCATAAGTTATCCGCTAATAAACTTGGAAATAATTTAGGTGTAGACCCATCTACAATTACTAAAATAGAAAATGGAAATTCATTACCTTCACTAAAATTATTAATAGCTTTCTGTAAATATTTTGATATAACACTTGCTGAATTTTTTAAAGATGATGATAATTTAACTCCTGAAATCCAAGAGTTTCTATATACTGCTAAGAAATTAACTCCTGAACAACTTAAAGCTTTTTCAGAAGTTTTTAAAACCATCACGAAAGGATGATTATTATGTCAAATGAAATACTAAAGCAATTATTAAGTGAAGTAAAAAATATTAATAAAAAATTAATTTCAGTAGAAACAGAGTTGAAAAATTTCAAAAATGAATCTAATGAACGTTTCTCTAGACTTGAAGAAGGTCAATCACGCATTGAGAAAAAATTAGACACTGTTCATGACCAAACTGCAAATCTTACTGAATTTCGTACTGAAACAAATATGAAGCTTGATGATATTTCAGATAAAATTAATGCAGT
>NZ_FRAG01000119.1 GCF_900142245.1 Paramaledivibacter caminithermalis DSM 15212 | reverse complement strand
TTTCACCCAATGGGTGCAAAGTCCAATTTGTTGGACTACTTGTTAATACTACGATTCAATCATTTTTGATGTTTTCTATGAATAATTCAGGCTTAATTAAGATACTTGATAACCCCTTTTATGCAATTTGTAAAAAATTACAAAAGGTATATGAAAAATTAATTTCTAACCCTAATACTAAAAGTGTTGGTAGACCTAAGAAATATTCGGACTTGCAAATTATCCAATGTCTTTTGTATAAGGTCATGAATAAAATTTACTGTTTAAGAGAACTGGAGTGGAAATTGACTAATGATATTATAGCAGCAAAGATAATTGGACTTTTCGATATTCCTGATCATTCTACTTTCTGTATTAGAGCAAAAGAGATTGAAAAATCTTTGTTTTATCAAATATAATATATAGGATGTTTGTTCTCTTATTAAATCCTGATTTAAGAATTTGCTCTATAGATTCCACAGCATTAAGAAGTTCTAGGTTTGATTCTGAAGCCAAGTCAGGTAAATCCACCAGACTAGGGTGGTATAAAGGCTATAAGCTTCATCTAATTAGTTCTTCTGATTTAGTTCCATTAGAATTTCACTTTACTACAGCAAATTTTTACGATAGTAATTGCAAGGATTTAATCCTTAAACTTAAGGGCTACGATATCTTTGCCTTATTAGGTGATGCTGCTTATGGCAGCGTGAAACTGTTTAAATTATGCAAAGAACTATCCTTTCACCTAGTTACTGATGTAAATCTCAGAAAATCTAATTCAGTTGATAATATTAAGAATGAGTATAGAAAAAGAAATTTCTACTTTATTGATTCTCCTATCGAAGAAAAAATATATAAAAAAAGAATCACTATTGAAAGACTATTTTCTATATTTAAGCTCCGTTATGACCTTGAAAATCCAAGATTACATGGATTTAACAAATATCAATCCCATGTGATGTGGACATTATTGTTATATCTAATCGAAAAAATAATTAATCAAGGGGTTACTTGTAACAAGTTTCCTTGGAATAAATAGAAATTCTGTAAAAATGGATATTCCTAGAAAATCCTAAGTTAATTATTCAACAAGCTATATAAAATAATAAGATTAAAATAGTAAATGGAGGATACACATGAATAAAAAACGCCTATTTATTATGCTATTATTTTTTATGCTTTTATTAATTATAGGATGCAGTAACAAAAACATTACAACTATTGAAGAAAATAAAAATATAAAAAATGAAATAAAATATGGGTTAGCAGAAAATGGGAATAAAATTGAAGAAGACATAATTAAAACAATCAAGTATGAATTTAAACTTTCAGATGGTTTAATAAGAAAGGGGTATTATAAGGGAGATTTGAAAGATAATTTACCAAACGGTGATGGTATTTTTAAGGATATAGATGGCACTAAATACATAGGGCATTGGAAAGATGGTTTGCCACATGGCGAAGGTACTTATTATAATGAAGGCTATTGGATTTTAGATGGCAAATGGGAAAATGGTGAATTTGTTAAGTTAAAAGATGAATATATAAGCCTAGAAAATGCTAAAGATGATTTAGAGCAATTACAAAGCTTTGTAGTTTGTAATCATCCTAAACTACAAAATGAAGAATTTAGAGAAAAGTTTTTAAAGCAGATTGAAAAAGCAAAAAAGAGTATTAAAGAACCTATTAAAAAAGATGAATTTTATTTAATTGTTCAAGAACTATTAGCAACATTAAAAGATGGACATACAAGTGCATATTTTAAGCCAGAAACAAAAAAAATTCCTTTAAATATTTTATGGCTTGATGAAGGTATTATTATAACTGAATCATTCAATAAATTTTTGAAAGGCGATAAAATTTTAAAAATAGGTGATAAAGATACAAAACAAATATTATCAGGGCTTATAAAAGTTATTCCTGCAGAAAATGAATTTTGGGTTAGGGCAATGGGAGAATCGTTATTACTAACAAAAGCATACTTGAAAAAACTAGGATTAATAAGAGACAATGAAGAAGTAAACTTCACTGTAGAAAGAACAAATGGAGAAGTTGAAACAATAAGAGAACATTTTTATACATATACATTTTATGAAAGATATAAGCGGAACTCAATTGGGTCATATAGTTTTAAAATTTATGATGAAAATAATCTAGCAATTTTTGCATTAAATCGTTGTATAGTTAATAATGATTTATCAAAAGAAATAGAAAGATTTTTTAAGCAAGTAAAGGAAAAAAATATTTCAAGAATTGGAGTAGATTTAAGAGAGAACTTTGGTGGTAACTCAAGTGTTATTAATGAATTTTTAAGATATATTAAGAGTAATAAAGAATATAAACCATATGTAATTGAAAAAAATAATAGGAAAATGAAATTAGTAAAGGCTAATAATAATAACGAATATATATACAATGGGAAAATTTATATTCTTACATCAAAAAATACATTTAGTTCAGCGATGCTCTTTGCAAATACATTTAAAGTTAATGATATTGCTCTTATTATTGGAGAGCCTACTGGAAATTCAATAAATAACTACGGTCATACAGTTCATAAAATGCTTGAAAATTCTAATATTACTGTATTTGCATCTACTAGATACTGGAAAAGCCCAGATAAAAATAATGGAAATACTCTACAACCAGATATCTTAATAATTAAAAAACGTAAAGATATAATAGAAGACAATGATCCAGTAATAAAATGGTTGATAGAAAGTAATTGATAAAAGTAATACATATACTTAGGACTATATTTGTGGGTAAGGGTATTGATTTGCAATTAATTATTTCTAATGGTGCAAAGCCATTTTAAAAAACTTGAACCTTTCTTATTAAGATAGATTTTCATATGCGATTGCTGTGGTTCCATAAAAATAACCTATTGCATAATTCAATTAAATATGTTAAAA
>NZ_FRAG01000121.1 GCF_900142245.1 Paramaledivibacter caminithermalis DSM 15212 | reverse complement strand
TTATGCAATATTATATTTTGTATTAGATTATTTAGTCTGACTTAAGCTTTTAAGATAAAATAATTTGCAGTTATTGATAAGATTCAGGGTGGAATGATGTCTACTTGCCTCTCAATATATTACCAATATAATCAAATAGTTCTGATTTTATCAAAATATAAAATTTATTTGATATTGTTACATATTTCTACACTTTTCTTACAATTGTTATGCTATAATGACATCTGTATGTGTCAAAGAAAAAAATGGAAAGGTAGGTGAGATAAAGATATATCATAGATTTTAATTTAACAGTTTTAAGACACAGAATTTTACACAAGGAGGAAATGTTTAATGAATTTAAAGAAAATCCCTAAAAATATTTTATCACTAGTATTGGTACTTTGTATGTTATTTAGTAGTACGGTAGCATATGCTTTAGAATCAACTTCTAAATCTATCGATGAAAGATCTGAGGTACTGATAAGTGCAGTGAGTAAGGATAGTAATTCAGATAATGAAAAGGAAGAATTTGAATATATCGAGTCAAATAGATATATAGAGAATTCTGATGAATTATTACCCTTCAGATTTGTTTCTGAATTAGATGGAAATGATGTGAGTACTACGATTAAGTTTTATGACTCCATTCCAAGAGATGCTGAGATAGATGTAAGTATATCTAAAGAAGAAAGAAATAATGTTTTTAGTAAAAGTTTTTCCAATTTAGATGGAAAAGTCAGTATTAATGGTATAGAAAGTGATACTATTTATGATTTTGATATAGTTATTACTTACCCTGATACTGGTGGAGAGACTTCAGAATTTTATATGGGTAAATATACTTTAGTTGTTGAAAGAAATTTAAATGAGGAAATAGTTTGTATAGAGGACAATATAAAGGATGTATACTATAATAGAGGTCATAAAAGCCCCCAAATAGATAAGTTAATTGAAGAATTTATTAATACAACATCCATCGACAAAAGTAATGATAATAATGAAATAGATGCAGATAATATTGATTTAACAGATGAAGTTCTGAAAGAATCAGTTAAAGCTGATAGTCTAATAATATTTGAGCAGAAGCTCTTAAGAACTGAATTTAGAAGAGATCCTGATACTATAAATAGATATGAAGTGGAACCTAATGATAGTTTTTCAAAAGCTGATAGATTTTATGATGATGATACAGTGGGAGGGAAAATCCAAAGCTCAGGTGACGAGGATTATTATAAAATAAAATTTGACAAGAGTGGATTGGCTAATTTTTGGTTGGGATATGTTCCAAAGACAGAAGATTATAAGTTATATCTATATGACTATGACCATAATAGAATCGGAAGATCAGTTAGTGGAGGCAATGGTGTGCAGGAGTTAATACCAGAGTTTCCTGTAGAAAGCGGAAAATATTATTATGTAAGGATTAAAGGGGATTCAAGTAGTGATTATGACAACAGTCAATATTATCATCTAAGAGCCAAATTAGTGTCTGAAATTGATGAAGAAGGTGATGAATACGAACCAAATGATTCATTTGATGACGCCACAAGGTTATCTGGAAATTATAATAAAATATATGCTACTTTACATAATGAAGATGATGATGACTATTATAGAATTCGTGTAGGTGAGAACAGCACTGTTACAATTGACTTAACAAATATACCAAGAGGCGAAAATTATAAGTTAAAGTTATATGATAGTGATCATGATAGAATAGCTTATTCTAATGAGTCAGGAAATGAAGATGAGCAAATAATCGAAACTGTTGATTCAGGTACATACTATATAAGAGTATATCCATATAAGGATTCTTATGATGCTGATGATGAGTATAAATTAACTATTAACATTGAAGAGGAATCTGCCGAAGAAGAAATAGTATACAAAATGACATATGAAGGAAAAGACATATATCTATATGGTGTAGAAGGTAATGATTTAGATAATATGTACGCAATAGTTGCAGATGAAGATGACTCAGAAGGTAAAAAATGGGTTTATAGTGAGATTGGAGGCTGGTATGATACTTCATTATATGCTTCGGTTCCAACTGATGGGGGGATTATAGTTTCAGCAGCAAGAACTTCATTAGGTAATTTTGAGAATAGTTATAGACAAACTAAGTCAGTAAAAAAAATAGCAAAAATAGTTGAAATTAATTTGAGTAAGATAAAAGATAAGCTACAAGATGCTATGATAGAATATATAGGAATCGATTTTTCACAACTATCTTCACAAAATGTAAAAATGATAGCTGGAGGATTAGGGAGTAGTGTAGACGATAATGTATTCTTTGGGCTTGCTAAAAAGGTTACTGGAAAAGAAGACTATGAAGATAATTATTTTTATATGAGGGCAAAAGTTTTTGCTGATTCCTGCTTTGTTGCGGCATATGCAACTGCAACATTAGGTAGTGCTGCGGAAGCAGCTAGGGCACTTGCAAATGCTGGTGTAGCTGGTGGATTTGCATTAGCTACAGGAGGAGTAACTAGTGCTGCAGCGGTAGAAGAATTAGCAAGGTCAGCAGCACTAGCAGGAGTTTCCTTTATTTCATCAAAATTGATGAAACGCTCACAAGACGTACTTTCTAAAAGCACGGAAAGTTTAAGAATTAAACATGTATATGACTCGATTAAAAAGTCACCTGCATATCCAAAGGGATTTAAACCAGCAACGAATGGCACTAAAAA
>NZ_FRAG01000142.1 GCF_900142245.1 Paramaledivibacter caminithermalis DSM 15212 | reverse complement strand
ATATAATTGCTGGACAACTAATGGCAAGTATAAATATCAATGCCATTAAAAATGCCACCTGCATGTTTCCCTTAATGGGGATATTGAAAAAACTAAATAATAACAAGAGGACATCAGCCTGCGGAAAAATTATTTTCACTGAAAATCTATATACAATATATTGTAGTGTTTTGTAATCAAGCTTTTTTATATAGTATATAGATTTTATTATACTACCGTCTTCACAAAGTCTGACATTCGCTTGTTATATAGAAAATATTTTAGGAATATTAGAGCCAAAGGTGCCGGTTTTTTTGACTCTTTTTTTTTAAAAAAAACTTTTCAACTCTTTCCAAAATCATTAATTTGATTTTTAATTTTGTAAACGACCTAATAAGACAAAAAATATGCAATAAGTATGATACAATTAATATCATCTATTTTTAGGATAGGAATTGATGTGAAGGGAGTTTGATTATATGAAAAAAGTATATATATTCGGTATGCTAGCATACTTTGTAGTAGCACTTATTGGATGTTTTGTATATGAGTCCTATTTCGTTTCAAAACCCCGACCAATACTTAATGGAACATTTGTCAATGAATCTAATCCATACAACTATTTAGTTTTCGATAAAAGAGATAATTACTCATTTTACTATATACCTCCTGATGGTCCTAAAGAAAAAGGTACTTATTACTTGGAATCAGATAATATATATGTATTAAACAATGATAAAATGATAAATGTTAAATTGTTCTATAAAAAAAATAGTTTCATTATAAATATTGATGGTATCCAATATAAATTTAAAAGAATTAGCAATCAACCAATCATTCAAATATTTGAATAACTATGAAAATCAAAAAGGGCTATTACTCAATAATTATTGAGTAATAGCCCTTTTTGATTTTTTTAGGGATATACCTTTTTAATTTTCAACCTTTTTAATTTTTAGATAAGGTCTAACGGGTACTTCTGTCGTGAATGATTTCACATACTCCCATTTCCCGTATTCTCCAGTGTTACCATATACTTTACGACGCATTAGTTTGAATTTTGTGACTTCAAAATCTTTAGAGACAAACAGTTTAACAGGCTTACCTACATATATATCTGGAACTCTAGCACTGTAGCCAGTCACTTTATCTACTTTTTTACCTGCTGCAGCACTTACTCCTACAGACACAAGTTCTCCAGCAATTGAAACAGAAAAACTTACGTTCTTTTCAAATCCTGAATCTTGCCAATGGATTCTGCCCCCTTTATCTTCAAATACTATACCATCTCTTGGCTGTTTCCCTGCAAAGCCAATAGGGACTTTTCTTGCTTTAGCTGAACCAACTTTAACACTCTTATATTCCCATTCTGGAATTGACCTAGGAGAAATTTCATAACTATTATCCATAGTTAATGATTTATTTATTTCTTTTTGAATTTCTTTTTGTATCTGATCTTCTTTAATTTTTTCAATCTCTTCTCTAGAAAGTTCATCACCAATTACAGTAAATTCACCGTCAAAATTACCATCAACAGCAAAACTTGTTACTCCTAAACTGGAAAATAAGCAAATTACTAAAACCAAGCTCAAAACTTTTCTCATAATGCATCTCTCCTCGTATAGTTAATTATTTTTTGATTCTGGTGCAAAAAGTTTTTTTTGAGGATTTTTTTGAAATTCTTTACCTGTATACTTGTAAAAAATCACAATTAAGCATTAAAAATCCCTA
>NZ_FRAG01000124.1 GCF_900142245.1 Paramaledivibacter caminithermalis DSM 15212 | reverse complement strand
TTTCTAGTATCATAGATAAATTGTAGCATATCTATTCAATGTTATGTTAACCAATTGTTGGATTTTTTACACGGTCTGACGTCCCCTTGTCATGTGAATATGACAGCTAAGGTGATGTAGAGTCACTTTGACTGTTTTTGTTTGAAACAATAATATTCTGTTAATTTATGTCGGAAAATATTTACAATGAAATTATTGACAAATTTGGAATGGGAGGGTAGAATTATATTCGTAGACAAGCTTGTTTATCTAGTTGGTAGAATTATCATAAAAAAGTATTTTCAAAAGATAGAATTGGAAATTATTCAAAAAGGTACTGTTAAAAGAATTATAAAAAATATTCTGAAAACTTATTATTTCTGCCTGTAATAGAGAATTATAATTTGCTTATAAAATCTTTGTAAAGGTTAAAGTGAACAGGCTTTCAGCCTGACCTTGGCAAAGATTTTAACACAAATATTTAAGTAATTACCAGGCAGAAAGGCAAAGTATAGGGGGTTGAACCCTAAACCCTTGCAAATACTAAGTTTGCGTATGTTTTTGACAATACCATCAAACAAAGGAGGATATAAAAATGGTTACTTTGTGTCTATGGTTGAAAACAATTTGATCTAGATAATTTATGGAGTAAAGAAATGCTTTTACCAATTCACACTAAAAATTTATTTGTGGAGGTATTCTGATGAAGAGAATTAAGAATTTTATTAGCATGATTATCATGACTATGATGGTATTTTCATTAGCATGCACACCAATATTTGCAAATGAAACAGCAAGTAATAGTGGATTTGACAAATATCTTAATTTAAAAGGTGAAAATAATAAATTAGATATTCAAAGTGAAAGAAACATTGGTTGGAAGAGTAATAGCAATCTAGATTCTGATGAATATATACAAATGTTACTTAATGAAGGAATAAAATTTGAGGTTAAAGATACTTACTATAAAAAAGCTGATTTTAAAATGATTTCCATGGCAAGTTCAGAAGACTTGGTTGAGCTTAATGGAAAAAAATATGTAAAAGTAGATGAAAAAGTTACAATTAATAAGTTTCCTGTATCTCTAGCTGCAAGTCAAGGAGATACAAGAATTAGAGAAGTTACAGAATCTTCTACTCAAGTAATTGATAGTTTAGCAGATGATTTTGATCAATTTATAACAGGGTCAATTTTTGTATTAGCAAGCTATGCACATCCTGTTGGTGGTTTTGTATCAAGTCTTGCAACTTTATTCCCATATAACCAAGAAGAGTATGGATGGGTTAGAGCAGAAGTATTAAATGCATACTATTATACTAATGTATGGCATGAAGTATATGATATAGTTGGATATATACCAATGGTTATTACTGAATCAAGAAGAACTAATGTAAAATACGAGCAAAATGTAACAAATAAATATACTGGAGCTTCTGATACGGAATATAAATGGTATCAAGCTGTATATTATGAATACTCTATGTACTATGGTGAGCTTACTAGAAACCTAAATGAAGCTGAAAACAGATATAATGCTGGGTTAAGAAACCCACAGATTTATAGATATTACACAGGTACAGTAATAGATAATACTTCAAAATTACCTTAAATAAGTAGGAGTTAGCATGTTAAATAGAGGGCTATTTGTTAAAATCATAGTTATACTTATATTTATTAGCATAGGATATAGTATTTTTAATATAAAAGAATTTGATCTTGAATTTTTAGTCGATAAAAGTAAATCAACTATTAGCGTTGAAAATATTAGATTAAATGGAAAAGTAACTAGATTACCTTTAAATATATATTATATCAATGGAAAATTGAAGATTGGGGATCAAGAGTATATACTTACAGAATATAAAAAAGAAGATAGTCCTAGAGATTTAAAAGTGGATGCGTATAAAATATATTTTGTTGACAATAACAACTCAAATAATTTTTATGGGTATGCTAGAGTTACAGGAAATATATTAAATGATAGTGTTAAGAGCATGTATATCTCCGTGATTACAACTAAAAAAAACATAGGTTCAACTCATGAAGAAAATATTAATGCTTACATTAAAAAATAAATCTTTCTTAGAATCTAATAAATCAGCCATGGTTTTATATCTTAAGAACCATGGCTTTCTCAATGTAAGCGTCGAGGAATCCTGCCTAGAATACATCAAAAAGCTCTGCTAAAATAACAGATAGTAAAACTTAAGGAGGTATCTGTTTATGGTCAGTGAAGCACCATTTGTAGACTGAGATAATATTTTAGATAAACTTTATTTTTATAAAGGAACTATTAAGGTATTTTGTAAAAAAAATAACATTAGTGTCCATCAATTGTATTATCGAAGAAAGTGAGCCATTATTTGTTTTTCGTACGTGACAAGGGGACGTTTCGTTTGACATGTGAGTTATACCCGATTTGCTGGACACAAAGAAAAGTATGTATAATATAAATAAG
>NZ_FRAG01000126.1 GCF_900142245.1 Paramaledivibacter caminithermalis DSM 15212 | reverse complement strand
AAACAATTAAATGAGTTTATGAACTATTTTATAGCTTCGCTACCTACTGTTTTAAAGGAAAAGCTGGCTATTTTGTGCTGCGAAAGTTGAGATAATAATTTATTCCCGCCTGTAGGAGTATTATTATAAGTATTAGTTTACAACATTAAAGAGTAAATATTTTTCGAGATAAAACTGTCCAAAAATGTAATAAAATACGGTAAAATTATTTGTGATAAAGTATTCACTTCATTACATTTTGGGTAGGTTTGTTAGAATGAGGAGAGTCAAGGTGACAATTCTTTTGACTCACCATCTCAGAAAGACAAACGAAACGTCCCCCTTGTCTTCCCCTTGTCTTTCGTCCCCCTTGTCTTTTTATGTTGTACCACTGGGCATATCCTGTACCTAATCTTTTTAGTGAAATCGAAATATCTTCTATCCCCTCTTTGATTAATAGATGAATATGGTTTCCCATAAGGCAATATGCATATATCTCCAACTCATATTTCGTAGATATCTTTTTTAATCTGCATATATATTCTTCAAAGTCATCCTTTTCAAGAAAAATATCTACATGATTTATTCCTCTAAATATTACATGGTTTATTCCTGTCTTACTCTTTTTCCTTGCTGTTCTAGGCATTGTGATTCTCCTCATGGCTTTTTACTCTAATATATCATGTGTTTCAATAAGAAGCAAACGAACCGTCCCTGTGCTTCAACCTTATCACGAGGTTATTTTCCATAATATGTATGATAATAAGATTAAAGGAAATATATACGGCAATATATAAACTAATAAAGGTATAGTAATACAACAAAGTAGAATCTTATATGGATTCTTGTCTAGCGGCTTATTTACGAATTCTTTTAAATAATCAATTTTAGTGATCGCTACATATAATATAATAAGTATAATAATTGCTTTGACAAAATATTGTATAATAATATCCATCAGTAAAGTCACCTCAGAATTAAATTTTTATATCATGAGAACTCATAAAAAGTACAAATAAATATTACATATAATTGAGATTATTTATTCCAATTTTAAATAATATACTCTTTACTCTAACTTTAGTATATGGACTTTTTTGATAAATTGGAATACTTAACAAAATACAAATAATTAATACTTACTTTGATAATATACTTTTAGAGGAATAAAAGAACACTTCTTTTACCCCTCTAAATTTAGTTTAAATTACCAAGATATTTTTATCTTGTCTAATTTTATATAGTGGTTACCAAAATCTTTATGTGCACTTGCACTTGTACTACCCATACCCATACAGTCTGATACAACTTCAGCTTTGATATACGCATTATATACATGACCAGGTTTTGCATTAATTTCTAAACTTTTATTAAAACTATTTTTTCCATTCCAAGTGCCTGCACTTTTCCAGTATGATTCACTTACTAACGTTTTATCTACTTCAACTCCATTATCCAAATCTTCAACAATTAACCAAATATTAATATCTGAATTTCCTTGTGCTGCTAATAATGCATTAGCTATTGTCCAATCATAAGATCCAACAAAATTTACAACCATAGATTTATTACTGTTTCCTGCATAGTAAAACTCTTTGCCTAATCTTCCTTCAGCCATAGCATAACTATTAAGCAAATGTCCACCGGATATAGAATATAGATTAAGTTTTGGATCAGAAACAGATGCTTTTGCTCTAGCATCACCTTTATTATTATCATAGTCATTTTCATAACTTATGTCCATATTATAAAATGTTTTTGTTTTATTAGGGTATACAGGATCTACTCCAGGATCTACTCCACGTGTTGATAATCCATCGCAAATGATAGATTTTTTATTCATTTCTCTAAACATCATATCATTAGTTTCACGAAATTCTTTAAGTCTAATTTCAAATTCAGCTTTATATTGTTCAATTTGTTTATCTGTTAGCTCAATATCTTTAGTTTGGGCAAAACTTCCTATAGGCATAGTTATAACTAATAATAATGATAATACTAAAATTAATGACTTTTTCATTTTACAATCCTCCTCGCATTATTTATTACATAGGACATAAATAATAATTTTTCTGTCCTCCTTTCATTCAAGCTCCTTTCACCAACGTTCTAGTGTGGTATATAATCGAGGTATCTCTTACCACTTTGTGGAAAGGATCAGGAACCCTATAGGGTAAGGCTTGAATTATTCCCTAACCAACCTTACATTATCCTCTTGTTTTTTCAATAAACTTCACTCTTTTTTTCTTTCTCTGATATAATTAAATCACCAATATATATCATTTCCTATTGTAAAAACTTTCTAGTTTTTCATAGGAAGTGAATTTTTTCATTTGAATCTCTTATCCCATTCACTACTTGTCCCTCCTTTCTTATGACAACTGTAA
>NZ_FRAG01000127.1 GCF_900142245.1 Paramaledivibacter caminithermalis DSM 15212 | reverse complement strand
TTTCTATGGATGGATTAAAAAATTTAGAAAGGAAGATTCTAAAGAAAAGACTAAAGATTCAAAGGTACAGTGGGCTACTCTTAATAGATATGAAACTGAAAATATAAATGAAGATGATACTAAGGTATCACCTTTGAAAATTGTTATTGGAAAAGCTAGTATTGAGGTTAATTCTAACTTTGAACCTGAGCTTTTAAATTCTGTTGTAAAGGTGCTTTTGAAAAATGCTGGGTAGTGAATCTTATGATTGTGTTTATCTTGCTTTAGGAGCCACTGACCTTAGAAAGTCTATTAATGGACTAGCTCTTATTGTAGAAAAGTCATTTAAACTTGATCCATTTTCAAGAAAGCTTTTTGTATTTTGTAATAAAAAAAGAGATAAAATCAAAATCCTTAAGTGGGACAATGATGGTTTTTGGCTTTATTATAAAAGACTAGAAAGTAGTAAATTTAAATGGCCAAGTGGATGTAATGATAAGGCTATTTCTGTTTCTGAGAGGGAATTTCGGTGGCTACTTGATGGACTTGATTTAATACAGCATGAGGCCCATAAAGAGGTTACTCAAAGAATCTTAGGATAATATATAAAATTTTCAATTTAAAGATTTATCTCTTTTTTTGCTTTGCAAAAGATGTTATAATTGATTTATGAAAACTACAGACAATTATCAAGGGAAACAATTTAATAATGAAAATAAAAAGGTAACTGATCTAAAGGATAGATGCGTTTATTTAGAGCAGCAGGTAGAGGAGCTTTCTGCAAAGGTAAAATATTATGAGGAGCTTTTTAGAATAAATCAAAGTAAGCGTTTTGGATCTTCAAGTGAAAAAACTACTGATGAGCAGCTATCCTTTTTTAATGAAGCTGAAAAAAATTCACGTGATAATTTGGCGCAGCCAGATCTAGAGGAAGTTACTTATAAAAGACGAAAGTCTAGGGGCTTAAATAAAAAGAGCATGGAAGATCTTCCAGTAGAGGTAATTGAATATGATCTTTCTGAGGAAGACAAGGAGTGTCCTGAGTGTAGTGGAAATCTTCATAAAATGAGTGAAGAGATTAGAAGGGAACTTGTGATTATTCCTGCTCAGGTTAAAGTTATAAAGCATGTACGTAGCGTTTATGCCTGCAGAAATTGTGAAAGGGAAAATATTAAAACTCCAATTATTACAGCGCCTATGCCAAAGCCTGTACTCCCTGGTAGCTTCGTGTCTCCTTCTCTTATGGCATTTATAATGAATCGAAAATATGCTGAGGCCATTCCTTTATATAGACAAGAGCAACAGTTTATAAATTTTGGTATTAATTTATCACGGCAAAATTTAGCCAATTGGATCATAAATGGAGCTAATAAGTGGTTAAAAATCCTTTATGATCGTATGCATGAATATCTTATAAAGGAATCCTTCCTTCATGCCGATGAAACTACCCTACAGGTCCTAGATGAAGATGGTAAAGATGCTAATAGCAAATCCTATATGTGGCTATATGCCACTGGAAGATTTGGCCCTCAAATTGTCCTTTATGATTATCAAAAATCAAGGGCTAAAAAGCATCCAAAGGCTTTTCTTAGTGGTTTTAAGGGCTATCTTCAAACCGATGGTTATCCAGGCTACAATGATGTAGAGAATGTTACCCTTATTGGCTGCTTTGCTCATGCAAGAAGAGGTTTTACCGATGCATTAAAAGCCATAAAGGATAAAACAAGCATATCTTCATCTGTTGCTAAGGAAGGTCTTAAGTTTTGCAATGATTTATTCGCTATAGAGAAAACCCTGTCGGGTTTAACACCTAAAGAGCGCTATAAAAGACGCCTAAAGGAAAGCAAACCAATTCTTGAGGCTTTTTTGTCATGGCTAAAAGAAAAGAAAGAGTTAGTATTACCTAAAAGCGCTTTAGGGAAAGCTATTAACTACTCCTTAAATCAATGGAGTAAACTAGAAGCATTTTTACTTGATGGTCAAATTGAGATTAGTAATAATAGAGCAGAAAGGGCCATAAAACCTTTTGTTATTGGTCGCAAAAACTTTTTATTTTGCAAATCCCCTAAAGGGGCTACGGCAAGCAGTATAATTTATAGTGTTGTAGAGACGGCTAAAGCCAACAATCTAAGTCCTTTTCACTATTTAAACTATCTATTTGAACAACTTCCTAATATTGATATAAATGACATAAAGCAGTTAGACCAGCTCTTACCATGGTCAGATAACATTCCTGATATATGTAGAGTTGGCCCTAATAAATAATATCATAGTCCTCATCCTTAATCCAAGGTGGGGACTATTTTACGCTTAC
>NZ_FRAG01000129.1 GCF_900142245.1 Paramaledivibacter caminithermalis DSM 15212 | reverse complement strand
TTAACGTGTCAACCGAAACGTCCCTTTGTCATTGTGGAGTTCGTATTTACCACAATATTCTAAGAGAGATTCCTATGCAAATCAAAAGAAGTGCTATGCCAATAAATCTTATTATATTTATATAAATTATATTAGGTTCGTAATTTTTATATAAAAATGATGATTGCAGAAATATTATCGTTTGTGGATAAATTAGAGATATCAAACCAACACAGCATAATAGAATATTGACAAATAGCTTTGTGTTTAGATAATAGCTTATATCATTATTTAATATACTATTAATGGTTGGAATTAACAATGTATTTAGATGCTTATAAGAACTATCAATGGTAGTTGTTTTGCCGTTTGGAAGAGTTAATAAAATTCTTTTTTGTTTATAAAGAACTGTATATTGCTCATTTTTAATTATTATTTGATATGAATTTTTAAAGTTTTTATTATAAATGATATTCAGATTATTTTCACCATTACTATAAGAATCTTTAACATAAGCATCTTTTAAAATTTGTGTTTCTTTATATTTAAAATTATATTTTATATTTAATCCAAATCGTGGTGTAAGAAACGGTATCGCAAAAATAATTACTATAAAAATACTTGAAAATATCAGAATTTTCCTGTATTTTAGTAAGGATCTCATAGGATATCCATCTCCTTTGCATGTTAATATATATTTTAACATGATGTTGGTATAAAAGTTAAAGATATTTTCAATGTTATTGTTATATTAGAAAAGCTAGACCTATCTTTTCTAAAACTATTCAAAGAAATCTACAAAATCAAGTTTTAAGATTAGATAAAAAAATAGGAGGAACAATCGACATTTAAGACAAACTTATAGAGGATCAATTGTTCCTATTTTTATAAGTTTTCTATTTACTTATAACTAAAGATTGCATCTGGATAACCTATTAAATCTTCAAAAATTTGAAGATTATCACTTGTTATATATTGTTTGTATGCTGTTCTTCGTGTTTTACTTTTGTTAGAGAAATTTTTGCTATTAATTTCTACTGGCCCAATTGTTTCTTTCATTTCATAGTTACCTAGACCTGGGAATGCAACCATTGAATCTAGTTCTACAACAAACTTTTGGTCATGTAGAATAGGTATGTACGCACTTGCATTGGAAGAAGCTTTTTTATTTTTATCTTGTATTAATATATATCTATCAGTTTGATTTCCATGGAGATAGTAATATACTGCACTATTTTCAAATGAACTAATATCTGTGCCTGCTAATTGGAATAATGATAAAGGAACCCATATTTTAGCGGTAGTAAAACCAATTCCAATATTTACAAGACCTTCCTTCCATTTTTTTATAATGTTCTCTCTACTTTCTTCTATCGGACTCCATCTTTTTCGCTTGATGGTATAAGCAGCTTTCATTTTAAAACCATCATATGAACCATAGTCTACCTCCGTACTTCCTCGTCTGTTAAAAAGCATATTCTTTTGTTGAATCTTTGGTATATAAAATACTATTGATTCTAGGTTGGCTTCATTTTCAACATCCTTCTTAATATCATCAATAAGTTTTTCTTCTAAACCAATCAATCCTTTTTCTTCTAAATTAAGTTTTTTGATATAATTAATAGACGTTTTAAGTTGGTCATAATTGTCTGATACTTGAGAAGACCTTATAACTTTAGCATTATCAAAATTTAAGGTGAAAATATCGTAGCCGTTAGTGTTTTTAAAATCTAATTCACTATGAGAATATGAATTAGCTAATACGCTATTTGTTGTTGTGAAAATAAGACAAAAAATTATTAAGAAAGAAATTATTTTTTTCATAAAATCACTCCTAAAACCTTTTAATTGTAGTCCAAATACGTTGAATAAGAATTCATACAAATTCTAAGCTTATTAGAAAAAACTCTTAAACAATTATCGATAATTATTTTATTAATTGTCTGATCAGAAATCTTACATATATATTATAATATATTATATATATATATAATTTTGTCAACCTTTTATTTCCATTTATTATCTATTTTTACATTGCCAATGCATAGAAATGGGAAATAGACTCTAAATAAATATCTATTTCCCATTATAAATTAGTATTTTAATTTACTGATGATCAACAAAAAATCAAATATTTATTACTCACTCCTCCTAGGCGGTCTAGGTCCAAAATATTGATAATAATAGCATTTGATACGGCCATTATAAAGCTTCCTGTTCTTATTGGCTTTTTTCCCAAAG
>NZ_FRAG01000131.1 GCF_900142245.1 Paramaledivibacter caminithermalis DSM 15212 | reverse complement strand
CAATCTGAAGTAATTCTATAAAACATTGTACTATTTTTTCATATTAAGTTTACAAAGCCTTTTTTAAATGAATCTATATAAAGATTTCATTTATTTAAAAGAAGAATTTTTTATTAGAGAATTTAGAGCTATATAACTGATTATTAGCTTTATATATGTATTTTCATAATATCTTTATATAAATATGGTATATTCATAAATCCCCAAATATTTTCAACTTCCTCAGTAATACCTATATCAGTAAAGAATTTGTTCAGTTCTATTTTTAAACTAAATGGTGGTAAAGTTCCAATAGCTTCACTTCCTTTATAGATTATTGATTCTGTAACTCTGCCTGTAATAAACCCACCTTTCAACGAGTTAATATCCAAACCCATTATCTGCTTAATTAGTATTGTTGTATTGTTTATGTTTAAATAATTATCAAGCTTAGTATCTCCATTGTTGATATCTATGTTTATAAAGTTTGGTGTTGGCATGGTTGTATAACTGTTTCTTCTAAACCCATTTCCAGTGGATTTATAATTATATTTAGCTTCTGTAATCAAGTCAGAAAAATAGGTAATACATTTACTATTTTTTATTAGAGGTTTCCTATATGTTCTAGTTCCCTCATCATCAAACATTACATTAAACACAGAGTTCTTTATCTTAGGAGCATCATATAATTCGAATTTTTCATCAAACTCAAACTTCTTTCTTTCTAGTATTGATGTTCCTGACATAACTTCCTTTGCATTGAAATTCTCAACAATTGATAATACTAACCCAGCCAATGCTTGCGGTGCAAAAATCACCGGTAGCTTAGATTCTATCTCATAATATGTCTTTAATTTTTTAATCCTATCTAACTCCCAATTCATCTTTTGAGCAAAATTGTAAAGTTCATTCCTTGTTCTAAAATATTTTAATTTAAAGACACTTAAACCATTTCCAAATTCATTTCTCATACTTTCAAAGGTAAGTTTGAAATACGCATCATGTGATTTACACATTGTATTTCTAGTATTCATCACACTTCTAAAATTAGATATTTTATCTAATTTGACTTTGCAATTGAATTTCTTAAAATAATTGCATAGTTCTTCAAAGCAGTGCTGAATTTTTACAACATCACTCGTTTCAAAATGCATATGCTCATTTATACTTTCGCAACTAACATCTTCAGGAAATCTAACATTAAGCGGTATCCCATCTTTAGCTAATTCTTTAGCTTTCTCTTGAACTCTTACTTTGTCATCTATATTATTAGTATTTGCAAAGCCAACTTTATCGCCTTTAACAACTCTGTAGGCCACACCTTCATCAATAGATAATTTGTTGTTATAAGATTCTGCAAAGTTTTTTTCAAAGCAGATTGATTCTTTCTTTGCAATAAACTCTTCAATTTCCATACCATTTGTTTTCAGTAAATTTAACTTTTCCATTTTAGTTCTCAATAGCAACTCCTTTTAGTAATATACTCGGTGATGATATTGAAATAGGTAAAGATCTTTGTTCTCGTTTATGACAAACTCCACTATCATTCATCTGTAAATCATTCCCTATCTTGATGTCCTTTAAAACAGACATAATATCTCCAGTAATATTTGGAGGTAAAACCTCATTTCTAATTACTCCTTCTTTTAACTCAAAGAACTGTTTTGGCCTAAAAATAAATTTTCCATTGTAATGATGACCATAAAGTACATCTTTAGCATAATATCCATTTTCTACTTCATTTATCAATTTACTAATCGAATTACTTCCTTGCTTAATAAACATATTAGATGTTCTTACAATTGGGATGTCTTTATATGAAACACTTCTAGCATTCCCACTACTTGCCACCCCCTGAATCGAAGCTGTTTTACAATCACTTAATAATGTAACTACCTTACCATCCTGCACCATTATGTTTTCTTTAGCCTTTGTTCCCTCATCATCATATTTATAAGATCCGCTTAAACCTTCGACTGTTGGATTGTCAACTATATTAAGTTCACTGCATCCAATAATAGGTGTTAAACAGCACTTTATTCTACCCTAAATCTTATCAAAAACTGCAAATTAAATAATCTTAGAAGCTTAAATCAAGTTAAATAATCTGACCTAAAGCTATGCAGATTATTTAATCTAA
>NZ_FRAG01000133.1 GCF_900142245.1 Paramaledivibacter caminithermalis DSM 15212 | reverse complement strand
TGTTTGTAAAAATAGTATAACATACTAAATCAGAAAATAATGTAAAATATTTTATGATTTAGAAGTTGTAGGAAAAAGAGTCGGTAAAAACAGGGTCAGGATTGAAAAGACCTTTATAATTATTATCTTAATCCTCTTTCTATAATTTTGATTAACTCGTCCGATTCTCCTTGACTATTTCTATACCACAGCAAAGCCCATTCTTCATCTTCCCTATCCTCATTCCTTTGACTCATATATTCTTTAAAAAACTTTCTTATTTCTTCATAAGTTTTTAGACTTTTTTTCTGATTCTCCGTTGTCTTCTTTATTAAAGCGTCTATCTCCCCCTCATTTCCATTTTGCTTAATAAGCTTATATAGTTTTTTTAAATCCTTTTCTGTATTATCAAGAAAGGAGTTTACTTGAGAAAAACCTCCTACTCCTGAAAATGCAAGACTTTTAGTCACATTTATATGTTCAATTGCCTTAGCTAAACTTATTTCGTCTATAGCATCACTATTTAAAATTTCATCTAATATCATTCTTGACGGTAATACTAAAGCATAGGCTTCAATACTAGAAATTCTTTCTCCATACTCTATTTTGATTGTCAAACTTTTTTTATATTGATAAATGTTTAATATAATCAAAGCGATTATTAGAGAAGCACATATTAAAATTAATATATTATTTTTTTTTATAATACTCACCGCCTTTCTAATCTGTAACATCTAAGCTAAAATCATCTTCTGCCTTTTTACTCTCGTAATAATTGTAAACATATCCATCCATTGGAATATAATATTTTTCTTTGTATTCCATTTCAGCATAGAACTTACCTGCAACTTTTCCTTGATTTCCATCTATTCCAATAACAAAAAACGGAACATACTCATCATCAAAATCCAACTCTAAGTTTGATCCAGCTCTAGTTTTTAAATAAGGTGTAAGGGTAGAAGAATAGACATTTAAATATCCTTTGGATCCATTAATCGCAGCAGCAAGTGTGTTAGTTGGTATCCCAAAACAATTTAAAACATCATATAGAATATTAAAAACATCTACGCTGGAACCGTCGTCATCCTCACTTGGATGTACACCATCACATTTTCCCTTGCTAAACTTAAATCCAGCTTTAACTTCATATAATTCTACACTTTTGCTAAAAGGATCATAATTACCTAAGGCTTCTTCAATATCTTCTGCATAAGATCTAAGTTTTAATAATAATAACTCTCCATTATTTTCCTCTTGGTACAATTTTACTTTTACTCCACGTTCATCATCAATCGTAGAATTTTTCATATATGCTGATTCAGATTTTATATACTCAAAAATACGTGTTACGGACTTCAATTTGCACATTTTTTCATTTTTAATGGAAGTAAAATTATACATATTAGAATTTTTCTTTTTTGTTTCTTTTGATTTCTTTTCTTTTATCTCTTTCATATCGTTTTCTGATATAATAGGTTTTCCAAATATCATCACCATTGAATCAGACTCATTGTATATATTCATAGATAAACACACTTTTTTATTCTTTTTAGCGAACCCAATTAATAATTTGTATTCATCACCTTCAATTACTATATTCCCCTTGAGTGCCCCTTCTATCAATTCACCAGATTTGAGTTGTTTTTTTTCTACTTCTCCTTCGGTCTTAAAATCATATCTATTTCCTTCAATTTCAAGATGACCTTTTACAACAGCTGTTCCCAAATTTTCTTCTTTTTCAAATTCTGTAAAATAATCATAAAATATTTGGGGAACAGATTTTTTTGCTAATTTAGTATTAATACCAAGTTTCTGATTTACATTTTTTATCGAAATAGATTTTCCATGAACTTTTTCTAGTTTAGATTTATTTTTATTAGAAATAGCATATGAATTTTGAAAACTTCCTACTAGTAAAACTGTTATTAATGTAAATATCAATACTTTTTTCATTTTATCATCTCCTTAATTTAAATGTATTGTCAAAGATTTAAGAATAATCTTCAACTTAACCCATTGATTTTACTTAAAATTCATATCAAATTTATTAAACCTTGAAGTTGTTTATCTC
>NZ_FRAG01000136.1 GCF_900142245.1 Paramaledivibacter caminithermalis DSM 15212 | reverse complement strand
TTGCTTTAGCAAATATCTTTAGACGGCTTCAGCCGTAATCGCGACTTTCAGTCGCCATCTAAATCCCTGTACTTCAGTGCAGGGTTGTTTAATTTATCTTCTAACTGATGTTTCAGTAACACCTATATCAGCTGCTACATCTTTTTACCTTGTTCTGTTACTAATCTTATTATCTCTTTCTTGTATTCAGAGGTAAACCTTCTGTTTTTTTCCATTGCTGAACACCCTTTCTTATTTATATTATACATACTTTTCTTTGTGTCCAGCAAATCGGGTATAACTTACATGTCAAACGAAACGTCCCCCTTGTCAAACGTCCCCTTGTCACACGTCCCCTTATCACAAAGGGGCTTAAATATGGAAGTAATAGCAAAGGCTAATAACACTGAACCTAATATGAGAAATAGTAGATCAAAAAATATTTTTCTCTAGGATTCTTTTCTACCCAAATTAATCTCTTCTTTGTCAAAATTATCACTGTAACAGTATACCTCATTAAGTTATTCATGGATAGATTATTTAGGTTAAAGTTTTGTAAAGTAGTTAAAATTTAAAGGAGTAGTCGGGAAATTAAGAATTTTAGTTTCCTTAAGTCTTTTTTCAATTTCATTAATTTTTTAACGTATTTTTTATAAAAATAGAGCAATCATTTCACGACTGCCCTCCTATAGTTTTAAGTTTAAGGTTTAGCCTACCCCTATAGATGTTAATAATAGGAACAGTTTTCTTTCACTTATTATTTTTGAAATTTACTTATGATCCACTTTTAATCTCATAAATAAAGATTTTGTCTGTTCCATAACCATTATCTTTCTTATATTTTAAATAGTCATATAAAGAGACTTCCTTTGCATCACTTGAATGTTGTGCTATAAAAACATCATTTCTAGTAGAACCATATTTTTTACCGTAATCATGAACTACCTGAGTATGATAAGCTATACCATCTGATCCTACTTGCTGTATTACATCTCCAGGCCATAACGTAATGTATAAGTCGTTAAAATTTTTAACTGCATCATTAACTGTCATTTCAGTATATTTTTCAGCTCTATTTGCACCAACTCCATCTATATTTCCCCAATGCTTAGTAAAGTAATTAGCTGATCTCCATGTAATAGCACATTTCTTTAATTCACTAGCGCTTGTGGTGTTACAGAACCATGAGTTATAGTCTCCCCAATTTGTGCCTTTTTCTGACATTCCTCCTGCATATAATACTTGGGAAACAAAATTTGCACAATCTACACCCGCACCATCTGACTTTCTATAATATGGATAACTTTTAGTATTAGGCTCTGTAGCATGTTTTTCTGCATATGCTTTTGCCTTATCTCGATCGAAACTACTATTTTTTGATAAAACAAAAAAATTATTTGATTTATTAGTGTCAAACTTAATTTCTGTTTCAATACCTTTATTACGTTTTTTTAAATCCTCTTCAACAATATTCCTTATTTTTGCTGGAGATTTAATTTCAGCTTCAAAATCTACTAAATTATCACATGTTGGTTCAGACTTTTGCTTTAGATTGTATTCTTCTTCGGTGTAGGTTATAGTTGTATTAGGCTTTGCAAGTACAACAAAAGAGCAAGTTATTGAAATAAGAATTGAAATCACAAATATTGAAATACTTTTTTTGAGCATATTAAGCCCTCCTTTTTTCACCTGTAGTGAAAGAATTACCTGTTCCTTAAAAAAATCATACCATCAACAAAATAATATTTCAACTATTTTTTAATAATTAAGTAAAAATATGGTTGAAATATTATTTTCTTTCACTAATGTTCAATAATTGGATATAAAATCCATTGACAAATCATAAATACCAATAAATTGATCTATAACCATAAATCCAGATACGAGTCATCGGTGACCGAGTCATCGGTGACGGTTCTTTTTGACTCATTT
>NZ_FRAG01000137.1 GCF_900142245.1 Paramaledivibacter caminithermalis DSM 15212 | reverse complement strand
TTAACATTAATTTTCATCATAATTCATTGAGTTATGAATAATTCAGGCTAATAATTTTAAAACTTACTCATTAGTCAACTTATACATCATAATCTGCGTAATTAGAAATACTTTGGAAAATCAAAAAACATATACATAATCAGACAATTTACTTGCTTATATTGTTTTATATGCTATTTATAATTAGTATACCAAATATATTTGTAGTAATTTGTAGAATATTGATTAAATTTCAAATTGTAATAAAATTGTAATATTTTTCTTATATATTCAATTTTATTAGAGTATAATTTTAGTAGGCAAAAACAACAAAAAAATAAAAAGATGCCCGAAGGCATATTTAAAATACATGAATCATCCAATATAATAGTATTTGACTAGAACACTAGAAAGATTGGGTGATTACATGTATAAAATAAGTTTAAAGGAAAAGGAAATAAATTTCAAGGATTTAGAAAAAATGATTTTTGTATTTGTCAAGTGATTTTTCCTTCAAATTAGACGGTGACACAGGGACGGACGGTGACACAGGGACGTAAAATTATTGAAAAAGCTATCAAGGCATGACAGACGAAACGTCCCCGTATCTTTTCCGTCCCCTTGTCTTATTAAAAAAATTAGAATATAACGAATATTTAGAAATATGATTAAAAATTAGACGTTTTAGTGACGGTAAAATATTAAAATATTAAGTAAAGCAAGTAACAGAGAGGAAATGTAAACTATCACCATTAAAATTTTAGAATCATGAATTAAGGTTTTTAAAACTTAAAAGAATGACCTTAAAACTTGGAACATGGAACTTGCAACTAAAATGCGTCGCAAGACGCCTTTGTTTTGCAGCGCTAGAAAATATAAGGAGGGCTATTAATGGGGGATATCAATTACTATGCACAAAAACTAAATTCACAAAAGCTGTTTAAGGCCTATGAAACCCAAATTCCAAGAGTAAAACAGTATTTGGATGCAGAAATTTCTTTTGTTAGAGATAATCTGACAGGTAGTGAAAAAGTTTTGGAATTAGGTGCAGGCTATGGACGCATTGTAAAGGAATTGGCGGGTAATTGTAAATCGATTGTTGGTATTGACATTTCCGATGAAAATGTTTCGTTAGGTAAAGAATATTTGAAGGATACCCCCAATGCGGAAATTATGACCATGGACGTACATAATCTTACATTCAAAGAAAAGTTCGATGTAATACTTTGCTTGCAAAACGGTTTATCTGCAATGAAGATTACATCGTCGGATTTAATCAAAGAGATTTTGGAAATGGTTGTAGATGGTGGAAAGGTCTATTTTAGTACTTATAGTGAGAAATTTTGGGAATATAGGGTAATGTGGTTTAAAGAGCAAGCTAAGAAGGGGCTGTTGGGTGAACTTGATTTAGATAAAACAAAGGATGGGATTATAATTTGTAAAGATGGTTTTAAAGCGATTACCCATACCCTAGAGGATCTTAAAAAAATTGGAGATTTATCAGGATACGAATACCATATTCAAGAGGTAGATGAGTCAAGTGTATTTCTTATCATTTATAAAAAATAGATTAAAAAAATGAATATATATATTAAGAGCTTTAATATTTATAAAGTTGTTTATAATTTTCCTATATAGGATTTACATAGTAGAGCTTAATTTATACATGCACAAAAACACAGTGATTTTGGGTGATTTTGGCGTGTATGAATTAAAATTTTTCCTTGAATTTGTATAATTGATTTAAGGGAAAAAATAATATGGCTTTGTAAACTTAATATGAAAAAATAGTACAATGTTTTATAGAATTACTTCAGATTG
>NZ_FRAG01000139.1 GCF_900142245.1 Paramaledivibacter caminithermalis DSM 15212 | reverse complement strand
GTTTAGCTGGAGTTGAATTAGGATTAGCTGTATATCATGCAGTAGAACCAGAATTCAAAGAAGCTGTAGATGCCGATGTTTACGAAGAACAGGTTGGCATGATGGAAATGGTTCTTGAAGTTGATGAAATAATTGAAGAAATGACTTCAATTAGAGAACAATTTTGTAAATATTAATTTATTTAAATCCTTTTATTAAAACCTTTTTGATATTAATATAAGTCTATTGCAAGGAGTCCAGTTTGGACTCGAGGATAAGAATATAATTATGAATAAAATTTGCAAAAAATCAATTTGAATAAAGTATTGATTTCCCGGTTTTTAAAATATGAGAGGGGGGAAAGTATGAGTAAAATTAGAGTTGTTCATTATATAAATCAATTCTTTGCTGGAATCGGTGGAGAGGAAAAAGCTGATATTCCACCAGAATTAAGAGAAGGCTTCGTTGGCCCTGGTATGGCATTAAATAAGGCTTTCAAGGGAGAAGCAGAAGTGGTTGCTACTATTATTTGTGGTGACTCCTACTTTAATGAAAATTTAGACGAGGCAAAGGCTAAAGTTTTAGAGATGGTTAAGAAACATAATCCTGATTTATTCATAGCTGGACCAGCATTCAATGCAGGAAGATATGGTACTGCTTGTGGTACCATATGTAAAGCTGTTCAAGATGAGCTAGGTATTCCAGTTGTAACTGCTATGTATGTTGAAAACCCTGGTGTTGATATGTATAAGAAAGATCTTTACATTGTATCAACAGGAAACTCAGCAGCTGCAATGAGAAAGGCTATTCCTGCTCTAGCAAAGCTTGCCCTTAAGCTTGGTAGAGGGGAAGAAATTGGGGCTCCTGATGAAGAAGGATATATTCCTAGAGGTGTTAGGAAAAATATATTCCTTGAAAAAAGAGGTTCTGAAAGAGCCGTTGAAATGATGATCAAGAAACTTAAGGATGAGGAATTCGTTACCGAATATCCAATGCCTGACTTTGATAACGTAGAGCCAAATCCTGCAGTTAAGGATATATCAAAAGCTAAAATAGCCTTAGTAACTTCAGGAGGTATTGTGCCAAAAGGAAATCCTGATCATATTGAATCATCAAGTGCATCTAAGTATGGTAAATATGATATTGATGGAGTAATGGATCTAACTGAGGAAACTTATGAAACTGCCCATGGTGGATATGACCCAGTATATGCAAATGAAGACGCAGATAGAGTATTGCCAGTTGATGTATTAAGGGATATGGAAAAGGAAGGCATTATTGGTCAGCTTCATAGATATTTCTATACTACTGTTGGTAATGGTACTTCAGTTGCAAATTCTAAAAAATATGCTTCAGAATTTGCTAAGGAATTAAAAGCTGATGGAGTAGATGCTGTTATACTAACCTCTACATGAGGTACCTGTACTCGTTGCGGTGCAACGATGGTAAAAGAAGTAGAAAGAGCTGGAATTCCAGTTGTTCATATTTGTACAGTAGTACCTATTTCATTAACAGTTGGTGCTAATAGAATAGTGCCTGCTATTGCAATTCCTCATCCATTAGGAAATCCTGCTTTAGATAAAGCAGAAGAAAAGAAACTAAGAAGAGGATTAGTTGAAAAATGTCTAAAAGCACTTCAAACTGAAGTTGATGGACAAACAGTATTTGAAGACTAATAATAGTAAATGGGTGATGAATTCATCACCCATTTTTTGAAATAAGCTAATAGCTAGTAGCTACTAGTAACATTTATGAAGCTAGTAGTTAGTAGCTAGAAGCT
>NZ_FRAG01000140.1 GCF_900142245.1 Paramaledivibacter caminithermalis DSM 15212 | reverse complement strand
CAGATTATTTAATCTGACTTTTTTCTGTCATTTTATATGGAAATCAAGCTAAAATAATTTGACTTTTTTGGAGTGGAATAATTTGCTGTGTAACAAATAGGATTAGCAAGAATACTATTATATAATTTCTTATTCATTAACAATGAATCTGCTTCAAGAGTATGTCCTATAGTTTCGTGCATCAATACACCTGCGATTTTTGGATCTAATAGAACTGTAATATTTTTCCTAGGTTCTATTAGTTTGAGTTTTTTCTTAGTAATATTCTGCATTCCTTTTGTTATCTCTTGTGTAATGTCCTTAATTACTTTGTCTTCATCAACTCCACGAATTGTTTTTACATAACTTGTATTAGAAATACCTGTAATTTTAATTGACATTCCAAGGCTATTAAATTGCTGTTTTATATATGAACCATTGTTTGATATAAAATACTTTTCAATATTTTGATCTGAAAATACGAAATCAAAACTCTTTATGTAATCTTTTAACTTCATTTTTTCTGTCTCATTATGCATAATTGTCCTAATTTTTAGCAAATCTCTTTGCTTTGGTGTTACTTCTTCAGTATAATAATTCTTTTGAAAATTCTCCAATTCATAATCTTTGTTTTTCATATAACGTAAATTCACAGTAAGCCACTGTAACACTTTTTTAAAATTATTTAAACCTGAGAAATTGCCGTTCACCCAATTACCACCATCGTATAGTCTTATACACCCACCAAAATTAGTTGTATAGGATAAATTCTCTAAAGTGTTTCTTCGATAAGAAATACCATTGCTAGTTGTTTTTTCCACTCGTACATCTCCATATTCTACAGGTACCTTCTCAATTAATTTTTTTATCTCATCTATCACTATCAACACCAACCTCTTTCTGTGTAGAATACCAATCAGCCAAATGAGTCGCCATAACTAATGTCCTTAAAGGTCAATTGTAGGGGAGTGTAAACCCAAATTACTATAAATACTAAAGCTGAATATTTTGTCTAAAGAGTAGATTTATGAACTATTATCGCTATGTCTGACGTGCTATTTGAATTGCCTATAACTTAATTTAAATTATGTGAATTTGCAAGCTATCTTACTAAATTATACTATATTATACATAATATATATGTTTAATATTTCAGGATATAATTAGTTTATTTGTTATATTTTTTATTATAATGATATTTTACCTCATTATCCTATATTTGTAAATAGTGCATTGTATTTTTTTGTCAGTAAACCTCAAATGAAAATTTAACTTCCGTTTTTTTGCATTAATCGGAAGTTAGTCTTGCAAAGAATGATATACTTTATTAGATATCTATCCTGAGTAAATCAGGAGAAAAAAATATGTCGAATAAATCAGATAATAAAGGAAAACATTTATCGTATGAAAATACTTTAACTTCCTTAGTCCAATTCATAACTAAACCTCCAATTTAAATTTTTACCCATAATATTAACCGTAGTTATCAATTCCATTTTTCAATATTTATTTTCGTTACCCCTATCAATTCTTTAATCTCCCTCCTTAGAATGTTGATTTCAATATATTCTCTTCCTCCTTCCACAAACAAAAAAGCTAACAAAAACATAAATCTGTTAGCAATTCATAAAAAGGTATATAAACCTCTTCCTTTTATTACTTAACTGTTAAACAGCACTTTATTCTAGCCTAAATCTTATCAAAAACTGCAAATTAAATAATCTTAGAAGCTTAAATCAAGTTAAATAATCTGACCTAAA
>NZ_FRAG01000143.1 GCF_900142245.1 Paramaledivibacter caminithermalis DSM 15212 | reverse complement strand
CAAGAGCTACCAGAATATATGATACCTACATATTTTGTGAAGATGGATAAGTTTCCTCTTAATCAGAGTGGCAAGATAAATAGGAAATTATTGCCAGAACCTAAGAAAAATTTAGACTTAGAAAAGGAATATATTGCTCCTGAAAATGAGATAGAAGTAAAACTTGTAGAAATATGGAAAGAAATGTTAGGAGTAGATAGGGTAGGAATAACAGATAACTTTTTTGAGATAGGAGGACATTCATTAAAAGCAACTTTTCTTATGTCAAGGATAAATAAGGAATTTAATATAGACATACCATTAAGAGAAATATTTAGCTATCCTGTTATAAAGGATTTAGCAGAATGTATCAAGAACTCAGCCAAAAGGACATGGTCAAGGATAGAACCTATTAAAAATCAGGAATATTATGATGTATCTTCAAGTCAGAAAAGAATGTATTTGATAAATAAGATGAGTGATGGAGGCATAGAGTATAACGTAGCAGTAGCAATGGATATAGAAGGGAAGCTTGACAAAGAGAAAATGAAAAATGTCTTTAATGAAATTGTTAGAAGACATGAGTCCTTTAGAACCTCCTTTGATATGATAGATGGAAAACTTGTACAGAAGATACATGAAGAAGTAGATTTTGAAATGGAATATAAGATAGCTACAAAAGAAGAAGGAGATAAAATAATTAAAGATTTTATAAGACCCTTTGATTTAAGCAAAGCACCACTTTTACGAGTGGTTCTTATAAAAATCGAGGAAGAAAAACATATTTTGCTTATGGATATGCATCACATAATATCAGATGGAGTATCTATAGGTATATTATATAAAGAAATAGAAGAACTGTATAAGGGAGTAGAACTTAAAAGGTCTCAAATACAGTATAAGGAATTTGCAGCGTGGCATAATGATTATCTAAAAACAGAAGAAATAAGAAGGCAGGAGGAATATTGGCTAGATGTACTAAAAGGAGAACTTCCTATATTAGATATTATTACAGATTATCCAAGACCAATGCACCAAACATATCAAGGAGATAGAATAAGATTTAGTGCTGACAAAGAAATAGTATATGGCTTAAAAGAAATATGTATACAAAACAATTCGACTATGTATATGGTGCTGCTATCAGCCTACAATATATTACTATCAAAGTACAGCCGTCAGGAGGATATAATAGTAGGGACTCCAGTTGCAGGAAGATACCATGCAGATATTCAAAATGTAGTAGGAATGTTTGTAAATACAATTGCTATGAGAAATAAACCAAAAGAGGATTTAAAATTTAGTGAATTTTTAAAAGAAGTAAGAATAAATGCATTAAAGGCATATGAAAACCAAGAATATCAATTTGAAGAGCTAGTTGAAAAGGTAAATACCAAGAGAGATTTAAGCAGAAATCCAGTATTTGATGTAATGTTCTCTGTTCCAAATGTAGACATTACAGAAATAGATATAGAGGGATTAAGATTTAAAGAGCATGAACTTGAATATAATATTGCAAAATTTGACTTAACTCTAAGTGCTATTGAACAAGAAAAAAGGATAAGTTTTGAACTAGAATATAGTACTAGTTTATATAAAAGAAGCAGCATTATGAGAATGGCAGAAAACTATATTAACATATTGAAGCAGATAGTTAAAAATCCA
>NZ_FRAG01000144.1 GCF_900142245.1 Paramaledivibacter caminithermalis DSM 15212 | reverse complement strand
TAATATCAATAAACTTCATTTTATCTTCTTCATCAATTAATATATTCTTCTTCTCATTCCCCCTCATCATTATATGATATATCTTGGTTTTACTTATCTCTCTTTTTTGTCTTGGCATTTTTTCCTCCATCTTTTAGATATATATCATATATAAAAAAACGAGTCAAAAAGAACCATCACTTTGACTCTTAAGGCTATCCTAAATATGTATTTAGGATAGCCTTTGAATATTAAAAATATTGGAAATATTAAAAACAGTTTTAAATTTCACAGATATTAATATTTTATTAATTTAAAACATTTTTCTCAATTTTCTACATTTTTTTCAAGGGATTTATGATATTTTTTAAAAAAATAAAATATCATATTAAAAGGAGATGATTTTAAAATGAAAAAACTATTGAGCACCATGATGATTCTAATTCTTATTTTCTTAATGGCTCCAAATGTATTTGCAGAAAGCCAGAATACAACAAATTCTTATACTGTATCTGAATACGAATTACTCAAGCCATATTTAGAAAAAAATTTAAGCGAATTACTAGAAATGGGACTTTCTACAGAAGAAGCTGAACATATGTTAGATATGCAAAAAAAAATATTTAACAAAGTAAAAGAGTGCACTCAATATAATGAGAAAAAATTATTCCAATTAGGTTACTCTGAAAAACAAATAGATGCATTTAGTAAAATTAATTCTATGGATGCAAAATCATTATCATTAGATATGATTCCAAGGAGTGCTTGGGCATCAGTAACTTTCAATTGCCAAAAGGAAGGCTCGATAAATGATGAATATTGGTTCTCGTTTGATTGGGAATGGACAGGTCAGCCTTTCATTACTAACACTGATACTATTGCTTTTGCATGGGATAATGGTTTTAGAGTTTCAAGAGAAAATATTACATGCAGCATAGACTACTATAGTATGGGTTCCTATTATACCACACATCAAGTAACTGATAAAGAAAGTGATATAGAAGTGTCTCCTGGTGAAGGTTTTCGTGTAAAATTTGCCATGTCTGATTCAGGACCTGAAAATAGTAGTTTTGCAAAATGTGGCTACGGTAGTTTTACTCTCTCTAGACCTAATGAAAATAATAGTACTGATATTCAAATAGTATGGGGGTATGGTCATTCAACATTTTCACTTGGAGGATTTGGTTTAAATGTGGGTTTTCCTTCTCTAAGTGTTAACACAGGAGTAGAAAAAATGTACGAAGAAGATGCCATATTCCAACTTAATTAAATTACTAAAAACCTAATACAAATTTTAAATATAGGAGTTAGCTAAACTACTTAGTTAACTCCTATATTTTTTCATACTATCAACTATTATATATGTGCATGTTGCTATCGTCATATTTAGTAATGCTATTGCCGCAAGAATTAACCCAACACTATTTGCTCCATATCCGATTACCCCTCCGATAAAAAATGATAAAAATATGGTTCCCAAAAGAACTACAAATCCACAAATTATATAATTCATGATATCATCCTTCACTAAATTTTGGAAGTCATCGGTGACGGTTCTTTTGAAGTCATCGGTGACGGTTCTTTTTGACTCATTTTATCCTTTGAACGATATTTCTATTAATACCTAAAATATTAGCTATTTGCCTTATTGACAAATC
>NZ_FRAG01000145.1 GCF_900142245.1 Paramaledivibacter caminithermalis DSM 15212 | reverse complement strand
GCTTTAGCAAATATCTTTAGACGGCTTCAGCCGTAATCGCGACTTTCAGTCGCCATCTAAATCCCTGTACTTCAGTGCAGGGTTGTTTAATTTTTCGTTATATAGGAACTCAAACATTTTTTGCAAAAAATTGCATAGCTAAAACAGAGTAAAATAGAGGGCTAGAAGAAAAATTGAAACTATTACTAGCAAAATATTGGTATAAATTATTTTCTTTTAAAACTTATTAGAAAAACCCCTAATACTTGCAACTTGGAACATGGAACTTGCAACTAAAGTGCGTCGCAAGACGCCTTTATTCTTTTTATAGCCTGTGGGTATGTAAATTAACATGATATTGTACCCTGTTATTAAAATTATGATTTTAGTGCAAAAAGTCCAAAATTTAAGGATGTGTATTTAAATGAAGGTAGGTTTTGTATTGAACGGAAAAACTTTTGGAGGTACTGAACAGCATATTATAAATTTAACAAAAGGATTATATGAATTAGGTATTGAGTGTTGTGTAGTTACTGAGCAGAGAGAATTAATTAAGAAACTGTATGAAGCTGATATCCATGTAGAAACATTACATTTTGATAATATTATGAAAGCATGTATTGGATTAAGAAGGATTTTAAATAGAAATTTTGATGTAATACATGCTCACAGGGTAGATAGTTTTGCTTTTACATATTTTGCACTACAAGATACAAAAGTACCTTTGTTATGTACGATTCATAGCCTATTTAGTCCTGAGTTGTTATGTAGTAGAGAAAGACTTTATAATTCGAAAGCATATTCTATATGGACAAACGATTTGCTTAGAAAAGCTGATAAAGTTATTGCGATTTCAGATTCTGTAAAGAAAACTTTACTTGATAGTGGGATAAACGAAAAAAATGTTAGTGTAATTTATAATGGAGTTAAAAGTCAAGATTATGTATGCTTTCGCAATAAAGCTTCTCAAAGGTTTACTATTGGATTTGTTGGAAGACTACATTATGAAAAAGGTCCAGATATTTTACTTAAAGCAGCTAAAATACTTTCTGTAAAGTATGGAGACCAATACAGAATTGTTTTTGTAGGGGACGGACCAATGAAGCAAGAATTGATTAACATGGCTAGAGAGTATAAAATAGAAGAGGTATGTTCATTTAAAGGTTTTATAGATAAACCTTTAGATGAAATGAAAGAATTTGATACCTTAGTGCTGCCTTCTAGGGAAGAAGGCATGGGGTTATCTATACTTGAAGCAATGAGTTTAAAGATTCCAGTAATTGCAAGTATGGTTGGTGGTGTTGTTGAAGTTATCAATAATGGAATTACTGGTTTATTGATTGAGAAAGAAAATCCCTTTCAGCTTGCACAGTCAATAGAATTGTTAGCTAAAACACCTGATTTAGTATCTGATATTTGCGAAAAATCATATAAGTTATGTAAAAGAAAATTTTCCATTAAAAATTTTGCAAAAAAACATATACAAATGTACCAATCTTTGCTTGAATGACAAGGGGACAGAATACTGAGTAAGAACAGTCTATTATTCAAACATTTTCAAGTACAATATTGTAAATATTTAACTTTAGTATTTTCATAATCAATATGTCAACAAAAAGTATTG
>NZ_FRAG01000149.1 GCF_900142245.1 Paramaledivibacter caminithermalis DSM 15212 | reverse complement strand
GCTTAGATTCCCAATAGTATTCTATTATCTCCCCCTTTGTGGTGTAGGAGTTTCCACCAAACAGGGAAAAGGTTTCTCCTTTACTGACTGTGTCTGGAGCATTTATAATGGCTTTTATTTCGGCTGGCTGTTCCTCATCTTCTTCAACTGTAATTAATATAGATACAAAATAGCACCAGTACTCATTTCCATCGGCTAATATCTTTACTGCTCTTTGAATACCATTCCACGACCAGTTTTGCCACCATTCAAAGGTTTCTTGGCTTGATTTCACATCGTCCATAACTGCTAAGTAAAATTCGTAATTACCTGCTTCATCTAATGTAATGGTGTCTATTAAACCATATTGGCTTCCACTCATTACCCTTGCTTCTTCCCTACCTGACGGGGTTACATATTGAAAATCCCATTTTTCTATATCTGTTGCCTGAGGACTTAAAACACTTATATCTCGAACTGATATTGTATCCCCAACCTTTGCATATCCTTGTGGGTAACTGTTATTTGTAGCATTTAATGTTTCATCGGGTGAACCATCTTGATGATGTATTATTATCCTCATTCCTGCTTCTGGTTGCTTCCTAACATCTTTAGGCTTAGGAACTGTCCTATAGTCTATAACATCTCCTGCATAAGACTTAAAATCTTGAAGCTTTAGTAAAGGCAATGTGTTTACAAGCAGTATAATAATCAATATCTTTGCTATAATCCTTCCCATTTCCTATATTTCACCCCCTTTCTAAATTTTGTATTATATAAAAGGATAATATTATATTATCCCTTTACTACCAAAGTGGTTCTGTAGCTACAACCTTCTGAATGTATTCCTTTTCTATATCCTTTGTTTCATTTCTTATTACCACTTTAACCTCTGCTACGTCTCCTACCTTAGTATAAAGTCCTGTATTGTATGTTTTTTCTGGTGTATAAAATACACAAAAATTCCATTCCCAATCAATATCATGCCAATCAGTATAATCCATACGTATCCACCCTTTACTACCTAATCCATATGGATAATTCATTTCTGGATGCTCTTCTCCATTTAACGTAAGGACTATAAATCTTATTTTATATTCATCACCACTGTTTTGGTATTCTTCCTTATTGGCTAATTGAAGATAACAATGGTAGGCACCCTCACAAGTAGCAGGTACAACTTCAAATTCTGGCTCTATAAAATCTTTATTTCCTTGTTTCTTACTATCTCCA
>NZ_FRAG01000150.1 GCF_900142245.1 Paramaledivibacter caminithermalis DSM 15212 | reverse complement strand
TCCTTTGATTCTATCAGTAGTTCAAATTGAATATATACGTTGTTGTTTTCGATATTTTCAAAGTCTATAATATCTTTCACCGCTTCTTCCTTTATTTCATATACGTCTTTTAATATTTTCGTGTATTTATTGATTATGAAGGTCCGTGGATTTTTTTCTCCTAAACTGCTTCTATCTTTCATTTTTTTGAAGTATTTTATATCTTCTTCTGCTTCCTGCCTGCTTATTTTAAGAAGGTCTGCATATTCATCTATATCCTCTGTGATTAGTTCTATCTTTTTGTATAGGTTTGAAATTTTATTGTAAAATTTAAGCATTATCTGCATCAACTCCTTTTTTATAGAAACGATGTGAATTTAGCCCGCATTATTCTAAATAATCCTCTATTTGTATTTTTATTTGTAGCTTCTTTATTTTTAAATTCATATCCCCCATATTTGCTTAAAACTTCTTTTGTAATTTCGTATAAATCTTTAAAATATTCTGTTTTATCTACATCTCCTTCAAATACTGTTTTAAGTAAGGTCCCATCATTGCAATTATTTAACAGGTCTATACAGTAATCTAAAGTGAATATTAAGTTCTTTTCAAAACCTATTTTTCTTAAGTCCTTTTCTATATCAAATATTTTGTATGTAACTTTCTTGTCTCTAAATTTTTCTATATATCTATTAACAATAAAAACTATTTTTTTATTTTGTTTACTATATATTTTGTTGTCCTTTATTTTTTTTATTATATTTGACTCTTGATTAAGTATCATTAGTATTACGTCTGATACTTCTAAAAGGTAATTGGTTATTTTATTTATACTGGCAATTGTGTCAATAACCGTTATTGGATGTGTTTTTTTAGTATTTTTAATGAGCATTTCAATGTCAGTTTCTTCTAAGTCATAGGATTGGTTTGATGACATCATGTCAAAATTTTTATGGACTTTTTTAGAGTACATATATGTGTTTGTCAATTCTTCTAATATATTGGTTTTATGAAAATTAATGAATTCATCCAATCCCTTGTTCATTTCTGAATTTGAAAGATATGTTTCTATGTCTTTATGAAACTTATTTGTATCAACTAGCATAACCCTTTCTTCTGTTATTTTACTTGCCATGGCTGCAAAATTTATAGCTGTTGCAGTTTGTCCCGTCCCTTTTTTAGG
>NZ_FRAG01000153.1 GCF_900142245.1 Paramaledivibacter caminithermalis DSM 15212 | reverse complement strand
ATAAAAGTATAGATATAAAAAATGACTATGCCAAAGTGGTATTAGAAATAAATCTAGATGAACAACAGGCTTATCCACCTTTTATCAGTTCAGGAAAAAATGTTTTTGAATTAAGAAAAGATGATAATAGCATGTGGAAGATTGTGGAACATGAATACATAAGTTTAAGAATGTTTGAAAGTTCAAAAGAAAAACTATTATCAGAAAAGAAAAAAGATGAATTGTTTAAAACAATTGAAAAAGAATATATAATTGACAAAACAAAAGAATATAAAAACTACAATCAAGACGAAGAACAGAGTGGGGTTGTAGTTTTAAGTCTACCAGCAGAAAACCATTATTATAGTTCATCTAGAGGAGTTTACTATGCAAATAAATATGTTGAAAATCGTAATACAAAATTTTATGAAGCAAGTACTAGTGGAGGAGATTGCACTAATTTTGCTTCTCAAGTTTCATGGTATGGTTTTGGAGCAAATGACACAACACAAGATATATCTAATAAAGTAATGATGGTTCCAGGTTCAACATATACAGAAGGATGGTATGCTGGTTCTGGTGGAGGATCAAGAAACTGGGAAAGTGTAAATTATTTTTGGAATTATATGACTGGGTATAAATCTATAGATACACCAGGACCAAGAGTTAGCGTAGTTAGTAGTGTAAGTTCTTTAAATGAAGGTGGAATTATGCAAATAGATTTTGAATATGATAGTGATTATGATCATACAGTTATATTGGTGGATAAAGATACATTAAAATTTGCTCAACACAGTTACAATGGTTATTATTATTACTCTGACTATAGTGGTAGTAAAAGATTTTTTAATCCAAGTTATTTTAGAGAAATACTATAATCAATAAGGTTGAGAGAAATGAATATTATGAAAAAGTTTTTGAAAATTTTACTAATGCTATTATTCCTACTCCTATTCTCTTGCAATTATCAAGCAAAATCAGATGGTGATACTATTAAAAATATAATTGAGTCGTTTTATAATACCCAGTACGAATCTTATTTACAAATGGAATATAAAGATATAACACCATACTTAGATATGAGTAAAATCCAAAATCGCAACAA